>NZ_QXIL01000004.1 GCF_004115745.1 Levilactobacillus suantsaii | reverse complement strand
AGTGTGGTGGCGATAGCCTGAAGGATACACCCGTTCCCATGCCGAACACGGAAGTTAAGCTTCAGCACGCCAATAGTAGTTGGGGGATCGCCCCCTGCGAGGATAGGACGTTGCCACGCGTATATGGAGGATTAGCTCAGTTGGGAGAGCGTCTGCCTTACAAGCAGAGGGTCACAGGTTCGAGCCCTGTATCCTCCATTGAGCCCTTAGCTCAGTTGGTAGAGCATCTGACTTTTAATCAGAGGGTCGACAGTTCGAGCCTGTCAGGGCTCATTCACCAAGTGGTGAGTGATATATATAGATTAGAAAGAATGATACTGACTATGCCGACTTAGCTCAGTTGGTAGAGCACCTGTCTTGTAAACAGGGGGTCGGAAGTTCGAATCTTCTAGTCGGCATTATTTTGCGGAAGTAGTTCAGTGGTAGAACATCACCTTGCCATGGTGGGGGTCGCGGGTTCGAATCCCGTCTTCCGCTTGATACCGAAAGGTATTAAGTCGTTACTGTTATTTTGCACCCATAGCGCAACTGGATAGAGTGTCTGACTACGAATCAGAAGGTTGTAGGTTCGACTCCTACTGGGTGCATTTTAACGGGAAGTAGCTCAGCTTGGTAGAGCACCTGGTTTGGGACCAGGGGGTCGCAGGTTCGAATCCTGTCTTCCCGATTAAATAAGAATATTTTATTTAACACTTCGCGGTGTAGCTCAGCTGGCTAGAGCGTTCGGTTCATACCCGAGAGGTCGAGGGTTCGATCCCCCCCGCCGCGATTTGGACTTGGACTGGACCTTTAGCTCAGTTGGTTAGAGCAAACGGCTCATAACCGTTCGGTCGTAGGTTCGAGTCCTACAAGGTCCATCAGGTGGACATTGTTACAGTGCGATATGGAGGATTACCCAAGTCTGGCTGAAGGGAACGGTCTTGAAAACCGTCAGGTGGGTAAAACCACGCGAGAGTTCGAATCTCTCATCCTCCTTTTTCTATTATCGCGGGATAGAGCAGTCTGGTAGCTCGTCGGGCTCATAACCCGGAGGTCGTTGGTTCAAATCCAGCTCCCGCAATTGGTCCGTTGGTCTAGTCGGTTTAGGACGCCTGCCTGTCACGCAGGAGATCGCGAGTTCGAGTCTCGTACGGACCGTTTTAAATGGCTCGGTAGCTCAGTCGGTAGAGCAATGGATTGAAGCTCCATGTGTCGGCGGTTCGATTCCGTCCCGCGCCATTGCTTGAAAACTCATATAAGTTTTGCGGGTATAGTTTAGTGGTAAAACCACAGCCTTCCAAGCTGTTGTCGCGAGTTCGATTCTCGTTACCCGCTTTTATATGGGCCTATAGCTCAGCTGGTTTAGAGCGCACGCCTGATAAGCGTGAGGTCGATGGTTCGAGTCCATTTAGGCCCATATGGAGAAGTACTCAAGTGGCTGAAGAGGTGCCCCTGCTAAGGGTATAGGTCGCGCAAGCGGCGCGAGAGTTCGAATCTCTCCTTCTCCGTTTATATGACCCGTTGGTCAAGTGGTTTAAGACACTGCCCTTTCACGGCAGTAACATGGGTTCGAATCCCGTACGGGTCATTGTGATGATTATCATCGCAATCTTAATTTCATATTTCTATTATCGCGGGATAGAGCAGTCTGGTAGCTCGTCGGGCTCATAACCCGGAGGTCGTTGGTTCAAATCCAGCTCCCGCAATAGTTGGTCCGTTGGTCTAGTCGGTTTAGGACGCCTGCCTGTCACGCAGGAGATCACGAGTTCGAGTCTCGTACGGACCGTCCGATAAAGTCTTCCCGTGAGTGGAAGGCTTTTTTGGTATGGTCTTTTTCGGTGTCTTGTCTTGTCAACCGGTGTTGATGAGGAGGGTTATTGGAATCCAATTCACTGGGGTTCCTTTTCTTGACTGATTTTGAATTCGATTTAAATAATGAATTGGTTTCCCCAGAAAACTCCTCAGCAACAGCCGTTGACAAAGAGTCTTTATTTTCTTCTATAGAAAAAGGGCAGTTTTTAGCCAAACTACTATCTAAGTATTATGGACGTGAAAGTCAATCCTAATCCTTGACTTACAGTCGACTCGAACCCTTATACTAAGGACGTAAAACGATAGGAGTGATTATGGATGGGCATGCAGTACGCCAAGTTAGGTCATACGGACATTAACGTGTCAAAGGTTTGTATCGGGGCGATGAGTTTTGGCAAACCCGGTACGATGCACAAGTGGAGCTTACCTTACGATGAAAGTGAACAGGTGATCCGCCACGCGTTAGATTTAGGCATCAACTTTTTTGATACCGCTAACGGCTATTCGAAGGGAATCAGTGAAGAGTATCTGGGGCGCGCGTTTAAAGCTAACCAGATTCCGCGTGATAAAGTTGTCATTTCTTCGAAGGTATACTTTAACCCGGGTCGGCTCTCTAAGGAAGCCATCCACCGCGAAATTGATGGGTCGTTGAAACGTTTGGGAACCGATTACTTGGATCTTTATATCATTCACCGATTCGATTACGAGACGCCGATTGAAGAAATCATGGAAGCACTAAACGACCTAGTTAAGGCCGGTAAAGTACGGGCCATTGGGGCTTCTGCAATGTACGGTTACCAATTCCAAAACATGCAACAAGTCGCTAAGGACCGCGGTTGGGCCCAGTTCCAGGCCATGGAGAACCATTACAATCTGTTGTACCGTGAAGATGAACGCGAACTGATTCCTATCTGTCAACAAATGGGCGTGTCGTTGATGCCTTATAGTCCCTTAGCGTCTGGTCACTTGAGCCACAAGGATTGGCAAGTCGATACGTTGCGGAGTCAGACCGACCGGGTCGCCATGGGTAAATACGACCGCGCCGAGCAACAAGACTTGGGTATCGTGGACCGGGTCGACGAATTGGCCCAGAAGTACCAAGTTTCAATGTCGCAGATTGCTTTGGCTTGGCAATGGGCTAAGGGTGTCGTGGCACCAATCGTTGGGTCCACGAAGACTCAACATCTGGATGATGCGGCCGCTGCGTTAGCCATTAAGCTGACGCCGGAAGATGTCAACTACCTGGAGGAACTCTACGTGCCGCACGAAATCGTGGGCGCCATCGACCATAATCCTGATACGGGCACTGTTTTGATTGATGAAAAAAAGTAAAGTTAACGATATTAAAAGAGCAGGTTTCCTAAAATCGATTTAGGAGCCTGCCTTTTTAGAGCTAAATTGAGTTTAAGCGCGCTGCGTTAGTAAAAATTGCCGCAATTGGGGGTCGTGAGCGTAAATATACAACCCTTTAACGCCACGTTTCATAAGCACATTGATAGAATTCAAGACTAACTGCTGTTTGGCGGCAGTCAAATCTTGTGGGGCAATGTCATCCCGATGTTTGAAGACCGCGGCGTCAGTTGTCTGGGACAAATCGATGGTGAGTTGTTGGTCGACCAGTTTGACCGGGGGACCTAAAATCACACCGACGTAGTTTAAGTCAAACCCTTGACAAGTGTAGATGGATCCGACTTCGTTGCGGGTCTCGGGCAGTTCTGCCCAGGGCGTTTGGGTATAATTATACTGGTCCCAGGGAAGCCGGAATCGGCCTTCCGTGACGTAGTGTTTGCCGCCGTCGAGAGTTGACGGGTAGCCCGAAGTCGAGACGATGCGGGACAACCCGACAGTTTGATCGCGGGCTACGATGGCTTGGCGCATGGCTTCGGCGTCGTCGAAGATCCGCAATTCGTAGTTGGCCCCGCCGTTCGCAGGTAACGGATGAAGCTGGTGGTGGGTGAACGCATTGATCCAGGCGACCAGTTGATCACTAGCTTGCATCCGAAATTGATGGGTCAGCCGATAACTCGTATGCGGGTAGGGCGCTAGTAAGCGTTCCAAGCGAGCTTCGGTCCAAAAGCTCTTGAACCGTAAGACCTGGGTCTCGTCAAAAACCAAGATGACGACCCGCGCCGATTGGAGTAGGGCCGACAACTGGTTATCGCCGTAGAAATTATTGTAGTGGTCCGCTTGGGACAACAGTAAGTGAGCTTCATCGATGACCAAAACGTCGGCCGTGGTCTGGTGCTTCGCCAGGCGATTAATCAACGTGGTCGGCCGCTGAAAATCCTTCTTGAACAGGTGTGGTTGTCGCCCCGCAATTTGGCGGTAGACCTTCAATAGTTCGGGATGATTGACCAAGAAATAATTGGTCGTTCCTGCCAAGGGGGAAGCTGTTGCGGTCCGGGCTTGGGTCTGTAGCTGGTCGAACAGATGCGCGAGAACGACGCTTTTGCCCGTGCCGGCGTCTCCGTAGAGGGTGAACACCGCGGGTCCGGGAGTCTGCAAGTGCGCCGTCGTGAACGCGAGCAACTGCTTGACCAGGCGGTCTTGGCCGGTAGTCAGGGGCAGCGTAGGTGAAATTTTAGTGGTGGCAGTGTTGGTCACAGCCATGAATGGCGCCTTCTTTCCTAAAATTCCATTGTAACGCAACCGGTTGCGGGACCCAAATCAGGTCAAAAAAGTCCCGGCAGACTGACGATTCAGCTTGCCGGGACCATTGTTCAGGTTGCACCCACCGGTTAGGTTACGATTTGGCCTTGAGGGCGATGCGTTGATAACCGGAGCTGTGGAAGTGGTTGGCACTGGTGGCGTAAATCCCCAGGGGGGCAAACGCTGCTGAGTGGCGCCACAAAGAATAGGCTTGCCCCTCGTCCCAAATGGTGAGGAGAATGTAGTTTCCTGGATCGTTAACCTTGGTTAACACGTAGAGGGCTTGCATGCCTTGCGGGAGCGGATTGGCCGCTAACCGGTTCATCTTCGCGTCGAAGACACTGGCGGTTTCGGCATCGAAACGGAAGTAACTAAAATTGAAGAAACCGTGCCAGGCGGTTGAGCCTTGGTGCAGATTGACCTGGTAGTCTAAGTGCGTAGTGAAAAGACTAGGTTGACCGGAGACATCAAGTAGTTGGAGTCCTTCATCATCGCCCGTCGAACTGCCCAAAAGGACCAGTTGCCGGTCGGGATTTGCGGTAATCAGATGCTTCAGAACGTCCCGGCTACCAAATGTTAATGAAATATTTTGTAACATGATGACTCCCTCCTCGTTGACGCCTTCATTATACCGCAGTCTTGGTGAAAGAATGAAACGTTTACACCTTTTCATTCGCGCGCTACACTGAAGAAAGAAACTTGAAAGGATGATTGGATGGATTTAACGGTTTTGGGGTGCTACGGGGGATACCCCTTTAATGGCATCGGAACCAGTAGTTACTTGATTTCGAGTGGAGATTACCGCTTGCTGCTGGACTGCGGGAGCGGGGCGCTTACGGCGTTACAGCGCTATTTAGACCCCTTACAACTTGATGCAGTCTTACTGACCCACTATCACCACGACCATATTGCGGATGTTGGGGTCCTGCAATACTTATGGCAATTAGCACCAGGAGAAAAGAAGGAAGCTGAACTACCAATCTATGGTCATACGGCTGACCAAACTCATTTTGAAAGCTTGACTTGGCCCCACGCCACGGTGGGCCGGCCCTATGATCCACAACAAACGTTGACCTTGGGGCCGTTGACGGTGACCTTTATGGCGACCCATCACCCAGTTCCGGCTTATGCGCCAATCATCACGGAAACGGCCACGGGCAAACGTTTGGCATTTACGGCCGATACGGCGGCCTTTCCGGAACTGACGACTTGGGCTCAGGGGGCCGATACCTTGTTAGCCGATACCAACTTTTATGCTGACCATCAGGGAACGGCTTGGCATCTCACATCGACACAAGCCGGCGAGTTAGCCCGGCAGGCTCAAGTTCGTCGATTATTACTGACCCATTTGCCACAAACTGGATCGTTGGCGCAGTTACAACGGGAAGCTCAAGCTGCGGCCGGTCCTGATATCCCGGTGGCTGTGGTTCAAGCCGGCGCAACTTATCGCCTTTGAAATTAGGGTTGAGGCTGGACTTTAATTAGAATGATGATATAATGGTTACCATAAAATATTAATTATAAAAGGGGAGGTCCTCAACATGACTGTGATTCTCTATACGACGCCGAGTTGTGCTTCTTGCCGCAAAGCGCGGCACTGGTTAGATACCCATCGCATTGCGTACCGTGAACGGAATATGGTGGCGACCCCCCTTACGGCGAGTGAACTCAAGGCGATTTTACGCTTGACAGAAACGGGGACCGATGAGATTATCTCGACACGGTCTAAGCCGTACCAGCAATTAAAGCTAGCGGTCGACGATTTACCGTTACGGGAGTTATACGCGCTGATTCAACAGAACCCCACCATTCTACGGCGGCCGATTATCCACGACGACCGGCGGCTCCAAGTCGGGTATAATGAAGATGAGATTCGTAGCTTCTTACCCCGGCAAGTACGGGTGTTAGCGCGTAATCAAGCCCAACAGCGGGTAAACTTGGTTAAGTAAGCTAAATTAGTTGCATCTAACTGGATTTGTGAGAGAATACTACTTGCAGTCCGGTTTTTTGGTGACCATTACTTTACAAGCCATTAAAAACGTTTAGAATGAGTATCAAGGACAATACCCAACCCATGAGAAAGGGGTGTTATTCATGGAAATGGAACGGATCAATGAAAATACGATTCGTGTGGTCATTGGGAACGATGACCTAAGCGAACGTGGGATTACCGTCCTGGATCTCTTAGGGAACCATAAGCAGATTGAAAGCTTCTTCTATAGTATTTTGGAGGAAGTGGATGTTGATCACCAATTCCAAGACAATGATGCGGTGACCTTTCAGGTTTTGCCAAATCGCAACGGTCTGGAATTATTCATCAGTAAAAATGTCGATCAAGACGCTGAGACGAACGACGACCAAGGGGATGCCGGTGTCTATACGGATCACCCCGACCAGATTTCGGACCAGCTTAAAGAACATTTACTTGAAAAGGACGAGCGAAAGGATGTCTTCTCGAGCTTGAAATCACGTGCAAGTGAAACGAATGATGTGGCCGATTATCTGAATGATGACGGGCAACCGACGATTTCTCAAGTGGTAAAGTTACACAGCTTTGAGGACATGGTTAGTTTGGCGCGGGTCCTGCACTTAGAAAGTGCCGCGTCGAATCTCTACCGTTATAACGGTGACTATTACTTAGAACTGATCTTCTTTACCAACGAGACGTCGCGGGAAACCATTAAGGATGACTTAGCTGTGGCGTATGAGTATGCTGACCGGTCCCGGTTAGCCGCGGATGTGTTAGCGGAACACGGGGAACTAGTGATGGAGCACAGTGCTTTGGAACTCACCCGATACTACTTCTTAGGGGCTAAATAAGCCAGGGCGATTGACCTTACTTGATTTGGTGTACTGAGGAACCTTAATTTAAAATTTAACCAGAATTTCTAAAGCGGCTGTATTCCATGAGTGATGGGGTACAGCTTTTAGGGTTCTATGATAGTTGGGTCTGGGGCTTATGTTCCAGACTCTTTTATTGTTGTAGAAGTCTATCGGAATGTGAAAAATACCGCCATGGCGGCGTTGACGAGATGAAATACATGGTGTTTTTCCAGCAGTGATGGGACTCCCGTATGGATACCAAAATGGACGCCTCGGTCAGTTGACTGAGACGCCCATTTTAAATGGTTGGCCTATTCTGCTTGGTGGATGTCACCTAAGATGTCGTCTTGGGTGAAGTCGTGGCCCATGTAAGCTGTGTTCGTGGTTGGTAAGTGTTGTTCTAACGTGTCGAACTGCTGAAAACTGACGTCACCGGTCACCTGGTCGAAACCCAGAATATGACCGCCAAAGTCGTGGTCATCGGCCAAGAAGTGACTGTGAAAGCCCGCTACGGCTGCCCCGTCGAAAACTTGCGGGGAATAGTAGCTTAGAAGCGTTCCGGTTACAGTCTCACGGATAAAGTGACTTTGGTTGGCCGCCGTCTTGGCTAGCGACTGATAGGGCTGACCGGATTTCGGTACGGCACGGGTCTCCATGTTGGTAAAGGTGCCCGTGATCTTTAACGAATAAAAGGTGTTGGCACTGGCCACCTTGCTCGTAATCCGGCGTTGAAGGGTGGGTCGCGTAATCTGATCTACGTGCATCAACGGGGTGTAGTCGGCAAAGTGACTATTGGCAAAGGGCATCATGAAATTAGCACTGACTAGGTTGACCCGGCCGTTGCTATCGATTTGATAGGGCGTTCCGTCTAAGATGATGAGTTCCCCATCGAGTCCCTCACCGGTACCAATGCCGGTGTCGCCGTGAGCCAAAAGGTCGGCCATCTTCAAAGTTCCGTCTAATAACCCAGGGACCAATAACGCTAAGGTACCATGTTGGTAAAGGGTTGTCTTGTTGTCTGCCATAAATTGCCTCCTGGAATTAGTTGAGCACGTCCTTGAGCAAGGTGGACGTGAATTTTGAATTGTCGCTGTAATCCACCGGAATATCGATTACGGTCGGTCCGGCGGTGGCAAAGGCCTGCTTCAAGGCCGCGGCGACTTGGTCGGGCGTATCGGCATGAAGCCCAGTTGCGCCAAAGCTTTCAGCGTATTTAGTAAAGTCAACGTGACCGATGTCGATGCCGGCATCGCGCCCGTATTTGGCCTGTTCTTGGAACTCGACCATGTTGTAGTGACCGTCGTTCCAGATGAGTTGAACGATTGGTAGTTGCAAGCGCACGGCCGTCTCGAGCTCCTGACCAGAGAAGAGAAAGCCCCCGTCACCGGAAACGGACACGACGGGTTGCCCCGGTCGTTCTAACGCCGCGGCGATGGCCCAGGGTAACGCGACGCCGAGTGTCTGCATCCCGTTACTGAAGAGCAAGTGGCGTGGTTCGTAACTCCGGAAGTGGCGGGCCATCCAGATGTAATGGCTACCGACGTCGACCGTGACGGTCGTGTCGTCTTGGACCTGGTCTTGGAGCGCCTTGATGATGGCCAGGGGATGTACCTCGCGATCCGACGAGGTGGTCGGAATAGCGTCTTGGGAGACGAAGTTGGTTTGCATGGTGTGCAGGTGGTCAGTCATGGTGTCACTCAACGTTAACTGTGGCAACTGGTCACTTAGGGCCTGCAACGTTTTGGCAATGTCAGCTTGGATGACCAGATCTGGTTGGTAATCGTTAGAAATTTCGGGTGCAATGCTGTCCAGGTTGATGATTTCGCCGGTCCGGTCGGGGTTCCACAAACGGCCTTCGTATTCGACGGGGTCGTAGCCGACCGCGATAACCAGGTCACTTTCCTTAAGAATGGCGTCCCCGATTTGGTTACGGAAGAGGCCTACACGACCAAAGTAGTTCTTTTCCAGGCCCCGTGAAATTACACCGGCGCCCTGGAAGGTTTCCACAACGGGAATTGAAAATTTGTGAAGTAGGGCGTGGATGGCGGCCGTGACGTCGGCACTTGATGACCGCATCCCGGCTAAAATAACGGGGAGCTTGGCCGTTTTTAATTTTGCGATGATTTGGTCCAGCACGTGAGCATCGGCGCTACCCTGTTCCACGGGCGCCAGGGGCTTGATATCCGGCGTGGTCACCGTGTCACCCAACACATCTTTAGGCAGAGAAATGAATGTAGCCCCCGCCTTAGGCGCCACCGCCGTTTGGTAAGCGTTGGCAAACGTTTCGGAGAGATTGTTAGCGTCTTGAACCTCGACGCTGTCTTTAGTGGCTGACGTCATCAGTTCCTTACTGGGGATGCTTTGGTGCGTCAAACGCGCCACATCGTTACGGGGCACCTGGCCGCCTAACGCGATGACGGGATCTCCTTCAGAGGTGGCAGTAATCAAGCCGGTCGCTAAGTTGGAGACCCCGGGACCAGACGTCGTGGCCACGACTCCCGGTTGACCGGTCAACCGACCGATGCCGGAGGCAATGAAGGCTGCGTTTTGTTCGTGATGGGTGATGATCAGGCGTGGCGTACGGGGATCCGTACTGTGTTCTAACAGGTCGAACAATTGGTCGACCTTGGCTCCGGGAAGACCAAAGACATATTTAATGCCCTGGTTGATCATTGCTTGTACTAATGCTTCGGCACCGTTCTTTTTCATCGAGTCGTCTCCTTGTTAAGTCTGAAGTTGCGTGGTATGGTTTAAAGATAAAACGGCTGTGTTGATTTGTCAACACACTTGACTCGAGGGAAATGATCGCATGAAAAATATCGGCTATTTGGCGCAGGATATTTCGATTCTGCACCGGCAATTCTACAAGGAAACCAAAAAACAATTCGAAACGCTAGGGTTGAATCAAACCGCAGCCTGTATCTTGCTGGTGATTGGTGACAACTCACAGCTTACACAAAACCAGGTAGCTCGCTTGCTGGTAATCGATAAGGCGCTTATCACCCGAGAAGTCACTAAAATGGCTGGGTTGGACTACCTCACGAAAACGGCGGGAACCGGCAAAAGCAAGCTCTTAACACTCACAGCGACCGGCATGACGGCCGTCCAAACGATTCAACAGATTCGCATTGCGTGGTGGGAAGAGAAATTTGCCGCGACAGGCATCACGGCAACTAGCCCGCTGGTCCCGGCTATCGAGGCCGTGGTCGAACACGTGGTGGCGGAAAAATCGGATCACTCGGCGTCATAGATGAGAAACGGTGATGACTCAAGATCCCGGTGGCGACAGCGTCCTGGGACTCGTCCACAGTAAAAAAGAAGTCGGTAGAAAGTTCTCAAGGATTGGGAACTTCTACCGGCTTCTTTGCCGCTACAAACGCCTAAATTGTGGTTAAAGTGGTTAGCGGCGTTCAATCGCCAGTAAGTATGGCGGGGTGTGGACCTGGTTGATGAAGCCGTACTGCAGGACTTGGTACGTTTTTTGCGGTAAGGCGGCACAAAAGTCGTGGACGGCCGTGGCCTCGGCTTGCCCGCCGGGATGGCCGGCATAAACCACCAGGATAATACGTCCCCCGCGTGGCAAATGGGGTAAAATGGCCTGAATGGCGGTCAACGTGGTGTTGGCCCGGGTAATCAGCGTTTTGTCACCGCCAGGCAGGTAGCCCAGGTTAAAAATGGCGCCGGCGACTTCGGTTTGGTCATCGAGATAAGTGGCCACGTGTTCGTGGCCCGTCAGGTGTAAGGTCACTCGTGGGGTCAACCCGGTCAGCGTCAACTGGGTACGGGTCTCCTGAAGTGCGGTCGCCTGGACGTCAAAGCCGATGACGTGGCCGGTAGGACCGACTTCTTGGGCCAAGAAGAGCGTGTCATGGCCGTTACCGACTGTAGCGTCGATGACTGTGGCGCCGGGATAGAGGCAGTCTTTGAGTAGGGTATGACTATAAGTTAAGGCGTTGGGTAAATTCATCATTCATTACTTCCTTAGGGTAAATAACCATTGGCTAAGCGTTAAACAACAAAAGCCGAGTAACCAGCCGGCCAAGACGTCGGTGGGGTAGTGCACGCCCACGAAGACGCGTGAGACGCCCATCACGATGATCCAGATGCTAGCCAGACCAATTAGCAGGCGGCGCCAGTGGGGATGGTGCGGTAAGGTCGTAGCCAACAAAATAATGACAGACCCCCACAAGACCATCACAGTGATGGCGTGACCGCTAGGAAAACTGTACGAGGTCTCGTGGACCAATTGATGCACGGCCGGGCGCGCCCGTTGGACCAAGTGTTTGACCAGCGGGTTGCCCAAAACGGCGAACACGACCACGTTGACCACCAAAAAACACGCGCCTTGGTAGCGCCGAAAGATGAGGAGTCCCGCGGCTAAGAGTACAGTGGTCCAGAAGGTGCCATGGGGGTTACCGGTCGTGGTAATGGCCGTCACTAATTTGGTGAGACTGGTCGAGACGGGTTGTCGAATCGCCTGGCTCACGGTCGTGTCGAGGGCGTGGACCCAGGCTTGGTGGGTCACGACGCCCCAGAGATCGAGGCCAAAGAGGAGCGCGGCTAGCCAGGTGAGTTGCCAGCGCAAACGCGAAATTTTGGGCACGGATGAATCGCTCCTTTGCGACAGATTTAGTCCTAGTATAGCATAGGTGGCGAAGAGATTTTTTAGCGAAAAGCCCCGGGGCGTCTTGCTTTTAACTAGGGGGTTTGCTAAGATTAGGACAATCACCGATAAAATAAACGTTGACGGGAAGTAGTAGGAACTTCAAGGCCACAAGAGAGCGGATGGGGCTGGAAATCCGTGACCGGAAGTTGTGAACTTATCTCCGAGTGTATTCTGCCGCAAGGTGGGCGTTTGGCGCCGTTATCCGCTAGTGAGTCCCGGTTACCGGGAAAACGTAGGTGGTACCGCGCTGAAACGCCCTACAGAATTGGTCAAGTGGCCGATTCTGGGGGCTTTTTTTACACACAATGTTTGATGACAGAAAGGAAGAGTTCAGTTTGGCATACAAACACCAAATTATCGAGCGCAAGTGGCAACATTACTGGCGTGTTAACGAGACTTTCAAGGCCGTTGACGAGTCACCGAAACCAAAATACTATGTCTTAGATATGTTCCCTTACCCGTCCGGTCAAGGCCTCCACGTGGGGCACCCGGAAGGTTATACCGCGACCGACATCATGGCCCGTTACAAGCGGATGCAAGGCTTTAACGTTTTACACCCAATGGGCTGGGATGCCTTTGGTCTACCGGCGGAACAGTACGCGTTGAAGACGGGACACAATCCTAAGGACTTTACCGCGCATAACATCAAGAACTTCAAGCGACAGATTCGCTCGTTAGGATTCTCTTACGACTGGAGCCGGGAGGTCAACACCACCGATGAGTCGTACTACAAGTGGACCCAATGGATCTTCGAACAACTCTACAAGAAGGGGTTAGCCTACGAAGACAAAATCATGGTCAACTGGGCGCCCGACTTCATGGGGGGAACTGTCGTGGCCAACGAAGAAGTCGTGGACGGCAAGACCGAACGGGGCGGTTACCCGGTTTACCGAGTGCCAATGCGGCAATGGGTCTTGCGGATCACGGCCTACGCTGACCGCTTGTTGAAAGACCTCGACGATTTGGACTGGCCAGAAAGCATCAAGGAACAACAGCGTCATTGGATTGGCCGTTCCGAAGGGGCCAGCATCTTCTTCCCGGTTGCGGGACAAGAAGACACCAAAATCGAAGTTTACTCGACGCGGCCGGACACCTTGTTTGGCGCGACTTACATGGTCTTAGCGCCCGAACACGAGTTAGTCGACCAAATCACGACGCCGGAACAACACGATGCCGTTCAGGCTTACAAGGACGCCATTGAAAGCAAGTCCGATTTGGAACGGACTGACCTCAATAAGGACAAGTCCGGGGTCTTCACCGGTGCTTACGGCATCAATCCGATCAACGGTAAGAAGTTACCTATTTGGATTGGGGATTACGTCCTCGCGTCTTACGGAACGGGGGCCATCATGGCCGTGCCCGCTCACGACGAACGGGACAACGATTTCGCTAAGAAGTTCAAGTTGCCAATCATCCAAGTCATTGCCCCCGAAGATGGTAGTGAGGTCGATGTTCAGACCGAAGCCTACACGGGCGATGGGCCTCACGTGAACTCTGATTTCTTAAACGGCATGAACAAGGCCGACGCGATGTCTGCTGCCACCGACTGGTTGGAAGCTCACGATGCGGGGCACAAGCAGGTCAACTTCCGGTTACGCGACTGGATCTTCTCCCGGCAACGTTACTGGGGTGAACCGATTCCAGTCATCCACTGGGAAGACGGCGAAACGACGCTGGTCCCAGAAGACGAATTACCATTACGCTTACCCGCGGCTAAGCAACTCGAACCGTCAGGAACTGGGGAAAGTCCTTTGGCCAACCTCGATGACTGGGTCAACGTGGTGGATAAGAACGGGCGCAAAGGAAAGCGCGAAACCAACACCATGCCACAATGGGCAGGGAGTTCGTGGTACTTCTTACGCTTCGTCGATCCCCACAACGACAAGATGATCGCCGATCCCGAGAAGTTGAAGTACTGGATGCCGGTCGACCTCTACATTGGTGGGGCGGAACACGCCGTCTTGCACCTGTTGTACGCCCGGTTCTGGCACAAGTTCCTTTACGACTTAGGCGTTGTGCCGACCAAGGAACCGTTCCAGAAGCTGGTCAACCAGGGGATGATCCTGGGGACCAACCACGAAAAGATGTCCAAGTCCAAGGGCAACGTGATCAACCCCGACGAAATCGTCGACCAATATGGGGCCGACACGTTACGGTTGTACGAAATGTTCATGGGACCGCTGGAAGCCTCGAAGCCGTGGAGTACCGAAGGCATCAACGGGTCACACCGCTGGTTGGATCGAGTCTGGCGTTTGTTGATTGATGAAAACAATCACTTACGCGACCGGGTCACTATGATCAACGACGGTCAGCTGGATAAAATTTACAACCAGACCGTCAAGGTGGTCACCGAAGACATCGAAGCGATGCACTTCAACGTGGCCATCTCGCAACTGATGGTCTTCATCAACGAGGCTTACAAAGCCGACAGCTTGCCATTATTGTACATGGAAGGCTTCGTCAAGTTGATTTCCCCAATCGTGCCGCACATTGCCGAAGAACTTTGGGCCTTGATGGGGCACGACCAGACGTTGGCTTACGCGAAGTGGCCGACGTATGATCCCAAGCAACTGGTCGAGGACGTCATCGAACTGGTCGTTCAGGTGAACGGTAAAGTTCGCGCGCACTTGAAGGTGGCTAAGGATGCGGACAAGGAAACTATCGAACAGGATGCTTTAGCCGATGACATGGTCAAGGCGCACATCGAAGGTAAAACGGTTCGTAAGGTCATCGTCGTACCAGGGAAACTGGTCAACATTGTCGCCAACTAAATTTTGACTCAAAAAGGGTCCTTGCCCACCGGTTAGCTACCGGTTGGGCAAGGACCCTTTTACTATGTAAGGCCAGCTGGGGCCATCACCGTCGCCGGTGCCGCACGTAGGTGAAGAAGTGTAGCAGGCAGGCCAGCAAGACAAAGAAGATGATGACGAAACTGACGTAGGTCAGCCAGAACTTTCCAGGGGCGAAAACCCCAAGCCACCAGGCCTGTAAGCCCATCGTGACGAGGGCCATAGCCGCAATCATAACAAACAGTAAGAGATAACGTTTCAAGGTATTATCATCCTTTCGAGTCCGGTTAGCGATTTTATGGCCCCACCGGGTACATTCGGCTAGCTTGGCCGGAGTTGGGGCGTCAGCACCCCAAGTCCCGGTCCCGACGAATTCGCCGACCTTGATCAGACCAGCCCCAGTTAGGACACGGTCAATGGTGACGAAGGTCTGGTCGGTGATGCCGGTCACGAAGTTTTCGAACGACCCGATGAAGCAGGTGGTCATGCTCAGGTAGTGTTTGTTTTTGTACTTACCAGGCAGAGTGTCGCCCGCCTTAGTCATCCGGACCAACCGAAACCGCATACAATCAAAGAATCGTTTCATCACCCCCGACAGAGTACCCCAATAAGTCGGGGCACAGATGATCCAAAAATCACTGGCGGCCATCTTAGCCTCTAAGGTGTCGAGTGCCGGGCACGGGTGGTCAGGACGGTCCGGATAGATGTCGTAATCCTGCAAAAAGGCGGTTTCGATTTTGGCGTCAGTTGGTAGCGCCTTCAAGACCGCTTGCAAATAGTCGGCGGTAATCCCGGATCGTTCGTGACTCCCGAGTAATGCTAAGTAACGCATGGCAATTCCCCCATTCGTTAAAACTAGTCCTAGTATACTGCAAAAATGCCCGGTTAAGCAATGTTGAAAAGGCCGTGTAAGCCCGTTATCATGCGATTACTGAGCGGTGGATGCCCCTAAATGACTATTGATCCGTTAAATGACCACGACACAAAATGGATGACGCGATGAAATATGGAGGCAACCTAAAAGTCGCGCCGAGGGGAGTCCCTCGCCGCGACACAATCAACATTCATTAAGTTAAATTTATTGAAAAAGATCCGTAATGATGGCGAAGAATCGTTGCCGAACGGCGTCGTCTTCACCCGCCCTTGAGAATTCGTAATGTAGTAAATGGCGATCGAACTCCTGGAAAAAGACCTTTGCCATGGTGTGATAGTCACTATCACTGGTTTGGTCGATTCGTTTGAAGCTCCGCCAAATCGCGTAAAGTAGTCGTTCGTCAGAAAAGGTTTTCAACTCAGGAAAGCTGTGTCGAACCCGTTTCGCCATCTGGATGACCTCTTGCGCACGCTCCGGGGACATTTGCATCTTCGAAGTGGCAGTCGCTCCAGCCGCTGTGTGTGCCATACTGGCCTGCCTCCTTAAAAACAGTAACTCCTTAATTCTTAACAACTCACTACTCTCTAGGATACCACTCTTAGAGTCGTTCGGTAAGCTAAGCGCAGGGGAGACGTCCCGCTGAGAAGGGTAAGAAGTGGATAATTAACCTAAATCCTCGTTGGATAAGTAAGTCGCTGTGGTATAATATTGGTTTGATTACCGGGCACAACCTGGTGGGAATTTAATTAATTTAATGATGTGAAAGTAGGGTGTCAAATGGCGACAAGGTCTGGTAACGTGGGCAGTGAGCAAACAAATGCACAGGAACAGATGGTGGCGGGATCCGCCTGGATGACGGCGGGAAGTATTTTCTCGCGGATTCTAGGGGCCGTGTACATTATTCCCTGGAGCATTTGGTTTGGCACCTTTTTCTTACAAGGAAACGCCCTGTACGGGAAAGGCTACAATATTTACAGTTTTTTCCTGATTGCGGCGATTGCCGGGGTTCCCTCGGCGATTGCTAAGCAGGTGGCCCACTATAACGCACTAAACGAATACGGCATCAGTCGTAAACTTTACGGCCGGGGGTTAGTCATTGCCATCGGGACGGGGATCGTTATCGCCGCCTTGCTCTTCTTTGGGGCTCCGCTCTTTACCGGGGGCGATCCGCACTTGGTGCCCGTCTTGCACTCGCTGGCATGGGCGATTCTGATCATTCCGACCATGAGTCTTACGCGGGGGTACTTTCAGGGGTTCCAACAGATGGCCCCCTCGGCAATTTCGCAATTCGTCGAACAGTTAGCGCGGGTCATCTACATGCTGGTAACGGCCTTTCTGATCATGCGTGTCTGGAAGGGCAGTTGGGTCACGGCCGTCTCCCAGTCGACGCTGGCCGCGGCAATCGGGGCGTTATGCGGGCTCTTGATTCTAGGGGTCTACTATTGGCGGCGCCGACGGTACTTCCACTCTCTGGTACGTCAGAGCGATAACGCCTTAGTCGTACCGGCCAAGCAACTCTATAAAGAAATTATCGCCCAAGCGGTGCCTTTCGTGGTCCTCGGGGCCGGTATCACGATCTTTCAATTGATTGACCAATACACCTTCGCGCCCATCATGCATGCCGCTGGCAATTATTCGGCAGCTTACTTGAATGACTTGTTCGCGTTGTTTGGGGTCAATGCCAATAAAATCATTATGATTACGATTTCGTTGGCGTCGGCACTGGCAATCACCGTGGTACCATTACTATCAGAAGCTTATACGCGTGGCAACCAACAAGAAATCTCGGGTCAATTGACGAACGCTTTTTTGATGTTTGAATTCATCATGTTACCGAGTGCCTTGGGAATGTCGGCGGTCGCCCGACCGTTGAACATCGTCTTTTACGGGCACGCCCAAGAAGCGTTGGGCGCCTCGGTACTGGCTTTTTCGTCGTATTTGTCGATTATCTTAGGGCTGTACACGGTGGTATCAGCGTTGATGCAGGGGATTTCGCAAAACCGACGTGCCGTTAAGTACTTCTTGGTGGGGACCGTGGTCAAATTCGTGGTTCAGTGGCCGTTAGTCTACTTCTTAGGGACTTTTGGCCCGCTAGTTGCGACCGGACTCGGATTCTTGGTGACTTGTTACTTGATTATCCATTCGTTGAATTACCAATTTGGCATCAACTATGTGACGATTGCCAAGCGGACTAATGGCATCTTACTTGCTTCATTGATTACCTTTGGTTTGGCTCGTATCGTCGTCGTATTAGGGGGCACGTTCTTGGGAGATAGCCGGGTCATGAGCTTTATCGTGGTGGCCGTGGCGGCCCTTGTGGGCGGATACTTCTATGTCTACACGACGCTGCGTAGCCGGTTGGCCGATGAAGTCTTGGGTCACCGGGCGGCAGTTATTCGCCACCTGTTACGAATTCGTTAGGGGGAATATGGCATGAATTTGGAACGTTACTTGACTGAGCACCATCAGGGAACTCGACGCCAGATTTTTCGGTTACTGCGCCAAGAACGGGTGACCGTCAACGATGCTGTGGCCGTGGCTGGGCATACGACCGTTCAACCACAAGACCGTATCTGTGTGGATGGTTTGGCGGTGACCGGGCGGCAACCCCAATACTTGATTTTCAACCGGCCGTTGGGCTTTCAAAACGACTTGACGCCCACCGTACCGCGCAGTCTTGGTAGCCTGCTCAATGACTTTGACCGGCAGTGGCAGTTAACGGCCTTGGCCGACTTACCTAAGACCGCTACGGGGTTAGTCCTCGCCAGTGACGACTCCCGGTTTGTGAGTGACCTGCAATCGTTGGGCTGGCCCAGTCAGGTGACCGCGCATTTATCCGCGCCCCTCACAGATCTCACGGCGTTACGGTCGGCGGTGGCGTGGCAGAGCTTGACGGCCGAGGTCAAGGCCGTTCAACAGACCACCACCTTAGTGGGGGTGACCCATGATTTGACTGGGGCGTTGACGCAATTCGCGCAACTACCAGGCCTGGTGGGCCCCGTCGCTCGCACGGCGTTTGGTCCGGTCAGCTTACCTGGTGATCTGCCTATGGGGACTTACCGGGGCCTGTTTCCCGCAGAAATCGATGCGTTAGTGGCACCGCTAGACGACGCTGATGCGCCACGTTAACTTAAAGCTAAAACTAAAGCCCGAGTCCATCGCTTGTATACGGTGAATTCGGGCTTTTTATCGGGTGAATCGGTGGTTATTTGGCGGCGTGTTGTTTCATAAACGTTGGTAGCGCGGTTGCAATCTGGTGGGGAAGCACCACGTACTGTGTTTGGGCCAATTCTTCAGCAATTGCGCTGTGGCTGTAGACCGCCGCGAGCACTGCTTGGTCGGTCGGTTTGAACTGGGCGATAAAGCCCCCGACCATGCCGGCCAGCGTATCACCCATACCACCGGTCGCTTGTGCCGGAGTCCCTAGTGGGTTCTCGTAGGTCGCGTTAGCCGTGTAGATTTGGGTGTGATGGGATTTGAGGACCACCGTAGCTTTGAGCTGGTCCACGACGGTCCGGTTAGCGGCTTCGGTCTGGTCGGCAATTTTAACGCCGCTCACGCGTTGCCACTCCATTTGGTGCGGCGTCAGGACCAAGGGAACGTCAGGAAAGTTTAGGTCGTGAGTCGCTACCATGGTCAAGGCTGAACCGTCGACGACGAGCGTTTGCTGAGCTGTAACGAGGCCAAAAACGCGTTTTAAAACGCCAAGTGCCGTGGCGTCGGTCCCCAGACCAGGACCGATGACTACCACATTAGCCCCCTGTACTAATGACGTGAGCAAGTCGCTGTCGTGGTAGTCAGCAAACATGGCTTCTGGCAAGCGGGCATGCAGGCTACCTTGATTGCTGGGGTCGGTGAGGGTCGTTACCAGACCAGCTCCGGCGTAAACGGCGGCGGTGCTAGCCATGATGATGGCGCCACCAAAGTTTTGGTTGCCCCCGATTAAGACGATGTGGCCATAAGTCCCCTTATAACTGTCGGCGGGCCGTTGCCGAATGGTCTGTGGGAGAATATCTGCGGTTAGGGTTTGCATACAAAAAACTCCTTTCAAGTTGAGTCGTGTTTAGTATAGCATGCTAAAAAGTGGAAGTGAAAACGGTCCCTTGGTATGCTAGAATTAACCCTAAAGAGTACGACGATGATGAGCACCAGCAGTTGAGGTGACACCCACAAGGAGGTTTCATTGATGGCAATTGATTGGCAAAATTTAGCACAACAGTATCGTGACGATTACGTGGCCGACTTGAAAACGTTGGTTGGCATCGACAGTTCCCGGGATGATAGTCAGGCGACAGCCGATGCCCCGTTAGGTCCCGGTCCCGCTAAGGCGTTGAACGCCTTTTTAGCTCTAGCTCAACGTGACGGGTTCAAGGTCAAGAATCTCGATAACTTAGCCGGTTACGTGGAATACGGGGAGGGTCCCGAGACGTTGGCCGTTTTGGCCCACGCCGACGTGATGCCGGCCGGCAAGGGTTGGGACACCGACCCGTTTGAATTGACGGCCAAAGACGGTAACCTGTACGGTCGGGGGACTTCCGACGACAAGGGGCCCGCTTTGGCGGCTTACTATGGCTTGAAGATGTTAAAGGACCAAGGCATCAAACCGAAGATGACGATTCGCTTCATCATTGGGACCGACGAGGAAAGTGACTGGACCGGGATGACCCATTATCTAGATAAGGAACCTGCCCCAACCTTGGGCTTCTCTCCCGATGCCGAATTCCCACTGATCAACGGGGAAAAAGGCAACGTGACCTTTGAAACGCACTTCGGCGGCCAAAACGCCGGTGACTTTACGTTACGCGACTTCGAATCAGGTTTGCGGCCCAACATGGTACCGCGAGATGCTCAGGCGACAGTGATCGTTCCGGACCAAGACAAGCTGAAGACCAGTTTTGACATGTTTCTCGCCCACGCGCCGGTCACTGGAGAAGTGACGGCCTTAGCCGACGGGGCCTTACAACTTAACGTCGTCGGTAAGGCCGCTCACGGCATGGAACCGAAAAACGGGATCAATGCCGGGACTTATTTGGCGACCTTTTTGGGTCAGTTCGAGTTCGGCGCCGATTCGGCGGACTTTCTGCATTTATTAGCTAACCAGCTCCATGACGATTCGCGGGCTCACCGGTTAGGGCTGAACTACACGGATAAAGTCATGGGCGATTTGACCATGAATGTTGGGATCATGACCTTTACGGCGGGGGATGCGGGTTTGATCAATACTAACTTCCGCTACCCGACTGGAACTGGGGCCGCGCAAATCTTGGCCGGCCTCAAGCAAGCCACGGCTGACATGACCGTGACCATCGATCAGGGCCGCGAGATGGTGCCGCACTATGTCGACCCAAGCGACCCGCTGGTGACCACGCTGATGGCGGTCTACCGGGAACAGACCGGCGATACCACGGCGCAACCCGAAGTCGTCGGTGGCGGGACCTATGGTCGGTTGATGACTCGTGGTGTGGCTTTTGGGGCTTTATTCCCGGGTACGGCCGACACCATGCACCAGGCCAACGAATTTCAACCGGAAGCCGATTTGTTGAAGGCCATGGCAATCTATGGCCAGGCCATGGCGGAGTTGACCAAATAGCAAGGAGGAAGGACTTATGCCGCAGCAGTATCAACGTATCTTAGTGGGGGTGGACGGCTCGCGGTCGTCACGCCGGGCCGTTGATAAGGCCATTGCGGTGGCCGCCAGAAACCAGGCCCAACTGGTGATTGTGACGGTCATGAGTGGCGGACGATACGTCGGTTTAGGGACCACGGAGGTCGGGTTTGGCTACGTGGACCAACAGGTGATGGACGAATCGCGCCAAAAGTTTAACGAGTTAGTCGAGCACTACCGGCAACGAGCAGAAGATGCCGGCGTGACGGACGTGGTGACTTCTGTATACTACGGGCACGCCAAGGTCGATTTGGCCAAGACTTTACCGCGAGAGTATCAGATCAACTTGATTATGGTCGGCGCCACTGGAGCGAACGTGGTGGAACGCATGATGCTAGGCTCGACGGCTAGCTATATCGTGGCCAACGCAGCTTGTGACGTCTTAGTGGTCCGAACAGATAACCATAACCGCGCGGCAAAATTGAAGCCAGCGGCGTCTGGTCCCCGCAAATAATGAGAATACGTTAAAGTAGGCGCCTTAGCTGGACAACTCGTTCAGCTAAGGCGCCTTTAAGTGGTTTCGACACGAAAAAAGCCTGAGTAACCAGCCCAGACTCGTGAATAAATGACTTTATTAAATTAGAGGCGGTGGATATCCAGGACACTTCCCGTCTTGGCGTCCGCAATAAATTG
Source organism: Levilactobacillus suantsaii (assembly GCF_004115745.1). Lineage (GTDB taxonomy): Bacteria > Bacillota > Bacilli > Lactobacillales > Lactobacillaceae > Levilactobacillus > Levilactobacillus suantsaii. The sequence continues at coordinate 137,137 of NZ_QXIL01000004.1, read as the reverse complement.
ATACTGAACCAGCTGATCATCTTCGTAGCGGGTGATGCCCCCGTAGTAGACCCGGGTCTTCACGGCAAACTTTTGGAAAGGAACAGTTTGATGTTCAATCCAAGCCCCTTCGATGGGAGATTCTTGACGAAATTGATGTTTAACCTGTTCCAAAATAGTGTCGGGATCCAACCGGGTAAGACCGTTGAACATGCGGGTGATGAAAATGCCCATGATGCCGCCCAGGACTCCGCCGAGACTTAATTGATAAAGTTGACCATTTCTAGCAGTCATACGACCGCCTCCTTAAACGATTGTTTATTGGGCAATGTTACCACCACTTCTACCCTTAGTATAGCAAGGATTGGTCGGAACTGCCCGTAAAAAGTCGAGGTTTTGCGAAAAAATCGCGTTTGTTTTTTTTGAGGTTGAACATAAATGTAATCGGTTACTTTTTATGCTAAGCTTAGTGCGCATAAGTAGCTATTCACACGCTCAACTGAAAGGATGAGATAGTGATGAGACGTTGGGGGACACTATTATTGGTGGGGATGCTTTTGGGAAGCGGTGGTTACGTTCTCGCAACGGGACATAAGGAACCTTGCGTGGCGCAGGCCGTCACGACAACCACAGAGAAACAGGTGACCATTAGTCGTTATGAATTGCCCTATACCCAGCTAGTCGGAACGACGGGAACGCAGAAACTCTATATTTTTCCTGACTCGCCTCAAGTCTTGACGGCCGCTGAAATGGCCGATGACAAGTATCTGGCAGGATTCTCGTATCCGGAAGGCCTCTCCTGGGAAGAGTTGCAAGACATCTATGATCCTTTTTTAGAAGATGATAACGTTCTGAAATATGCTAATGACGAAAACCTGGGCCAATTTTTTTACCGTTATAATTATAACGGTAATGAAGATGAAAGGGAACCTGAATTAACGGAAGAAACCTTAATCAAAGCCTTGCCGTTGCAAGCGTACGAGACGGCCTGGGGGATTAGTCGCGGAACCGAGTATGACCAGGGGACGCTCAGTTTTGCGGACCTACAAGCATATTATCGTCAAAATTTACGCCCCATCATTGAAGAAGTTTTCCGCATCATTCAACCAGATGGGACGTCGCTTGACACAATATTGGGGACGTATGATTGGATATTTTCCACGCCAGAGCGTTTTGAAACACACTTCTTGCCGATTTATTACACAGGGCAGTTAGTGACACCGCAAGGCACCACACCGGAAGTATTGGCGACCCTCGATCCGGAGAAAACGCGGGACCTCACGGCGGCAATTTTAGCGACACCGATGCGTGACTATTTGCATCAACAAAGCAACGGAACCTACCAGTTGGATGGGTTGGCCACTTACGTTGTCATATATGGACTAAACGCAACTGAGACCCCTCAGCCGCCCGTCGTTCCACCGATAGTCCCGGCCAGCCAACCCGTCACGGTGCGGTATCATGATTCAAAGGGAAAATCACTCGCACCTGACCAACACCTAACGGGGGCCTTAGGGACGACTTATCGGACGACGCCAAAGAAAATTGCAGGTTATACACTGAAAAAGACCACGGGCCCCACGACCGGGACCTTTACCACGACCGCTCAAACTGTGACGTACCAGTATACCGCCGCGTCAACGGGGAATACGGGAGACCAAGTGGCTGTTCGTGGCGAGGTGGTTTCGGCCATCCGCCGTATTGGCCTTTACCAGCACCCGACCTTTAAGGCCAGTCAGCGTCGACAGTGGTATGCCAAGAAGCCGCGGCTGCAACGCCCAATGTTTGTGGTTACGGGGTATGCGCGCTCGAACGCTGGCCGGTTGCGGTACCATGTTCGAGACGTGAACCATCATAGTCAAACGGCAGGGCAGACCGGGTACGTGACGGCTAAGGCGACGTATTTGACCCCAACCTACCTGCAGAAACGGCCTAAAGAAGTCACTGTGATCAACCCCCGTGGGGTCAATGGGTATCGCCAACGCAATTTGACGCGCAAGGTGACCCATTACCGTCAGGGCCAAGTTCTACGGGTCAAACGGTTAGTCCAGCACCGGTTGACAACGCGCTTATTATTGACGAATGGGCAGTACGTCACAGCGAACAAGCGCTTGGTCCAAACCAAACGGGTTTCAATGCCGCGTTACCTGCGGATCAAAACGGGTCTCAATCGGTATCAAGATGTGAACTTAACTCGGCGTAACCGACACGTTAAAGCGGGAACCCGGCTAAAAGTTTTGGGTTGGGATTACAGCCATGCGGCGGACTTTAGCCGCGGCAGTACCCTACGTTACCGGGTCAGTGGCGGCTACGTCACGGCCAACCTGAAATGGGTTCAACGGATTGACCGCTAAGGCGGGCGTCAGGGTGCTGACGAAAAGTAAGCAGAATAGTCGACAAGCCGGTTAAAAATGCTATAATGGTTGGCGTATAATTTAAACCTAAACTTAAAAGGAGTGTTGTGTCATGGAACAATTACCTAAGATGTCAGCTGCAGAGTTAAAAGATGTTGTGAAGTCTGGCAAAACCATGCTGTTCTTCTCAGCAACTTGGTGCCCAGATTGCACGTTTATCAAGCCAGCGATGCCAGCGATTGAAGCAGAATACCCCGATTTTAAGTTTGTGGCGGTCGACCGCGATGAAAATATCGATTTGGCTGCTGAATTAAATGTCTTTGGGATTCCCAGCTTCATTGCTTATGCCGATGGGGAAGAAATCGGTCGGTTAGTGAACAAGGATCGCAAGACTAAGGCGGAAGTTGAAACGTTTATCAACGGGTTATCAACTCCCACCGACTAAAAAACCGTTTGAAAGGATCCCGACATGTTAATTGCGAGTTACAATCCCCGTGAGTTAGGGGACACATTGATTGTCATCGTTGCACCAGACGCCGCCGAACAAGCCCATACGGTTCGTGACGGTATTGCGCGGATTTATGATTCTGCCACCGAAAAGACTTTGGGGTACAATTTCTTAGCTGTTTCTAAGATTTTACCGAATTTGACGGGTAACGGCCAAGTCACTTTAACCAGTGACGACGTGGCTGCGTTGAACCAAGCCTTAGAGGACGCCGGGTTTGCTGGCGAATTAGTGGCTGAGACGGATTCCCGCTTCGTGGTGGGGTACGTCAAGACCGCTAAGCCACATCCAGATTCCGATCATTTATTAGTGACCGAAACGGTGGTCGATCATGACCAGACCGTCCAAATCGTGAGTGGCTCACCGAACATGCAGGCCGACATTAAAGTTGTCGTGGCCAAGGTCGGTGCCATGATGCCCAACGGCGCTATCATTTGGCCAGGTGAGTTACGCGGTGTGGCCAGTGACGGAATGATCTGTTCCGGCCGGGAATTAGGGTTAGCTAACGCGCCCCAACGTCCTGGTGCCCTGATTTTACCGGACGATTACCAAGTCGGGGAGGCGTTTGACTTCGACCGGGGTCAAACGATTTTCACCACCGCCACAACTAACTAATCTTGTGGTGGCCAACCATCTAAGAAAAGGTTGCGAAAGCGGGTCAGGCCTTGTCGCCGACCCGCTTTTTTGTGTACAATAGGGAAGATTAGCAACCTAATGAGTTTGCCAATGATCGAGGGATTGGGGGGTTTTAGCCCGCGGTCCCCGTAGAAATCAAATTTAACGTCTCGTTTAACGTTGAGGAGGCAATGTAATATGGATCACTATGATGGGCCGGCGTTTTACCGTAAATTTCCGGTGACACCGAACTCTAAAGCACCCGTAGATCCGCTAAGTGACCGGGCGGCGGCACAGGTCGAACGCCGCCAAAAACAAAATGCGCGGACCCAGCGCGAAGCCGAGGCGGCCCACGCGGCGGTTAAAAGTCTGCGAACGACCACGACACCAGCACAGCCAAAGAAGACTGGCAACGGTACCATGTCCAGCGGTAATTATCGCCCGTTTCAGGTGACGGAATTGCCCCGGCAACTCCATTGGCTGGCCCAACCCGGGGTCACCCGACAGCAACATTATCAAAAATTAATTCAACAGTTACATAAACCCTTAGAGACTTTCTTTCGCTTTGCCCGTCCGGGTGAGGTCGTAACGCCTAGTTCGGCAGCGGCCACGGTGGTCTTTACACCGCAAAAGGCGCCAGCATCTACCGCCAAGTCACCGGCGACCCCAGCGTCAAGCTCGGCTAGTCAAGGTCAGGTGGCGGAAACGCCGGCAGTCAGTGACATGAGCAGTGCAGCGAGTTCAGCCGTGACACCAAGCGACTCATCTGAAGCGTCTCAAGTGCCAAGTTCGGCCCAACCGGCGTCCCAAGCGGTAGCAGAGCCAGCGCCGACCGAGATCTTCTATCCCGAAGCGGCAAGTGTCGCTTCGGCGCCAGAGCAGACGACTCCTAGTGAAACTGCGTCGACAAGCACCGCTACTAGTCAAGTCGCCAGTCGGCCAGTCGATTCCGGAGATTATTTACCCGTTGGTACGCCGAAGAGTGTCCCCACCACGCCGGCCGTAGCCGCTACGACGTCCCAAACTAGTACGGCAACTTTGGCGGACGCCAAGCGGGTCACGTCCCAAACGGTTGACGCGCCCGCTACAGCAGCATCACCTTCGACGGAAGATACTGACGTGAACCGCCTCCTGGACCGTGCAACGACACCGATGACTTCTGGCGTTGCCTCCGAGAAAGTTACTTCTCAGGTGGCTATGTCATCGCATGCGGCGAGTCAGGTGACCCCGGCAACGACCACATCGGTTGAGTCAGCAACGGCTGCTCAACCACAATCGCAAGCAGCGCCTCAACCGAAACCCAAACCCAAGGCCAAGCCGAGTCGAGGCCTTGGGCACTCCTTAGGGGATATCATGCAAGAGGAAGGCAATGAACAACGCAACTTGGCGTTGTTCACCGATACGCCCACACCACAACCCCAAACTGATGTCGAGACCAGTGACCGGGGGTACCATTTCCCCGATTTGAAGCTGTTGCCGAAACCAGTGGTGCCTGATGAGCAAGCCCTCGACGATTGGATTCAGCACCAGGGTGAGGTCTTAGACGCGACTTTGGCGGCTTTCCACGTCGACGCGCACGTGACCGACTGGACAATTGGGCCCACGGTCACGCAATTTCAGATTAGTCTGGCGCTGGGGGTCAAAGTCAATAAAATCACGAATTTAAACGATGACTTGAAACGAGCGTTAGCAGCCAAGGATATCCGGATTGAAGCCCCAATTCCGGGGAAGACCACGGTCGGCATCGAGATTCCGAACCTGAAGTCGCGCCCGGTCATGCTATCAGAAATCTTAAATGCACCAGCCTTCAAACAAAGCGAGTCACCATTGACGGTTGCCTTGGGGGTCGACCTCTTCGGCAAGCCGCAAGTGACCGATTTGCGTAAGATGCCCCACGGTTTGATTGCCGGGGCGACTGGTTCCGGGAAAAGTGTCTTCATCAACTCGCTTCTGGTCTCGATTCTCTACAAGGCCACGCCGCAACAGGTCAAGCTATTGTTGATTGACCCTAAGGCCGTCGAAATGGCCCCGTATGACGGGTTACCGCATTTGCTGTCTCCCGTTATCTCGGACCCGAAAGCTGCTGCGGCGGCTTTGAAGTGGGTCGTCACGGAAATGGATCAACGTTACGAGAAGCTGGCTGCGGCTGGGGTCCGCAACATCGAGCAGTTCAATGACCGGGCGGACGCCAACGACGAACCCAGCTTGAAGATGCCGTACATCGTCATCGTGATCGATGAATTAGCCGACTTGATGATGGCGGCCAGTGAGGTCCAAGACTATATCGTCCGCATTACTCAAAAGGCCCGGGCGGCGGGGATTCACCTGTTAGTAGCCACCCAACGACCGAGTGTCGATATTGTCACGGGGACCATCAAGAACAACATTCCCACTCGGATTGCTTTCACGGTCTCCAGTCAGGTCGATTCCCGCACGATTTTGGATACCACTGGTGCCGAAAGCCTACTTGGCCGCGGAGATATGCTGTACCTGGGCAACGGGGCCAGCCAACCAATGCGCTTACAAGGCGCTTACGTGGAGGCCGAAGTCGATCGGGTCACCGATTTCGTTCGAACCCAAGGGACGCCGCACTATGCCTTTGAACCTAACGGCTTGTTGAAAAAAGAAACGACTGAAGAGAACCAAGACGAGTTGTTGCCCAAGGTCTTGGACTATATCGCCAAGGAGAAGACGGTCTCAACGTCGAAACTCCAGCGGGTCTTTTCCATTGGGTACAACCGGGCCGCCAATCTGATTGACGACTTGGAGCAACACCATTATGTGTCTCCCCAACATGGATCTAAACCCCGGGAAGTGTACTTGACCCCGGATGACTTAGGCAAGCAGTTACCTGAGCCGCATGACCAGAGTGCGCCATATTCATCTTAAAATGAATAGTCCTCATTACCATTCCAGTATGAGTTCTTTTATGGGGGTAGGGGATATGCTAAAATGGAGACAGAGCGACTCGTCATGGAGCTTTAGGGATTAGAGTTAAACCGAGTTGAGTAGAAAAGAGGATCATTTAATGGATAAAGCAACGGTGTACCATTTTGTCGGAATTAAAGGATCAGGGATGAGTGCCCTTGCCCTGATTTTACATGATAAGGGCTTCAAGGTTCAGGGGTCGGACATCACGCAATACACGTTCACCCAGCGAGGCTTGGAACAGGCTAAAATCAAGGTGTTACCGTTTGATGAAGCTAACATCCATGAGGGGTTGACGGTCATTGCCGGGAACTCCTTCACGGATGACCATCCTGAAATCAAAAAGGCCCGGGCGATGGGGTTACCCGTCTATCGCTACCACGAATTCTTGGGTCACTTAATTGAAGGTTATACCAGTATCGGTGTTGCCGGGGCCCACGGAAAGACCAGCACCACGGGGCTTTTATCCCACGTTTTGAGTGGCGTGGCCCCAACGTCTTATCTGATTGGTGATGGGACCGGGAAGGGGACGCCCAACGCGCGCTTCTTTGTTTACGAAGCCGATGAATACCGGCGCCACTTCCTGGCAACGAAGCCGGATTACGCCATCATGACCAATATCGACTTTGACCACCCGGACTACTACAAGGGAATCGATGACGTCTACAACGCTTTCGAAACTTGGGCGAACCAGGTCAAGAAGGGCATCTTTGCTTGGGGCGATGATCCCGAGCTGCGGAAGTTAAAGACCGACGTGCCAGTCTATTACTATGGAACTAACGACCGGGACGATTTCCAGGCTAAAAACATCAAGCGCTCCACGACTGGGTCGAATTTCGACGTTTACCATGACGGTGAGTTGCTGGGGAACTTCGAGATTCACTTGTTCGGGGAACACAACGTGCTGAACAGTCTGGCGGTCATTGCCGTGGCGTACTTCGAAAAGGTCAACATGGACGAAATCAAGCATGAATTGGCCGACTTCAAGGGCGTTAAACGCCGGTTCACGGAACGTAAAGTCGCTGATATGACCATCATTGATGACTATGCGCACCACCCGTCCGAAATCAAGGCGACGTTGGACGCCGCCCGGCAAAAGTATCCGGATAAAGAGATTATCGCGGTCTTCCAGCCGCACACCTTTAGCCGGACCATTGCGCTGATGGACGACTTCGCTAAGAGTCTGAACTTAGCTGACAAGGTCTATTTGACCAACATCTTTAGTTCGGCCCGGGAAACCAAGGGCGCCGTCTCCAGCAAGGACTTGGCCGCTAAGATTTCTAAGGGTGGTGAGATCCTCACGGTCGACAACATGTCGCCATTATTGGATTACCACGATGCCGTGGCCGTCTTCATGGGCGCCGGGGATGTTCAGAAGTACGAACGGGCTTATGAAGAGTTATTGAGTCATCTTTCCTTAAAGAATAATTAAGTTCTGACGCGTTCAAGGTAATCGTCGTTGGAAACAAACCGGCAAGAGCCGGGACCAAAGGGCTTGGGCGTGATGTCGAAGTCCTTTTGGGGTCTGTCAATCGAAGGACCTGGTCTAGATAGATTATTGGCTCTTTGTGATTAGATTTGGTAAAATAGATTCTAGTAAACTAAACAAGTAGTTACTTAAAGTTAGTAACTAAGTCGGGAATTGATTTGAAAGAAGGAGCGTTATATGAATAATTTTCAACAACAGCCCCAGGAAACGATTAATACCCAGGTCGGCCTGAACGCCTTTTTGACCCGGATGTTCGGCTGGATGGGGGCTTCAGTGTTAGTTTCAGCGTTGACTGCCTACCTGATGGTGGCCAACCAGGTTCAATTAGGTAACGGGGGCATGTTAGTGGCCCTCATCGTCTGGTTCATCTTGCCGTTCGTCATCACGGGACAATCCCTGAAGCGGCCGACGACCGCGATTGTCGGCTTAATGGTCTACGCGGTCTTGACCGGGGCGGTTGTGTCCATGTACGCTTACGTCTACACCGGTCAGGCTATCGGGGGCGCCTTTGTTTCCAGTGCGGCTGTCTTCCTCACGATGGCCACCATCGGGTTGACCACCAAGAAGGACCTCTCCCGTATCGGGACGCAAGCGACGGCGGCCTTGATTGGGTTGCTGGTCGCCATGGTCATCAACCTCTTCTTGAAGAGTAGTGGCTTGGCCTTGATCTTCTCGTTCATCGCCGTGATTATCTTCTCGGCCTTGACCGCTTGGGACACCCAAAAGATGCAAAAGCTCTACTTGCACTACGGAGACCAGGTTTCCATGACGGGACTCGCGATTAACGGGGCCTTACAATTGTACCTGGACTTCGTCAACTTATTCTTACAACTCTTACAAATCTTTGGCATGTTTGGTGGCAGTCGCGACTAACACCGCCAATGCTAAACTTGGGAGTCTGAGCGTAATGCTTGGACTCCTTTTATTTGCACCGATGTGGTACTTGATGATAGAAACGCAGCTTTGGTTTCAGTACCGGCGGATTTTTGGTAAAATAGACCCAGATTAGACGAACGCGGTGGGCGGTTTAGCCGCGTGAAAGGAGCCCATTATGGCGGAAAAACGATTATTATTGATCGACGGGAACAGTGTTGCCTTTAAGGCCTTTTTTGCCCTGTACAATTCTTTAGGCCGATTCACGAACGGTGAGGGGTTGCATACCAACGCCATTTACGGCTTTAACACGATGCTCGAAACGATGCTGAAAAACGTGGACCCGACCCACGTGCTGGTGGCATTTGACGCCGGTAAAGTCACGTTTCGGACTAAAATGTACGATGATTATAAGGGGGGCCGGGCCAAGACGGCACCGGAACTCTCCGAACAATTTCCTTACCTGAAAAAATTATTGGCGGCTCGCGGCATCAAGACTTATGAGCTGAAAAATTACGAAGCCGATGACATTATCGGCACCACGGCCAAGCGGGCGGAAGACGCCGGTTTTGCCACCACCATCGTTACGGGGGACCGGGATCTGACCCAGTTGGCCAACGACCAAACCACGGTCGCCGTCTCCAAAAAAGGCGTTAGCGAGGTCGAACGCTATACCCCAGCCTACGTGACCGAAAAGATGGGCGTGACCCCCGAACAGATTATCGATATCAAGGGTCTGCAAGGCGATAACTCGGATAATTATCCGGGCGTGACCGGTGTGGGACCCAAGCGGGCGGTCGACTTGATCGATAAGTACGGCAGTGTCGAGGGCGTTTACGAGCACATCGACGACATCACCGCTAAAAAACTCAAGGAACACCTGATTGCGGATCACGACAACGCCTTATTGTCCAAGAAATTGGCGACGATTGACCGGAATGCGCCGGTCGAACTGACGCTGGATGATTTGGTCTATCAGGGCCCGGATACGGATGCGTTAGTGGCCTTTTACCAGGAGATGGGGTTTCGGACCTTCCTCAAGAAACTCTCCGTCGACGGGGAGACGCCCAGTGCAGTGACTGGCTTACAGCCGATTGACTACACCGAATTAACGGCGGACAACTTGGACCAGATCAACCTCGGCGATAGTTGTGCCTTTTATTTGGAACTCGATGGCGACAACTACCACTTGGTCGACTTTGCTGGGTTCGTGATTGGCACGGACGACCAATGGTGGGTCAGCCGCGATGTCCACTTGCTAGAGCAGGCGCCATTAAAAGCGGCTTTGGAAGACACTAAGGTCTCTAAACAGGTCTTTGATGCCAAGCGGACTTATGTGGGGTTGAATCGGTTAGGCATTACCTTACGCGGCGTTGACGGTGACCTCCTGTTAGCCTCGTATCTGTTGAACACCTACGATAACAGTAACGACTTGGGCCGAGTGGCGGCTGAACACGGCTACGATCAGGTTGAGACCGACGAGGACGTGTACGGCCGTGGCGCCAAACGGACGATTCCAACGGATGATACGGTCTTCTTCACCCATTTGGCCCGCAAAGCCCGGGCTATCGAGCATTTACGGACGCAATTGTTCAACGATCTCGAGGAAAATGATCAGGTCAAGCTTTACCGTGAAATCGAGCTCCCGATGACCTTCGTGCTAGCCCGGATGGAGATTGCCGGCATCACGGTCGATGCCGATGAATTGCGGGCGATGGGCAGTAAATTCAGTGAACAACTAGCTGAAATCGAACAAACGATTTATAACGAGGCCGGCGAAGAATTCAACATTGGGTCTCCTAAGCAGTTGGGCAAGATTTTGTTCGAAAAAATGGGCTTACCCGTCATCAAGAAGACCAAGACCGGTTATTCGACGGCCGTGGGCGTGTTGGAGAAGTTGGCGGCGGAAGCCCCAATCGCCGAAAACATTTTGAAGTACCGGAAGATTTCGAAGATTCAGTCGACCTACGTGGAAGGCCTCTTGAAGGTTATCCATCCCGACGATCACAAGGTTCACACTCGTTATTTACAGACGTTGACCCAAACGGGCCGGTTGTCGTCCGTGGACCCGAATTTGCAAAACATTCCGGTCCGCAGTGCGGAAGGTAAGGCGATTCGCAAGGCCTTCGTCCCCCGGCATAAGGGCTGGCAGATCTTTTCGTCCGATTACTCGCAGATTGAACTGCGGGTCCTAGCTCACATGAGTCATGACGAGAATATGCAAGAGGCCTTTCGTGAGGGCCAGGATATCCACGCGGCAACGGCCCGACGGATCTTTAAGCTAGGCCCCGACGAAGAAGTGACGCCCAACATTCGGCGACAGGCCAAGGCCGTTAACTTTGGAATCGTCTACGGCATCAGTGATTTTGGGTTGTCACAAAACATTGGCATTTCGCGCCAACAGGCGAAACGCTTTATCGACACCTATTTCCAGGAGTATCCGGGCGTCAAGGCTTACACGGAACGAATGGTCCAATTAGCCCACGACCAGGGGTATGTGGAGACCATCGCCCATCGGCGCCGGTATTTACCAGACATCAACTCACGCAACTTCAACCAGCGCTCGTTTGCCGAGCGCACGGCGATGAACACACCGATTCAAGGAAGTGCCGCGGACATCATCAAGATTGCGATGATTCGGATGGAAGATGCCATCAAAGACCTGCAGGCGACCATGTTGCTCCAAGTCCACGATGAGTTGATTTTCGAAGCACCGGCTGAAGAAATGGCGACCTTGGAAAAGTTGGTCCCGAAGATTATGGATTCAGCTGTGGATTTGGAAATCCCGTTGAATGTCGAAAGCCATTACGGCCCGACCTGGTTTGATTTGAAATAGGCGGAAGGGAGTAAACGAGATGCCAGAATTACCAGAAGTTGAAACGGTCCGCCGGGGGTTGACCGAACTGGTCGGCGGCGCGCAGATTGACCACGTGGCGGTCTTTTACCCCAAGATGGTCACCCCCGACGCCGAAGTTTTTACGGCCGAACTGATTGGCCGTAAGATCGAAAAAATCGACCGGCGGGGCAAGTATTTGCTCTTCCGCTTTAGCGGGGATTTGACCATGGTGTCGCATTTGCGGATGGAAGGCAAATACGACGTGCAACCTGAAGGGAGCCCCGTGACCAAGCACACCCACGTGATCTTTTATTTGCAGGATCACCGGGAGTTGCGTTACACGGATACCCGTAAGTTTGGCCGGATGCGGCTGGTCAAGACCGGCACGGAAGCCGAGGCGATGCCGTCGCTAGCTAAGATGGGCCCCGAACCCACGGCCGACACGTTGACGCTCGACTACATGCGCCAGATTTTTAGCAAATCGCGCAAGGTCATCAAGCCGTTTTTGCTGGACCAATCCCGGATTGCCGGTTTGGGCAACATTTACGCCGATGAGGTCTTGTGGTTATCAAAAATCAACCCGTTGACGCCGGTCAATACGGTCAGTGATGCGCAATTGGCCACCTTACGAGAGGCTATCATTGCCGAAATCAAGAAGGCCATCGCCGGGCATGGCACCACCGTGCATTCCTTTTCGACGGCCTTTGGCGAGGCCGGGCAATTCCAAAACGACTTGCACGTCTATGGTCGAGAGGGCGAACCCTGTGACCGGTGTGGGACCGCCATTGTCAAGATTAAAGTGGCCCAACGGGGAACGCACTATTGTCCGCACTGCCAACCATTGCCTCCGGGCGCTGAGGAGCTGATCGCCGATGACTAAGGTCTGGGGGTTGACTGGAGGCATCGCGACCGGGAAGTCGACCGTGAGTGCGTGGCTTAAGGCGGATGGCATTCCCATCATCGATGCCGATGTCATTGCTCGAATCGTAGTGGCGCCGGGGACTTCCGGGTTACGCCAAATCGTGGCGACCTTTGGTTCGGATTATCTGCAAGCTGACCAGACGTTGAACCGGCACAAACTTGGACAATTGGTGTTTCATGACCCGGCCGAATTAGCCCGATTGACCACCATTACGACCCCGTTGATTCAAAGAGAAATCAAGCGGCAGTTAGCCGCGTATCGAGCGCAGCGGGCCCCATTGGTGGTCATCGATGCCCCCACTTTTTTTGAGGTGGGTTACCTACAGTCGTTGGTCGACGGGGTTCTGGTCGTGACCACGACTTTGCCCCGGCAACGTGAGCGGTTGATGGCCAGAGACCACTTGTCAATCGCTGACGCGCAGGCGCGCATCGACCGGCAGTGGCCGCTTGCCCGTAAGGTGGCGTTGGCCGATGTGGTCATCGACAATGACGGTGACATTACCCAAACGCGTCAACAAGTGGTAAAATGGCTTGACGCAACTAAAAAGTAAACCGCGTTGTGTCGGCACCTGGCTCGACCGACGTGACTATTAACCAGTGAAAGTAAAAATGAGGTGACCAATTATGCAGTGTCCGCACTGTCATCACAATGGCTCCCGGGTCGTGGATAGTCGTCCGACCGACGATGGCCGCGTGATTCGACGTCGTCGGGAGTGCGAGAGCTGCGGCTTTCGGTTCACGACGTTTGAACGCGTGGAAGTGACCCCGTTACTCGTCATCAAGAAAAACGGGACACGCGAAGAATTTAACCGGGAGAAAATCTTACGGGGAATCATCCGTTCGGCCGAAAAACGGCCGGTGGGGATGGACGCCATGGCTAAGATTGTCGACGAGGTCGAAAATAAGGTTCGGGGGTTGGGGGTCAACGAGATCTCCAGCCAAGTGATTGGCGAATACGTGATGAACCGCCTAGTCGATGTCGACGAAATTGCCTATATCCGCTTTGCCAGTGTTTACCGGCAATTCAAGGATACTGGCGTTTTCTTCAACGAACTTAAAGATATTTTGGATAAGGATAAGTTAAAAAAAGATCAGCAAGATCAAAATCACCACTCAAAGGGGCAAAGTGAGGCGAAATAGGCATGGAGGATTCTTGGCATCAACTGAGTCCGAAAACGGGTTTTATCGTCCGGTTGGCCGATCGTTTAACGGAGCAGAGCTGGCAGACGTTGAGCCAACTCTATCAGCCCGTGATCGGGCCGCTAGCCGCTGCGGCGTTTAGCGGCCTCTTTTGGTTACCCAAACGGACGCACTTGCACCGGCACGCGGTGTTACTCGCGACGCTTGGGGTGGACCTGGCGCATTTTTATGCGGCCCGAATTCGTTTGGAAGCGACCGGACTACTGACGACCACGGTCGAAACGACCAACGACCTCCAAACGTTTAACTACACGTTGCACGCACCGTTGGCACCGGTGGACTTCTTAAAAGATGACCTGCTGAGTGTGCAGTTGTTGGACGCCGTTGGGGATGATTTCTATCAGGAATTGGTCAACCAAAATAAACCGGCTGCCCCGGTCAAAGGACAAGACATCACCAAGACCTTCTTGGACGTCTTTCAAGTGGTTGGTGGGGAACTCAAGCAACTGCCCAACACCATCACCAGTAGTCGGGACCGCTTGACTACGGCCAAGTCGACGGCGCCGGAAATTGGAACGAATGCCGCGGACTTCGACCTGCAACTCTTAGGGGAAATCTTGGCGCACTCCTACGTTGACCCGCAGTCCGTGCAGGCGCACCGGCAGTTATTCTTAACGGAGCACGCTACCTACGGCATGGATGAACCGACCATGGCGCGCTTCATTGGGGAAGCCACCAATCTGGCTACCAATCAGTTCGACCCAGAGCAGTTCAAACGCCTAATCGTGAAGCAATTTGGACAACAACACCGCGGGCAATTGGCGCCAACCGCGGCGACTAGTGCGGCCACCAGTGCCGCACCGGCCCAAGCGGCTGATACTACGGCGGAAGCGAAAAACAACCAACACCTGTTGAAAGCGGCGACGTCCAAGACACCCACTGACTTCTTAGCTTCAATCAAGGAGCAGACCGGTGGTTTTGTGACCAATGGCGAGCAACGAATCGTTCAGGATTTGACGAGTCGGCACCTGTTTTCGCAGGGCGTTTTAAACCTGATGATTTACCATGTATTGGTCGATGAAGATCGCCCCACGCTGAACAAGAATTTGTTGGACACGATTGCCAACGACTGGAGTAAAGCCGCTATTCAGACACCTGAACAGGCGGTGGTCAAGATTCAGACGCGCAAACAAACGACCCAACAAGCCAAGACCCGACGCCGGAACAGTTACCGGCAGGGGACCGGGGTGACCGAGACCCTACCGGATTGGGCCCAAAACCCCGAAATTACGAAAAAGGCGGCGTCTACCAAGCTAACCGCTAAACAACAGGCGGACTTAAAAGCGCGGATTGCCCGCTTTAAGCAACGACCCCACGGAAAGGAGGAGTCCTAAATGGAAGATGTGAGTAAGAGCCTCCAGGACCTGATGAACCAACGGAATTTGACTAAAAACTATCAACAGTTGATGGCGAAGGTTGCCAAAGATCCTGAAGTCACGGCTTTCATTCAGACGCACCAAGCTGACTTGGCCCCCGACGTGTTGACCCGTTCGGCGGCGAAAATTTACGAGTTCGTAACGGAACGTGATAAGGTCAAAGCCGGCAAAGATATCTTTGCAACGGGGTATGAACCCCGGTTGATTGTGGCTGACCATTTGTTAGACGTGGCGTACGTGCCGACCCAGGGCACCCAAGAAAAGCAGGCGGCTCAACAGTTGCGGCAACGTGTCCGCTCAATTGCCATGCCTAAAAGTATTCGGGCGGCGCGCCTGGATAATTTCGACAATGATGGCCCCCGAATGGAAGCCTTTTTGGGGGCGATGGACTTTATTGAAAGTTACGAAGACCACCCCCACCAACGCCACCAAGCCCTGTATTTGACGGGGAACTTTGGTGTCGGTAAGACCTACTTGTTGGCCGCCGTGGCGCACCAACTGGCGACGGATGGCTACTCCACCACTTTGGTGCACTTTCCCAGTTTTGCAGTTGAGATGAAAAACGCCATTGGGAAGGATGGTGTTGGTGATAAACTGGACGCCATTAAAAAAGCGCCGGTGCTGATGATTGACGATATTGGGGCCGACGCCATGTCGGCCTGGATTCGCGACGACGTGTTGGGCGTCATCTTGGAATACCGGATGCAAGAGGAGTTACCGACCTTTTTCAGTTCGAATTTCTCGATGGCCCAACTCGAAAAAGACCACCTGCGCATCTCGACGCGTGGGGACGACGAACCCTTGAAGGCCCAACGATTGATGCAGCGGATTCGCTTTTTAGCGCGGGAAGTAACGATGTTAGGCACCAACCGCCGGCCACAATAAATTTACGACTTCTCCTTGACAATCGTCAGGGGCGAGTGGTTCAATAGACGTATTGAAAGAGGAAATGCTTAACAAGAGACACGACATGACCGCGTTTGTTTCCAGGAAGAGGATGCCTTGATTGGAAGCGTCCTTAAACAACCGGTGAGGTTACCGCTCTTGATGCAGCCGAAAGGAAATTTTCGGTCGGGCCGTCCCGTTATCGACGATTAGAGTTCACGGGGCGGAGTCTCGTGAAAAAGATCGGGTGGAACCACGTTATTGACGTCCCCAGTGTCCTTATTGGATACTGGGGACTTTTTTTATGGGCCACCCTAAAAACAAAGGGAGATCTGATAGTATGGCAGATGTTTCAATTAAATTCCCAGACGGCAAGGTACAGGCTTTTGCTGAAGGGACAACGCCAGCTGACGTTGCCAAGTCAATTTCAATCAGTTTAGCTAAGAAAGCCGTTGCGGCGAAGTACAACGGTGAATTGGTGGACTACCTGACCCCATTAAAGGGCGATGGTGCGATCGAAATCGTGACCAAGAGTGACGCTGATGGTTTAAAGGTCTTACGGAACACCGCGGCCGCTTTACTGCGGATTGCCTTGAAAAAGGACTTCCCCGCAATTCGGTTAGGTGTTGCGAGTGCCGAAGATGATGGCTTTTACGTCGACACCGATAAGGATGACCAACAAGTCAGCGCCGACGAACTGGATGCTTTGGCCGTGGTTATCGAAAAGTTAGCCAAGGACAAGCTGGATATCGAACGGATCTCCGTCAGCAAGGCCGACGCCTTAGCCCAAGTTAAGGACGACCCATTCAGCACGGCCTTAGTCAACGCCGTTTCCGGTGACGAAGTGCCCTTCTTAAAGATTGGCGATTACCAAGTCTTAAGTGACGGGGCCCAACTGGCTAACACCGGTGACGTCAAGCACTTCAAGCTCTTGTCCGTTGCCGGGGCTTACTGGCAAGGCAAGTCTTCTAACCCAATGCTGCAACGGATTTACGGGACGGTCTTCTTCAAGGATGCCGACTTAAAGGCCGACTTAGAGAAGCGCCAAGAAGCGCGTGAACGCGACCACCGGGTCATTGGGAACCAACTCGACTTGTTCTTCGTGGATCCCAAGGTCGGTGCCGGCTTACCTTACTGGATGCCCAACGGAGCCACGATTCGGCGGACCATCGAACGTTACATCATCGACAAGGAAGTCGCCAACGGGTACCAACACGTGTACACGCCAGTCTTAGCTAACCTGGATCTTTACAAGCAATCCGGTCACTGGGCCCACTACCGCGACGACATGTTCCCACCAATGGACATGGGTGATGGCGAAATGTTGGAATTACGGCCAATGAACTGCCCAAGCCACATTCAGATTTACAACCACCACATCCGTTCCTACCGTGAGTTGCCATTGCGAATTGCTGAATTAGGGATGATGCACCGGTACGAAAAATCTGGTGCTTTGAGTGGTCTGCAACGGGTTCGGGAAATGACGTTGAACGACGGCCACACCTTCGTGGCGCCAGACCAAATCCAAGACGAATTCAAGAAGATCTTGAACTTAATGGTTAAGGTTTACGATGATTTCGACATCAAGGATTACACGTTCCGGTTAAGCTACCGTGATCCAAAGAACACGGAAAAGTACTTTGACGATGATGAGATGTGGAACAAGGCACAGACCATGTTGAAGGGTGCCATGGATGACCTGCACTTGGACTACGTTGAAGCCGAAGGGGAAGCCGCCTTCTACGGTCCGAAATTAGACGTTCAGACCAAGACGGCGATGTGCAACGAAGAAACGTTGTCGACCATCCAGTTAGATTTCATGTTGCCAGAACGCTTCGATTTGCACTACGTCGGCGCCGATGGTGAAGAGCACCGGCCGGTCATGATTCACCGGGGCTTGGTCTCCACCATGGAACGCTTCACGGCTTACCTGACGGAAATCTACAAGGGGGCCTTCCCAACCTGGTTGGCGCCGAAGCAAGTCACCATCATTCCGGTTTCCGAAGAAAAGCACGGCGCTTACGCCGATAAGTTAGCCGCTCAACTCCGGGCAGCTGATATCCGGGTCAACGTCGACAAGCGGGGCGAAAAGATGGGTTACCTGATTCGTGACGCACAGACGCACAAGATCCCGTACACGTTAGTTGTTGGGGAACAAGAAATGGCTAACAACAGCGTGTCTGTACGGAAGTACGGGGAAGACGATGCAACGGCGATGGCCAGTGATGCCTTTATGAAGGAAATTCTCGCTGATATTGCTTCATATAGCCGTGAAGAGTAGGAACGATTTAACACTTTGGCCGTAAGTGCGGTCCATGCCAGGCAACCAAGGTGAGGGCCAGGGAGTCGTCGTTTCGACTGATAAACTTAATTGCCAAGAGACGGTTGACAGAACCAACTTGTCTTGATATGATGGTTAAGTTGAGAAATTAAGCAGAGGCTGCCGCTTCTCGCCTAGTGATAATGACATTGCTGGGCTGGATACGTACGTTAATCCCATTTTTGATGGGATTCCTTGCGGGAGCCGTTTGATTATCATCAAAGGTTCCCGCATTTTTTGTCTCATGTCATTCTCAAGAATTATTTTGGAGGTGGATTACCATAGCAAACGACACGATTGTCAACGAGGGAATTCGCGCACGCGAAGTTCGGTTGATTGCCGGCAACGGTGACCAATTGGGTATCAAATCCAAGCGAGACGCTTTGCGGATCGCCGAAGACGCGAACCTCGATTTAGTTTTGGTTGCACCGAAAGCTAAGCCACCGGTAGCTCGCATTATGGACTACGGGAAGTATCGTTTCGAGCTGCAAAAGAAGCAACGTGAAGCTCGAAAGAAGCAAAAAGTGGTCAGTGTGAAGGAAGTGCGACTCAGTCCAACCATTGATACGAACGACTTTAACTTCAAGCTCAAGAACGCTAAGAAATTCTTAGCGAAGGGTGAGAAGGTCCGGGTTTCGATCCGCTTTAAAGGGCGGGCCATTACCCATAAGGATATTGGTCGTGAAGTATTAAACCGAATGGCTAAGGAAACTGCTGACGTGGCCACGATTGAACAACGGCCAAAGATGGATGGCCGGAGCATGTTTCTCATGCTCGCTCCCATCACAGAGAAAAAGTAAGAATTGATGCGGTAATCCTGGTGGTTACCGACACAAGGAGGAAATTTCGTACTATGCCAAAGATGAAGACCAACCGTGCCGCAGCTAAGCGTTTCAAGGTAACTGCTAAGGGCGGAATCAAGAGTGCCAACGCGTACACGTCTCACCGTTTCCACGGTAAGACCAAGAAGCAACGCCGGAACCTTCGTGGGACCCGGATGATGGACCAAACGACGATCAAGACTTACCGGAGTTTATTACAAAAGTAAGCGGTCGTTAAAAATTTCGGGTTGACGAATTATCGTCGCCATAATGTTTGAATTGATTTAGGAGGAAAAGATTATGCCACGAGTTAAAGGCGGTACTGTTACACGCGCACGGCGCAAAAAGGTTTTAAAATTAGCTAAGGGTTACCGGGGCTCCAAGCACCGTTTATTCAAGGTTGCTAAGGACCAAGTTCGCAAAGGTTACCAATACGCATTCCGTGATCGGAAGGCCACGAAGCGTAACTTCCGTAAGCTTTGGATTGCCCGGATCAACGCCGCAGCCCGGATGAACGGTCTGAGCTACAGCAAGTTGATGCACGGTTTGAAGTTAGCCAACATTGACGTTAACCGGAAAATGTTAGCCGACTTGGCAGTGAACGATGCTGCTGCTTTCACGGCCTTGGCTGATCAAGCTAAGGATGCATTGGCTGCTTAATTCAGCTGATGGAAAAGACTTCGCTGACTGTCAGCGGGGTCTTTTTTACTAATGCGAGAGAAACAGTTCCAACCAATTATCGTTCTGATCAAAACTGGTCGAAAAGTCCAAAGGGGTCAGAGTAGCCAAAACGCAGGAGAATGCGTATAATGTAGTGCTAGATATTGGTGGAACGAAGGGAGGCACACCCGCATGGTTGTTGGATTAAAACCAACGTGGATGGTCACGAATATTTACGATTTGACCCCCAAAGATTTACGGGCACATGGTATCAGAGCGGTGCTGACCGATTTAGACAATACACTGATTGCGTGGAATAACCCGGACGGCACGCCTGAGTTACGCCACTGGCTCAATTTACTGGAATTAGCCGGTATCAAAGTCATCGTGGTGTCGAACAATAGTCGCCGGCGGGTAGACCGGGCGGTGGCCCCGTTCAACTTACCTTACGTTCACCGCGCGTTAAAACCGCTGACCGTGGGGATGCATCGGGCGTTACGCCGGTGGCATTTACGTCGCGACGAAGTCATTATGGTTGGTGACCAATTGATGACCGATATCTGGGCAGCCAACCGTAGCGGGATTCGCAGCGTGTTGGTCAAGCCGATTCTGAAATCGGACGCCTGGGTGACCAAGGGCAACCGCCTAATGGAAAAGTTCGTGATGTGGCGGTTGCGGCATCGTTATCCGAAATTAACTTGGCAGGAGGATCTGCATGAACGAAAAACACATTGAACCCGTTCTCGTTGACGGGGAACCGTTGCGCTGCATTGGCTGTGGCGCAGTGATCCAAACAACGGATAAGACGGCGCCGGGCTATACCCCGCAGTCGGCTTTGGCGAAGGGCATTGACAACCAAGAAGTTTATTGTCAACGCTGCTTTCGCTTGCGGCACTATAACGAGATTGTCCCGGTCGGTCTGACCGATGACGATTTTCTGCGCCTTTTAACTCAAATTCAAGACGCCAACGCCCTGATTGTTTATGTGGTGGATATTTTCGACTTTAACGGGAGCTTGATTCCGGGACTCCACCGGTTCGTGGGGGATAACCCCATCCTACTGGTCGGGAACAAGGAAGACTTGTTGCCGAGTTCGCTGCGGCGCTCGAAGTTACGCGACTGGCTGCGCCAACGGGCAAATGAAGCGGGATTACGACCCCTGGACGTTACGCTACTTAGTGCCAAGACCAATCAATCCGTCGACCACTTGTTAGAGCTGATCGATAAGTACCGGGGCGACCGGGACGTGTACGTGGTCGGGGTCACCAATGTGGGGAAATCTACGCTGATCAACCAGATCATCCGACAGAATACTGGGAAACGCGATTTGATTACCACGTCGCGCTTCCCGGGCACCACGTTGGATAAGATTGAACTGCCCTTAGACGACGACCACGTCTTAGTCGATACGCCGGGAATCATTCAAAATCAGCAGATGGCTCACTTCTTAACGGGCAAGGATTTGAAGATTGTGACGCCACAAAAGCAAATTAAGCCGAAGGTCTACCAGTTGAACGACCAGCAGACGCTCTTCTTAGGGGGCGTGGGGCGGTTCGATTATAATCAGGGCCCTAAGGCTGGGTTTACCGCCTACTTTGAAAATAATCTGTACATTCACCGCACCAAGTTAGAAAACGCGGCCGACTTCTATGACCGGCAGTTAGGCCAACTTCTGACGCCTCCCGAAGCAGACAACACCGACTTTCCACCGTTGACGGCCCACCAGTTCAAGACTACGGTCAAAAGTGACCTGGTTTTTGAAGGGTTGGGTTGGATTACGGTTCCGGCCGGGGTCAACGTGACGGGTTGGGCACCTGAAGGGGTTGCCGTGTTGTTACGCCGCGCAATGATTTAATATAATGGAGGAAAATAATTTGTTACGAGGGAAGCAGAAACGCTACTTACGGGCGCAAGCTCATAGTTTACGGCCTATCTTTTCGGTCGGGAAGAACGGGTTAACACAGGTTTGGCTCGACCAACTGACCGGGGCACTCGAAAAACGGGAATTGATCAAAATCAACCTGCAACAAAGTGCTGAAGCTACGGTGGCCGAGACCAAGACCTTCATTGAAACCAACACCGATATCCAAGTCGTCCAAACGATTGGACGGGTCTTGGTGTTGTACCGGCCCGCAACGGCGGCCGAGAACCAACGCTTTTCACCGGTTGTCGAAGAAATGTAAGGGAGGCTGAGCAGCGTGGTTAAGATTTCAGAGCGCACGAGCACCCAGGTCGTCACCCAAATGACCGCTACCGCCAAAAAACGGCGTATCGGCATTTTGGGTGGGACGTTCAATCCACCACACCTGGGGCACCTCGTGATTGCTGATCAAGTGGCGACGCAACTCGGCTTGGATCAGGTCTTATTTATGCCCGACGCTGAGCCGCCGCACGTGGACCGCAAGTTGACCATCCCGGCAACTGACCGGGTGGCCATGGTCCGTGCGGCGATTGCGGATAACCCCCAGTTCAACTTGGAATTGACCGAGGTGAACCGTGGTGGTCGCAGTTACAGCTACGATACCATGCGCCAGCTGACGCAACAGCACCCCGAAAACCAATATTACTTCATTATTGGGGGCGACATGGTCGCTTATTTGCCGAAGTGGTACCGGATTGACGACTTAGTCAAGCTGGTCCAGTTTGTCGGCGTTTGCCGGCAGGGGTACGCCCACGAATCGCCGTACCCGGTTTTATGGGTCGATGTGCCTAATATTGGGATTAGTTCGACCATGATTCGACAACGGGTGCGCAATAATCAATCGATTCGATATCTGGTTCCCACCATGGTGGACTTATATATAAAGGAGCATCTGTTATATCGTGACTGAATTAACGTATACGCAGCAGCTGTTTCCGGGCACGCGTACGGAACTATTGGCCAAGATCAAGGCCCAATTAGATGATGCGCGCTACCAACACGTATTACGCGTGGAGCAAACGGCCATTCAGTTGGCTCAGGCTAACGACGTTGACGTGGAGCATGCTAGTATCGCGGGCTTGACCCACGATTACGCTAAGCAGCGCCCGGACCAAGACTTTATCGACGCCATTCATCAGTACCGATTGACCACCGATTTATTAGACTACGGTAACGCCATCTGGCACGGTGTCGTGGGAGCTGAGTTCGTCAAACGTGAACTCGGCGTGACCGATGAAGACATCTTAAATGCTATTCGCCACCACACCACGGGAGCAGAATACATGACCCCGTTGGAACAAGTGGTCTATATGGCCGACTTTATCGAATCTGCCCGGAATTTTCCGGGGGTCGACCGCGCTCGCGAGTTGACGGCTCAGCAACTGCAACTCGGGGTGACCTACCAGTCTAAGCACACGCTGGCTTATTTGGTCAGTCAGGGTCAGCCCATCTATCCGCAGTCGATTTTGGCGTATAACGCCTGGATTCGCCGTTATCCCAACGTTTGAGAGGAGAACAAAAACTATATGGAAAGTAAAGCACTATTAGAAATTGCGGTGAAGGCCGCCGAAAGCAAACGGGCCGAAAACATGGTCGCACTAGACATGCAAAAGGTCAGTCTGATGGCTGACTACTTCCTCATCATGGAAGCTAACTCCAGTCGGCAGGTCAAAGCCATTGCTGACGAAATCAACGACCAAATGGCTGCTAACGACGTCCAGATTCGGGACATCGAAGGTAAGGACAATGCCAGTTGGATCCTATTGGATTTAGGTGACGTGGTCGTCCACGTCTTTCAAAAGGAACAACGGGCCCACTACAATTTGGAAAAGCTGTGGGGTGACGCGCCGCTCGTTGACCTCAGCGATTGGGTCGAAGCGTGATCTACCAGTCTTTCGCCCAGCTTTACGATGAGTTATTCGATCCAGCCATGTACACCCAATGGCTGGATTTTGTGGCCTCACGGGTCGACCCGGCTAGCGGCAACTTGCTGGATCTGGCCTGTGGCAGTGGTCGTTTAGGCGTCCAACTAGCCCAGCGTGGCTACCAGGTTAGTGGCTTGGATTTGTCCGAAGAAATGCTGGCGTTGGCCGCAGAGCACGCTGAAGAGGCCCAGGTGACCTTCCCGTTGATGGCGGGAAACATGTTGGACTTGCAGGATATCGGGCAGTACCAGACCGTGACCTGTTTTGCCGACTCATTTTGCTACCTAACGGACCTAAACGAATTGACCCAGGCTTTCACGCAAATCCACGACCACTTGCAGGTTGGCGGACAGTTTTTGTTTGACGTCATCACGCCATACCAAACGGATGACGTCTACCCGGGGTACATGTATAATTACGTTGACGACCACCGGGCTTTTCTCTGGCAAAGTTATGGCCTCGAAGATGAGGCCCACGCGGTCGAACATGAGTTGACCTTTTTTACTCAGGATCAAGGCGATGAGGCTTATCGGAAAGTGACGGAACTTCACCATGAACGGACGTACGAATTAGCTGATTATCGGCGCGCCTTGGCGCAAGCTGGCTTAACTTTACAACGGGTCAGTGCTGACTTTGGCCAACAACCGATTGACGACCACACGACCCGGTGGTTCTTTGAAGTGACGCGGGAGGCGTAAGCATGACGTTACAAGCAGCGGGCATTATCGCTGAATATAATCCGTTTCATAACGGGCACGCTGACCAACTTCGTCGTGTCAAGGCCACGACTCACGCAGACGTCTTAGTGGTCGCCATGAGTGGTAACTGGGTCCAACGCGGGGAACCGGCGTTACTGGATAAGTGGCAACGCACCGAACTGGCGTTAGCGGGTGGAGCCGATTTGGTCATCGAACTACCGACCGCCAGTGCCCTGCAACCGGCTCATTTGTTTGCGGCCGGCGGCGTCCAGGTACTTGCCGCGTTAGGTTGCCGGTGGTTAGCCTTTGGCACTGAACACCCCGATTTGGATTATGACCGGTTGATGGCTCACCTGCCCACCGATCCGACGACGTTCAAACGTTTTGATCAGACTTACGCCAGCCTCTTTCAGGGCTATTTGCGTGAGCAGACCGGCATCACCCTGAACGCGTCGAACGACATCTTAGGCTTCTTCTACGCGTTGGCGAACCGCCGGCAGGGAGACCCGTTGACGCTGTTACCCTTAGCGCGGCGGGGCAGTCAACACACCGACCAAACCATTGCGGCCGATACGGCCTTTGCCAGTGCCAGTGCGATTCGCACGGCGGCACTAGCTGGAGATTGGGCTGCCGTGGCGCCGGTGGTGCCCCCAGCGACCCTGGAGCGGCTCCAAACCAGTCAATTGACCAGTTGGGCCGACTTCTGGCCATTATTGCGCTATGAGCTGGTTAGCGGGGCTGTGAGCGATTTGCACCAGTTGTATCAGCTATCGGAAGGCGTTGAGTACCGCTTGAAGCAGGCCGCACTACCGGCGACAAGCTTTGCGGGCTTCATGCACGCGGTGAAGACCAAGCGCTACACCTACACCCGCTTACAGCGGCAGGCTGCATCGGTGTTGCTGCAGACTAAGCCAGCCGAGATGCTGACCGGCCCGCAGTACTTGCGGGTCCTGGGCTATCGCACGGCGGGGCGTCACTATCTGCACCAAATCAAGAAGAGTGTGACGCTGCCAATCGTGAGTCATTCCGACCGGGATTGGCAACGCGGGGTCGGTGCTCTCGATGATCGGGCGGGCAACGTCCGCACGCTAGTGACCGGTATCGCACAGGATAACGGTCGGGTGCCGGTCGCGTTTCCCGATTCTCCGGGACTATCAAGGAAATTCCCTTGACATCAAATCTGTTGACAGGTATAATTTATCACGTTGCATTGGAGGGATAACGATGAAATGGTCGTTGACCGAGTTACGTAAGACCCACCGCAATGACCCGCTGACCTTTGAGGAGACGTTAGATTTAACGGCTGATTTGAAGGCTCGGTACGGAGATGAGGTCTTAGATCTCAGTCCGGTGAAGACGAAGGGCTTAGTGTCCGTCGTTTCCGGGGGAGATGTGGTGGTCGTCGCGCAGGTCAAGGCGGTCCTAACGGTACCGTCAAGCCGGTCTTTGACACCGGTGAAGCTACCAGTTGATTTTCAAATGACTGAGTACTATGTCGCGGACGCCGCCGCAACGCAACGGTTTGAGAAGACCGATGTTGTGATGGTCGTCCCCGATGGCGTGATTGATTTTAACAAAGCCGTCGGTGATAACCTTATTTTGCAGATTCCAATGCACATTCTGTCTGACGCTGAGAAACAGGGTTCCGCAATGCCTGAAGGGCAGGACTGGCAAGTTGTCAGTGAAGCGGATCTCGATCAGGTCGAGGCGGAACATCAATCAGTTGATCCACGTCTTGCAAAGCTCAAAGACTTCTTCCCTGATCAGGATGATAAGTAGTCACTTTGTAAGCCTTAAAAATTTTTTCACTAGTGGATAATTTTAATTAAAGGAGGTGTTTTCTTTGGCTGTACCAGCACGGAAAACGTCTAAGACGAAAAAGCGGATGCGTCAGGGTCACATTAAGTTGAATGTCCCTGGCTTGACCCCTTGCCCAAACTGTGGAGAATTACGTAAGTCTCACATGGTTTGCCCAAGCTGTGGCTTCTACGATGGCCGTCAGGTCGTTGCAACGAAGAACGCAAGCAACAACTAAACCAAACGAAAAACTCCCATGAAGTCCGCGGCTTCTGGGAGTTTTTTGGTTCTTGGTCAACCAGTGTTGATGAGGCGTTTTAGCGGAATCCAGTTCATTTTCGAATAGAGTTCCTTTTCTTTATGGTCATAAATCATTGACATAGCGTTTGTTTTTGCGTCGCTTAATAACGTCACCGGGTAAGTGCTAATATTAAGAAATACAGCTTTCTATTGATGCCAGGACTGGCGTTTTTCAGAAATACGAAGGGAAAAATGAGATATATTTTTTAATTATTTTAGGCTTACTTTATTTGGGGGCGATGATTTTGTAGAACTACTAAGATATAAATTAGCTCCTTAAAGCTGGTCACGCAAGTTAAGAAAAAATAGAAAAAACAGGAGGAAATCTTAGCTAATTCCATTGGGATTCGTGGTACACTGAGGGTATTGAAAGTTAGGGTAGCATAAGTATTTTTGAGCTAGGGCATAACTTGAAGAAGGAGCGGGTCACATGCTACGAATTCATTTCAATTGGCGGTTTTATCGCAATTTAAGCTTTTACATATTTTTGCTGTGGGTCGTTTTAGCATTGATTGTTTTGCGCCATGGCGATATCTTGGGTGGTTTAGTTTTTGTTTTGGCCATGCTGGCCCAAGCTGGAGACGCGTTTACCGATTGGGATAATCACGAGTCTCACCTGACGCAATCGCACGCTAAGTCGTTAAAAACAGGCGAATCGGGGAAATTCAGCGGAAAATAAGCAGTGGCATCGCACTCGTTCTTAAGACGAATGGGCCGCCAATTTTTAGGGTACTTGATTACCCGATGATGGTGAACGACCATCTTTTTGACATAGCATAAAGCCAAGACAACTCAAAAGGGAACGAGAAATTTGATTTCTCGTTCCCTTTGATGGTTTATCATGAATTAATAGGATTATTTAGTGAAGTCGACAACCATCCGGCCAACGATCGAGTTAGCTTTCATTTCATCGATGATGTCGTTGACTTCATCCAACCGCCGGGTTTGAACGATTGGGTGAACCTTGCCTTCAGCACCGAACTGGAAGGTTTCGGCTAAGTCTTGCCGGGTCCCGACTAAGGAGCCACGTACAGAGATACCGTCTAGGACCGTCTTAGCGATGTTCAGTTGCATGTCACCTTGTGGTAAGGCCACGGCAACTAACTTGCCATCGGGACGTAGCGCGTTAACAGATTGGGTAAAGGCGTCGGGCGTAACGGCCGTGATTTGAGCGTTGTTAACGCCGCCGACTTTTTCTTGAATCTGTTCAGCCACATTGTTGTCGTGCCGGTTGATTAAGACCTCGGCACCATCTTTCTTAGCCGCAGCTAATTTGTCGGGGTTCCCATCAACGGCAACCACGTGAGCACCGAAGACGTTGTGGGCGTATTGAACGGCTAAGTTCCCTAAGCCCCCACAGCCAACGACTTCGACCCATTGACCGGGTTTCGTTTCACCGACCTTTAAGGCCTTGTACATGGTCACCCCAGCACAGGTGAGGGAAGTGGCTTCAACGGGATCCAAGCCTTCTGGGACTTTGACCGCGTAGTTAGCGTCCACGATGCATTCTTCCGCCATCGCACCGTCAACCGTGAAGCCGGAGTTTTTAACGTTGCGGCACAACGTTTCCCGACCGGTCAAGCAGTATTCACAGTGGCCACAGCCCTTAAAGAACCAAGCAATGGAAACCCGGTCACCAATCTTCAAGTTGTCCACGTCGTCAGCGACTTGGATGACCCGACCGACACCTTCGTGCCCAATAATCCGGCCTGGTTGCTTGCCAAAGTCACCGGCAGCTACGTGTAAGTCGGTGTGACAGAGACCACAATATTCCATCTTGACTAAGGCTTCACCGTGGGTGATTGGCCGTAAGGTAACATCCTTAATATCAACATACCCATCAACAGAATCGCGAATAACAGCAGCTTTCATGAAAAGAACCCCTTTTCTTTTTTGTCTACAGTCCTAGTATACTTAAAAAGTGAGCAAATTCAAGTGAAAAAATGAACAATAAATAAAAAACTTAGTGCCCCTGAATGAATGCGGGCCAATACGGCCGCATAACAAGGGGAGTTGAGTTTCCTGTCTTGTGAAAGAAAACGTTTTCTGAACCTTTCAAAATAACAAAAAAATTGTATGCAACCGGTTGCTGTTTCGCGGCTTGCTCATTAATTACGCTAAATTGAATTCTCTCAGAAGGGTGATGTAAAAGCCGCACAATTAGAGTGAAATATGATAAAATTAAATATTGGAATGAATCACGGTTGTTCGCGGAATTAATGAGTATTGGCTTCCCGAACACAGCTAAATCGCCCTAGAGGAGTTAAAGAGTAATGAGTCGAATTTTAATTATTGAAGATGAAAAGAATCTCGCTCGTTTCGTGGAGTTGGAACTCAAGCACGAAGGATACGACACGAACGTGCAATTTAATGGTCGCACGGGATTGGACGCAGCGTTGTCCCAAGACTTCGACGTCATCTTATTAGACCTGATGTTACCCGAACTGAACGGTATTGAAGTGGCTCGGCGGGTACGCGAAATGAAAAGTACGCCTATCATTATGATGACGGCCAGAGATTCCGTGATTGACCGAGTATCCGGTTTAGATCACGGTGCCGATGATTACATCGTTAAGCCCTTTGCCATCGAAGAACTGTTGGCCCGCGTCCGGGCGTTGCTCCGGCGGATTCACCTTGAAGGTGAACAGAAGAGCACTAAGCAGACAACAGTCAAGTTCAAGGACCTGACCATTGAAAAAGAAAATCGCATCGTGCGCCGCGGCGACGAGGTCATCAATCTGACCAAGCGGGAATACGAACTTCTGCTAGCGTTGATGGAAAACGTCAACGTGGTTTTGGCTCGAGACGTGTTACTCACCAAGGTGTGGGGCTACGAGTCCGAAGTCGAGACTAACGTGGTGGACGTGTACGTCCGGTACTTACGCAACAAAATTGATGTCCCTGGCCAGAAGAGCTACATTCAGACGGTCCGGGGGACGGGGTACGTGATGCGTTCATGAGAGAACCCGATGTTGAAACGGAAGCACCGCAAAAAGCGGCCTTCCGTTTTTCCTTAAAGTGGAAGTGGACGATTGCCACGACCGCGGCGGTTTTGGTGATTTTTAGCGTCATTGCCATCCTGATTTTCAACAGTTTTATGACGGTTTTGATGCGTCAGGAGCGCAGTCACGTCAATGATACCTTGAACGTGGTAATCGAAAAACTTGAGACCCAAAGTCAAGACTTGGATAGTCAAAGTGTGAATAGTCTGTTACGGCCTAAGGCGGTTACGTTCCAACAGGGCAAAGACCCCCGCACCCCGTACAACAACGCCGTGATTACTAGTCTGGCGCGTGACAGTCAGACCGTTGTGGTCTACAATCGTGCCGGCCAGCAGTTGTTCAGTAGCCGTGATACCCCGAACGTGACCTTCAAGGCCGCGACAAAGCAACACGTTCGATCCCAAAGGGTTCAAAACGGCCCCGGCCTGATTGGTCGCGCGCCTATCCATTCGAAGAAAAATAACCGCACGATTGGATACGTTCAGGTCGTCGATACCTTGCAAGATTATCGTGAGACCCGGACCACTTTGATTCAGGTGGTTATCGTACTGGGCTTGATTGCGGCGTTGGCCGCGGCGGTCCTTAGCTACATTTTAGCGTCGTTTCTCTTGCGACCCATCGACGCGATTCGTGAAACCATCGATGCGGTGCGCGACGACCCACAAACGGATCAACGGGTTCCCGAATCTAAGCGAAGCGATGAACTGGGCGACTTGACGGAGCTGTTGAACGACATGATTGACACCACGCAACGCTACATCGACCAGCAACAGCAGTTCGTCGAAGATGTGTCCCACGAGTTGCGCACACCGGTGGCCATCATTCAGGGCCACATGGAGATGCTCGACCGGTGGGGCAAGGACGACCCAGAAGTCCTGAACGAATCGATTCAGGCTTCGTTACAAGAGACCAAGCGGATGAAGAGCCTGGTCCAAGAGATGCTCGACTTGCAACGGGCCGAACAAATCGAAATCACCTTTACCAACGACGTCACCGACGTCACCGAAGTGGTCAACCAAGTCTACGACAACTTCAAGATGATTCATCCGGACTTCATCTTTATCTTGGATGACGATGTCCACGAGACGGTTCAAGCGCAGATCTACCGCAATCACTTGGAACAGATTTTGATTATTCTGCTGGATAACGCGGTGAAATACTCCACCACGCGCAAGGAAGTCCACTTGTCCTACGAACGCGACACGCGCAACGTGGAAATCGCGGTCCAAGACTTCGGGGAAGGCATCTCGCAGGCCAACCGTGAACGGGTCTTCAACCGGTTCTACCGGGTCGATAAGGCGCGTTCCCGGACTAAGGGTGGTAACGGGTTAGGCTTGTCGATCGCTAAACGGTTGATTGAGGGCTACCACGGGAACATCACGATTGAGAGTGCCGTGGGCCACGGCTCGGTCTTCCGCATCTCATTACCGATTTTGTCGGCCAAAGCGGCGAAAACACTCGAACGTAAGAAACAACAGGCCCAAGCTGCTAATAACGGGATTCCGGGCATCAAGTCCGAGTTGCTAGAAGATGCGCCTAAAGACGATACCAATCACGATACGTCCCCCAAGGACTAATCACCTGCGTGAAAATGATGAAATTGGGGATTTAGCGGGTTTAGTACCTGAAATTGTTAGCTGCATAAATATAGAAAATGAACGGCCACATGTCAGTAGTTTACTGAGGTGTGGCCGTTTTTATCGGGGAACGTTAACGGTGATGGCCGGTTGACGAATAAGGGTGAGACTTATAGTATTAAGATTGAAAAGTCAACAGGTCAGAAGGTGTTAGGGTAAGGGGGTTGACGTTACAGTCAAAGGAGGTGGTAGCCCACCCGTGACGAGTCCAGACTCGTCAGCAAACGGTGCTCGCATTTTTTGAAAACTGGGGATGATCAATTAATGGTGAAGCGCAGCAACCATAAAATTGCTGGTATAAGGAGAGATTCACCTTGGAACAACAAGATATACATAGTCTGAGCAAGCAAGAGTTGCTCGACGCGTTAGCCATTTTAAGTCGGGGATTCAACATGTACGCCCAGACCCTTCAAAAAAGAAATCAGGATCGGTCCAGTTGGCAGGCCCGTTTGGGACAACAAGCCCATGAAAAATATCAAAAGGGCTTTTGGACGGTCTTTGGTGTGCTAATGGTTCTTTTCTATATGATGGTGTTCAGGGAAGATGGCTTTTTTACAGGTATTTTTCAGAGCTTCATCGTTTGTCTGGTAATCGTAGGACTACCGGCACTATGTTTCCGAATCAAAACAAAGTACGTGGCGGATGAGGTCAACCGCCTGCTGCCCAAGAGTCAGGGGTGGCAGCGAGTCCTAGCGGTGGACAACCAAAAGATCAATCAAGCGAACACCAACTTGAAGCGCTTAGGTACGGCGTTCAACTATCCGGCAAAGTACCTTTATTACGGGTACCCATCACGGCTGTACGACATCGTGTCCGTCGGTCGCGCCGATGACTTGAAGGAAGCGCTCAACGCTTTAGAAGACGATCTTTATCATGATAAAATGATTAGCAAGGCGGACTCCATTTACGAATCGAGTCATCAAGCCGAGATCAACGCCCGCGCGGCCAAAAATTGGGCCATCGCGTCGACGATTTTTGCGGCCAGTGCCAGTTACAATTCTTCACGCAATAACGATTAGTCAAGCACGTCAAAAAACGGTCACCCGTTCTCCAAACACGAGAACGGGTGACCGTTTTAAGTATCAAGTTATATGATTAGTGGTGATGTTGTTGCTTACCCGCGTTCCGATTTCGGTTGCGGTTGTGCGTGTGAGTCTCCGCGGCGGCCTGTTCGGGCTTAGCCGCTGGTTTGACTGGCGTTGGCATGACGGGTGCCGGTTGGTCCTTCATCTTTTCCTTAATTTCGCGGCGAATCCGTGGCCGATAGAAGTTGATGATCAACGTTTGCAGGCAGGCGAAGAGGCCCCCGACGAAGAAGTATAACCCTAATCCGGCTGGTGAATTCATAGTGAAGAAGAGAATCATCACGGGTGAGAGAAGCAAGGTGTAGCGCATTTGTTTCTTTTGTTCCTGTGGCAACCCCAACATGGAGAGGTAACTTTGTAACAGGTAGGACAGGAAGGACAATAACGCTAAAATCCAACTCGCCTTTCCCAGCGGGATGTTCATGAAGACCGCTTTAGACAATTCCGGAGAGTAGCGAATCGCGGCGTACAGAGCGGCAAAGATTGGCATTTGGATCAGGAGGGGTAAACACCCGATTCCACCAGTCATGCTGATACCGTTATTGCGGTACAACGCCATCATGGCTTGCCCCGCGGCGGCTTGTTCTTCCTGGGTCTTGGCGGCCTTTTGTTGTTTCTGTAAGGCGGCCATTTGTGGCCGAATCATCGAGATCTTTTCCTGTTGAATCGTGGCGTTGCGCATTTGCTTGACCATGATTGGCAAGAGGACCATCCGGACGATCACGGTCAAAATGATAATGGCCCAACCATAGCTGCCAGAAAAGATGCTGGCCAGCCAGTCCATCACGTGTTGGCCGGGGACGGCGAGGTAGTCGTAGACGAACCCGTAAGGCTTACCGTTCTTGGTTTGGACACAGCCACTTAGGACCAGTGCCAACCCCGCTAAGGCGGCGGTAGCCGAAAATTTCTTGGAGATTTTCATGTGTTTTCTTGAACCCCTTCATTAGTTAACAATGGGCGACGTGACCGTCCCCATGCGGCGTAAACGCCGTGAACACCCAACATATTACTTGATTTGGCGGGCTTTTTCAAATAATTATTGAAAAATCAGTAAAGCGGTGGACGGGCAAGTCCGTCACGGCCAAATCGACGACGTCAATCCAGGGCGACGCTTGTGGATGTTGGAGTGCCGTTTGAAACTGTGCGAGTTGCTCGGCACTGCCGCTAGCCACCACGGCGACTTGGCCGGAGCGCAGGTTCTGCACGGTGCCGGTTACCCCGAGGCGACGGGCAATCTGGACCGTCGTCCAGCGAAAGCCAACGCCCTGGACCCGCCCCGAAATCACGAAACGTTGCGTTTGCACGTCAAGGCCCCCTTTAAAAAAGTTTATATCTATCATACAGCGGTCGTCCCGGTCTGCCTAGGGATATGGTAGAATTAACCTAAAATTGAAAATAGGGGCAACTAACGGTGAGAGAAAAAATTACATCAAGTCAAAACAAACGGGTCAAGCAGTGGCGGGCGTTGACCACCAAAAAGGGCCGCAAGCAGACCGAAACTTACCTATTAGAGGGGTGGCATCTGGTCCAGGAGGCCATCAAAGCCAAGCAAGCGTTAACGGCCATCATGGGGACCGCCGAACAATTGACGGCCCACGCGGCGGTCTTCCCCCCCGACGTGGCGACCTTTGAATTAACGGACAGCATCGCCAAGACCATCGGCGATGCCAACACGCCACAGGGCATCTTTGCCACGGCACCCTTGGCGGAGACGACTTCGGTCGACCCACAGGACGCGCAGGGCGGCTGGCTCTTTTTGGATCAGGTCCAAGACCCGGGCAACATTGGTACCATGGTCCGGACCGCTGACGCCGCGGGCTTGACCGGCGTGGTCTTTGGACTGGGGAGCGCCAGTCGCTACCTGCCTAAAGTCTTACGGTCGATGCAGGGCAGTCAGTTTCATATTCAGTTAGTTGAAGATGATTTGCATGAGTGGATTCAAACCTTTACGGCCCGGCATTTGCCGGTCTACGGGACCAACTTAGATCCTCAGGCTAAGGACTATCGCGACGTTTCGCCGCTAACGGCAGGGGCCATCGTGATGGGTAACGAAGGTAACGGCATGGCCCCCGACTTGCAGCAACTGACCACGCGCAACCTCTATATCCCCATCAAAGGGCAGGCGGAATCATTGAACGTGGCTGTGGCCGCTGGAATCGTTATGTTTCAACTATTTGGCTAAATTCTATAAGAAATGATTAATCCCCGGGAAAACGGGGCGTTTTGATTGCATTTTGGCCAAAAGGCATTAAGATATACAGTAACTATAAGATTGAGTTTTTAGCTTTAAATTTAAAGGAAAAGGAAGCATTCTATGACCAAACTGACATGGCGTGATGACCCCGAGTATCTGGCACTTGTTTCTGATTTGTTGGCCAAAGAGCCGGTCCAACGACTGGCGAATTACACACAACATCACCATTCAAACCGCTTGGACCACTCCATTTCGGTTTCGTACAACAGTTACCTGATTGCTAAACGGCTGCATCTAAACGTCCGGGCGACCGCTCGGGGTGGCTTATTGCACGATTTATTTTACTATGATTGGCGGACCACGAAGTTCAACTTGGGTTCCCACGCCTTTATCCATCCCCGGGTCGCGCTACGTAACGCGGAGAAATTAACGGACTTAAGTCCGATGGAAAAAGACATTATTTTGAAGCATATGTGGGGCGCCACGCTGGCCGTGCCGAAGTACCGGGAAAGCCTGATTGTGTCATTGGTGGATGATTACGAAGCCATCCACGAGTTTTCCGGTCCAGCGCGGCAGCACGTTCACACGTGGCTGGCAAAAGGAACGCCCAACGCTTAACGTTTAAGCCGTTCGGGTGGAATAGGAGGCGAAATTGCTGATGCAAATGATGACATCTTTAAACTCGTCACCGGTGGACTTTACCCTGTGTCCCCGCTTCGAACGGACTTTTTCCTTTTTAGGGAAGAAGTGGAACGGGCTCATCATCGATGTCCTGTTACAGGAGGGGCCGCAACGTTTTCGGGACCTCGCCCACAACATCCCGCGCTGCAGTGACCGGGTCCTAGTCGAACGACTCAAGGAACTGGAAGCTAACGGCGTGGTCCTCCGGCAGACTTATCCGGATAATGCGTTGATCGAGTACCGCTTGACCCCTAAAGGCCAAGAATTGCAGGGTGTGATGACTGCGGTTCACGCATGGTCCGATAAGTGGTCGTGTGAAGACGACCAGAAGTAGTTGACAGGTTTTCAAAAAACCGTTACCCTTAAAACGATATCAATTAACTTAAAAACGATGACAGAAAAGTAGTAACCGGGCCGTTTTGCCAGGGAGGGTCGTTCACGATTGGAAGATGACCTCGAAGCGGACACGGTGAATTCAGTTCTCGAGTTGTGGCCGGGATTTACATCCGTAATGAATGGCCCACCGGTGAGTGACCGTTATCACGTCTGAGTGTGGCGACGCAATGAGTCGCTGAATCAGGGTGGTACCGCGAAGCGCTTCGTCCCTCTTTAGTGAGGGACGGGGCTTTTTTGTGGCCTCATCTGCGGATTGGGATAAGACAGAAATGGAGGATATGAGATGTCGTTAAAAGATAAATTAACTGCGTTGCGACAGCAGGGGTTGGCCGATATTGAACAGGCCACGGACCTCAAGGCTGTCAACGAGATTCGGGTGCACCTGTTAGGCAAGAAAGGCCCCATCACCGAGGTGCTGCGGGGGATGCGCGATTTAGAGGCTAGTGAACGGCCCGTAGTCGGTGCCTTTGCTAACGAGGTGCGCGATGACTTGACCACGGCGGTGGCTAACCGGCGCGAAACTTTAGAGAACGCGGCGTTGAACGCCCGTTTGGCTAAGGAAGCGCTGGATGTGACTTTACCAGGGACCCCAGTGGCAAAGGGTGAACCGCACGTGATCCAACAGATCATCGACCAAATTGAAGACTTGTTCTTAGGCATGGGCTACCAGGTCTTGAGTGGCCCCGAAGTCGAAGAGGACAAGTACAACTTTGAAATGATGAACTTGCCGAAGGACCACCCGGCCCGCGACATGCAGGATACGTTCTACATCACCAAGGAAATCTTGATGCGGACGCAAACCTCACCAATGCAGGCGCGGACGTTAGAGAAGCACGATTTCTCGCAAGGCCCATTGAAGATGATTTCTCCGGGAGTCGTTTATCGCCGGGATACCGATGACCCGACGCACTCCCACCAGTTCCACCAGGTTGAAGGCTTAGTCATTGACAAGCACGTGACCATGGCGGACTTGAAGGGGACCTTACAAGTCTTGGCCCATGAGCTATTTGGTGACAAGTTCGACGTACGGTTACGGCCAAGCTACTTCCCGTTTACGGAACCTTCCGTCGAAGCCGATATCACCTGCTTTAACTGTGGTGGTAAGGGCTGCAGCGTCTGCAAGCAGACCGGCTGGATCGAAGTCTTAGGGGCCGGCATGGTGCACCCGAACGTCTTGAAGATGGCCGGCGTCGATCCCGACGTTTACGGCGGGTTTGCCTTTGGGGTGGGCCCCGACCGCTTCGCCATGCTGAAGTACGGGGTGGACGACATCCGGAACTTCTACTTAAATGACGTTCGCTTCCTCACCCAATTTACCAAGAAAGGATAACCGCCAACCATGAAGATTTCATACAATTGGATTAAAAATTATCTCGATTTAGACGTTTCTGCCACTGACTTGGCGGAAAAGATTGAACGGACCTCCGTTGAAGTCGACAGCGTGGTCCAACCTAGTGCCGGCTTGAAGAAAATCGTCGTGGGCCACGTCTTGAGCGTGAAGGCCCATCCCGATTCCGACCATTTGCACATTTGCCAGGTCGATGTGGGCGATGAGGAGCCATCCCAAATCGTTTGTGGGGCCCCGAATATCGCTGAAGGCCAAAACGTCATCGTGGCCTTACCCGGCTCACGGATTGCGGACAACGTAAAAATCAAGCGTTCCAAGATGCGCGGCGTGGAATCCGCCGGCATGATCTGTGCCTTACAGGAAATCGGCTTTCCCGAAGACGTGGTGCCTAAAGCTTACGTGGATGGCATTTACGTCTTACCGGCTGACGCCCAGCCAGGCGCTCCCGTGTTTGACTTATTAGGCATGAATGATAGTTTAATTGACTTAGACGTCACGCCGAACCGGGGGGACATGCTGAGCTTGAACGGGACGTTACGCGATTTAGCGGCCATTTACGACCAACCCGTCCAACTTGACGTGCCTGAAGTTAAAGCGGAAGGTCCCGCGGTGGCGGACCAACTGACGCTGCACGTCGACGAGGCCTTAGCACCACAATACCGGATGCGCTTGGTGCGCAACTTAAAAATTGCACCTAGCCCAATGTGGCTCCAGATTCGCCTCTGGAACGCGGGCATGCGGCCCATCAATAACGTGGTCGATGTGACGAATTATGTGATGTTGAAGTACGGTCAACCACTTCACGCCTTTGACTACGACAAGTTCGATGGTCAAGACGTTTATGTGCGGGCTGCTCAAGCAGACGAAAAACTGACTACGCTAGACGAAAATGACCATGACTTGGATCCACAAGACATCGTGATTGCTGACGCTAAAGCACCGATTGCCTTAGCTGGCGTCATGGGGGGGCTGTCGACGGCCATTACCGACCAGACGACGACGGTGGCTATTGAATCGGCCGTCTTCGACCGGACTCACATCCGTAAGGCAGCCCAACGGCATAACCTGCACACCGATGCGTCCCAACGTTTCGAACGAGGCGTTAACCAGGCCGGGGTTCAAGATGCGGCGGACGCGGCAGCGCAATTGTTCACCGAATTAGCTGGCGGTGAAGTCCAAGCTGGAACGGTGGTCGGGAGTAATAATCAACCCGACCCTGCAATCATCAAGTTAACTCTGACCCGGGTCAATCAGGTCCTGGGAACATTATTGAGCTTAGACCAAGTGACCCATATTTTGGACACGTTGGGCTTTGCCGTGGAAACGGCTGACGACGAAATGACCGTCACGGTCCCGATTCGGCGCAACGATATCCATATTCCCGCGGATTTGTTGGAAGAAATCGCCCGAATCTACGGGTACGATAAGCTGCCGGCCACGTTACCGACCGGCCGGATGACGCAGGGCCGGTTGACGCCCGCCCAACGTCTAGTGCGGGCCACTCGGCACTCGCTTGAGGGCTTAGGGTTGAACCAGGCCATCTCCTATGCGTTGACCACCGAAGATAAAGCCAAAATGTTCTTGACCCATCCTGATAGTCAAGTCACGAAGCTGGCTTGGCCGATGAGTGTGGACCACGCGGTCTTGCGGATGAACTTGGTCACCGGCTTGTTAGACGATATCGCCTACAACACGGCCCGGAAGGTCAAGGATGTGGCGCTGTACGAACAAGGCCGGGTCTTCTACCGTGAAGACGGTCAAGAACGGCCGGCAGAAGAAGAACATATTGCCGGGGCTGTGACTGGAACGTTACTGCCGAAGGCCTGGAACCACCCCGCCCAACCCGTTGATTTTTATCAACTGAAGGGTATCGTGGAGGCCTACCTGCAAGACATGGCGGTCAATGGCGACGTGACCTTTGAAGCAAACCCGCAGATGAAAGAGATGCATCCGGGTCGGACTGCGGACATCTTGATTCACGGGCACAAGATTGGCTTCATGGGTCAGATTCATCCGACGGTGGCTAAAGCCTTTAAGATTGGGGCTACGATGGTCTTTGATTTGAATCTCCAGGCCATTATCGATATGCCAAAACGCGCGAACCAGTACGACGTGATTTCCCGTTACCCAGCCATTACGCGGGATATTGCGATGTTAGTCGACGAGAACGTCACGAATGATCAAATTATGGCGGTCATCAACCGGCGGGGTGGCGCTTATTTACAATCCACGAAGCTGTTTGACGTTTACGCGGGAGACAATGTGCCAGCCGGCAAGAAGTCACTGGCGTACACCTTGACTTATCAGGACAAGACGGCGACGTTGGTCGATGATGCGGTCAACCAAGCCTTTGAAAAGGTCACGAAACGCTTAGAATCGGATCTGGGTGCCGAAATTCGGTAAGCCACCCGTAAAAGAGTTTGGGAACTTCCCAAACTCTTTTTTGCAGGGACGCTAAGCCGTTGTGGGGCTTGAAAGATTACATTTTGGTCAAAGTCGGCTTTGCCGGTTTTCGTGAGCGCAGAAGTTCTGTATAATATAGGGGATTATGGCATAGAACGGAGGAAACAAGTTGGATAATGGTACGGATCCTACGCCTAAGCATGACGCCAGAGGACCCAAACGTAGTTCGTTTGGCCGGCGAATCATGATTGGTGTGGTAAGTTTATTAGTTATTTTAGCAGTGGCAATCGGCATCATCGGGTATCACTACTTTCAAACGGCGTTAAAGCCGTTGGATACCCATAACCAAAATGTCGTGCAGGTCCACGTGCCGATGGGGGCAACCTCGAATAAGATCGGTCAGATCCTGCAGGACAAGAAAATCGTCAAGAGTGGGATGGTCTTCAATTATTACGTGAAATCCCATAAATTTACGAATTTTCGGGCGGGGTATTACCAATTGAAGCCCTCGATGACGCTGAAGACGATTGCCAAGCAGTTGCAGCAAGGTGGCTCGGCGGAACCGGTTCAAAGTGCAACGGGAAAGGTGTTGTTACGTGAAGGCGAGACCATCGACCAGTTGGCCAAGGAGATCCCCAAGCAAACGGACTTCACCAAGAAGGAATTCTTGAGCTTGATGACCAATAAAAAGTTCTTTAACCAGTTGGCCGCCAAGTACCCGCGGTTGTTAAGCTCGGCCAAAAAAGCCAAGCACGTGCGCTACCGGCTCGAAGGTTACCTGGCTCCGGCAACTTACCAGGCTGGCAAGAAGATGACCTTAAAGGACATCGTCACGTCGATGGTTGCTAAGATGGACCAGAACTTACAGGGTCAGTACCAGACCATCAAGAAAAACAAGCTCACCGTTCAAGAAACTTTGACCTTGGCGTCGTTAGTCGAACGTGAAGGGGTCAACCAAAAGGACCGTAACAAGATTGCCGGCGTCTTCTTGAACCGCATCAAGGCCAACATGGCTCTGCAGTCCGATATTTCCGTGCAATACGCGTTGAAGACGACCAAGAAGACGTTGACCTATAAGGATTTGAAAGTCAAGTCACCGTATAACCTCTACGTACACACGGGGTATGGCCCAGGACCGTTTGACAACCCAAGTGTGTCGTCAATCAAGGCGGTGCTCCATCCCGCGGCCCGAAGCAAGGGGTATTACTACTTCATTGCCAATACCAAGACCGGGAAGGTTTATTTCTCTAAGACGTATAATCAACACCAAGCATTGACCAGCTCCTTAGCTGGCGATAATAAGTAAAGGATGGCGACAGTATTGGCAGATAAGAAACGCCCCATCATCATCGGGGTCACCGGGGGGTCCGGAAGTGGGAAGACGACTGTAAGTCGCGCCATTTTCAATCAGTTAGTGGGCCACTCCATCATGATTTTGCAACAGGATTCCTACTACCGGGACCAGTCGGATATGAGTATGGCGGAACGGCGGGCGGTCAACTATGACCATCCGTTGACTTTCGATACGGATTTGTTGATCGAGCAACTCAAGCAGTTGTTGCGCTACGAACCCATCGAAAAACCCGTCTATGATTATAACCGGTTCACCCGAAGTGACCAGACGATCTTGCAGGAACCCCGTGACGTCATCATCTTGGAAGGTATCCTGATTCTAGACGATGAACGGTTGCGAGATTTGATGGATATCAAGGTCTTTGTCGACACCGACGACGATATCCGCATCATTCGCCGAATCCAACGGGACATGAACGAACGGGACCGTTCCTTGGAATCAGTTATTGGCCAATACCTGAAGACGGTCAAACCGATGTATCATCAATTTGTAGAACCGACCAAGCGTTACGCGGACATCATTGTACCCGAAGGCGGCGAGAATCAAGTGGCCATCGATCTGTTGGTGACTAAGATTCGCGCGATTCTGGAATCACACGGCAACAAGGAAGTCTTTGACAATCCCGACACCACCATTTAAGATGGGGGAGTCAGTGAAGTCCGGGAATCGGACCCGGCAAGTCGTGGCGGAGAAACCGCTAACTCAGACTAAGTGAGAAAAAGGGGTGGCCATTGTGGCAGAAGAAAAAATGTATCCAATGACTGAAGAAGGTCAACAAAAATTACAAAATGAATTAGAAGAACTTAAAACGGTCAAGCGGCCGAAAGTCATCGACCGCATCAAGATTGCCCGTTCCTACGGGGACTTATCGGAAAACTCCGAATACGAGTCGGCCAAGGATGAACAGAGTATGTTAGAGACCCGAATCAGCACGGTCGAACGCATGCTCCAATACGCCCAAATCATCGATAACGATGACACCGACAAGGACGAAATCTCCGTCGGAAAAAAGGTAACGTTCAAGGAATTGCCTGACGAAGATCCCGAAGAATACACCATCGTGGGTGCGGCCGAAGCTGACCCGATGTCGGGGAAGATTTCTAACGAATCGCCAATTGCCAAGGGCTTATTAGGTCACCGCGTAGGCGAAAAAGTCACGCTGGAAACGCCCGGTGGTGACATGACGGTCGAAGTCTTGAAAGTCGATTAATCATAAGTTTAGCGTCAAAGAGGTTCCCAGTGCGGGCAGCGATGCCGGTGTTGGGAACCTTTTTTGCGTTAGTGTTTGGCGGAGCGGTCATGGCCAATGGTCTAGTCGAGCGGAAAGTTAGGCCAACGGTCATGCTATAATGGATTACATTTGAAGCATGAAACTGAAAGTAAGTTGGAGTTGATTGGAAAATGAAGATTGATACCTTACAGCTAAACCATGCCGTGACCCCCATCGTGGTCGCAACGGCCGGAATGACTTTTAGCTGGAAATTACACCGGGAGTCCACGGACCCCGCGACGGTGACATAAACCGCTTTTCAATTAGTGATTGCTGACGCGACCCGGGAGATCTGGCGGAGTCCAGAAGTCCAGAGTGCGCAGACCATTAATAATTATTTTGAAGCGCTTCCGCTGGCACCAGAAAAGCACTATACCTGGCAAGTCAGCGTGCAAGACAATCACGCCAACGTCGTGACGTCAGCGCCGGTGGGATTTTTTACCACCACTGATTGGGCGGGGATTCCGTTCATCAGTGCTCAACCTGCTACGGCTTTGCCCGTCTTTACCCGGCAGTTTACGTTACACCAGACCCCTAGCGCCGTTGCGTCGGCAATCCTATACGTTTCGGGATTAGGAGCGTACGCAGTACAGATGAATCACCACAACTTACAGGCAATCGGGGATGAACGCTTAGAGATTCTAAACCCTGGTTGGACGGATTATCATACTCGCATCAATTACCAAGCTTACGATGTGCAGGCTGACTTAAAACGTGACAATCACGTCAACATTCCTGTCGGCAAGGGCTATTTTTTGGGACGAATCGCGCAATTTTCAAATTACGAAAGCTTGTTTACAGACGGGATCAAACGACCACTCCTGATTTTTAAATTGGTGATAACATACACCGATGGTCAACAGCAAACGGTGACCAGCGCCGAGACCGACAAATGGGCCTACTACGATGATTACCGGGTCGTGGATAACGATATTTACGATGGTGAAACCATTGATTTTAGGTTAGCTCCTGGTGAGTTACAACCGGTAGTGACGCCACCAATCGACCAGGCGGCGGTGCGGCAGACTTTAGCCCCCAGTCATGAAGCAAAGGTCTATGAATTATTGGATCAGCAGAACAGTCCGGTCGCAAGCGCCAATTATCGCATAGACCGAATCGGCTCCAAGGCAACGCTACCGTTAGGGGCAGTTCAGTTGGTGGATGTGCACCACGAAGATTGGCGAGCAGACCGGCAACAACGTCTATTGTTCGATTTTGGCCAAAATATGGCGGCAACGTTAGCCGTGACCTTCCATGCCAATACGTTGGCGCTGACGAAAATTGAAGTGCGCACGGGAGAGATCCTCAACGATGGTCAGGGGGATGTTGTCCAGCAGACCGGAAGTGACGGGCCGAAAAATACGTTGCACCATCGTAACTTGGTCTCTGAAATCGGGGGTGATGCCCGGTCCGCAGAAGTCTTCTACACCCAAGACGAAAAGGTCCACACGGTCAATGCCCGCTGGACCTTCCATGGATACCGCTACGTCGAAGTGGTGACGGACGGACCGGTCACGATTCAGGCTATTCAGCAGATTCCGGTCAGCTCGCTGACTCACCAGACGGCTTGGTTACAGACCAATAATGCGGCTGTGAACCGATTGATTAAGAATATTCAGTTTAGTGAGCAGTCGAAC
The DNA here is from genome assembly GCF_004115745.1 of Levilactobacillus suantsaii. Lineage (GTDB taxonomy): Bacteria > Bacillota > Bacilli > Lactobacillales > Lactobacillaceae > Levilactobacillus > Levilactobacillus suantsaii. Next base: position 93,727 of record NZ_QXIL01000004.1, on the reverse strand, counting down.
TACTTGTCGATCCCCATTGATTCGCCCAACCGGGCCGAACGAGCCGGATGGACGGCCGATGCACAAATTTTTGCGCAAAGTGGCTTAATGGGCTTTGACAGCGTGGCGTTTTTAGGCCACTACTTAAAGGTCATCAACCAAACCGAGGTGGGTTCCGCCTACCAGATCATTATGCCGCAGTCCTTTTTACCGAAATTGGCGCAGGCAAGAGCGGCGGGGTGGTCGGACATTGGTATCGTGTTGCCGTGGCGGTTATATCAGTTCACGGGAGATAAAACTTTTGTGACCCAGTATTACCCCCAGATAACGGCTTATATGCGGCAAATTGGGCCGCTGACGACAACGGCAACGACTTACGATGAGCATCTATTCGGTGACTGGTTAGGTTTTGCGCCGGCAGCGACACCGTTCATGAACCTCATCTACCGTGCCTATACCGCCCAATTGATGACTAAAATGGCACGGGTCGTGGCAGATGATCTGGGGCAGCAACAATATGCCCACCTCTTTAAGTTAGTTCGAGCAAAAATCCAAGAAAAATACGTTGCTGACGATGAGACGGAAGAGTTCCATTTGCTGACACGGACCGCTGATCAGGTGGACCGGTCATTTCAGGGGTATTCATTCGTGGATGATGCGGAGACTGGTTTGCTGTGGTTTTTGAAATTGCAGCTATTCACGGACGAGACGCAAAAGCAACGGGCTATCGCCACCTTGAAACGGGTCGTGGACAACCACGACCAAACGAGTCGGCCAACGATGCCGGCAAAATCCTTGGCCGTGGGCTTTTTGGGAATCAACGTGTTACTTCCCGAACTGAGTGCGGCCGGACTAAACGACCAAGCTTATGACTTACTCTTGAGTGACCAGAATCCCTCGTGGCTATTAGCGGTCAAAAATGGAGCCACGACCCTGTGGGAACGCTGGGACTCTTACACGCAAGAACGAGGCATCTCACCCGACGCGATGAACTCGTATAACCACTATGCTTACGGGTCGATTGCTCAGTGGTTGTATGCCACCATGTTAGGAATCAACGTTACTCCCAGTCGTGGCGAGGACGCCATCGTCATCGCGCCGAAAATTGACCGGGGACAGGTGTATAATGATGAGTCCAGGATTACGACAGTCACGGGAGAAATGGATTCGGTTTACGGCCCCATTAAAGTGGCCTGGCAATCAGACGGCGCCGCTCTGACCAGCCTGAAAGTGACCATTCCGGTCAATACGCAAGCGACCCTTAAACTTCCGCTAGCAGATGCTCGCCGGTTAAATTTGGTCAGTCATGAGGCCTCGGCACCGGACAGCTATGAACTGACACTAGCAGCCGGGACAACGTCCTTTGGCCAATCACAATAAGATTTTTTGCAACGGTCACTCTTTTAATAAGGGTGACCGTTTTTGGTGGTGGGGTCTAGCTTTGATGAGAACAATCCCTCAATATAAATTGATTTTTGCTGGCAGGGGTCGACTAATTCCACGAAAACGATGTTGTTCGGGTTAGTAGGAGCGGGTTATTGGCGCTGTTTAGAAGCCAACCCGTTGTTCATGATTGTCGTTCGGGAGAATTAAACGGACCATTGTTTACAATTAAATTGATAACAATTAAGTTGGGCGATTTACTTGCCAAAACTATTTAACTCATGGTATAAAGGGAGGTGAAAACGGATACAAAGTCTTGGTTAAGAGGGGTTTAATATGAAAATTACAGTGACGGATGCAGCTAGTAAATGGTTTCGCGAAGAAATGGGCATGACGGGCCGGGGCATCCGGTTCTTCGGTAAGGTCTACGGCAAGACGCCGGTCCACCAGGGCTTTTCTTTGGGGATGACCCCTGACGATAATCCCCGCGACCCCGTTGTGACCGAGTCCAAAGACGACGTAACTTACTACATCACCGAGGGTGACGAGTGGTTCTTTATCGGTTACGACTTAACGGTTGACTATGACGAAAAGACAGACGGTCCTAAGTATGACTATACAGAAAATGGCGAACTTTAAGGTGATTGGAAAACCGCGACAAATAAGGGCGTGAGACTTTAGCCTCACGCCCTTATTTAAGCATTTATTTAACGGTTGGTTTAGCGGGGACGCCGATGGGCGCGCCACCACCAGCTACCGAAGACCAGTACCAGGCTCAAGCCACTGATAAGCAGTCCCCAATTCAACAGGGGTGGCCAGTAAGTGAGCTTGACGTGGTTGGTGCCCTTCTTAAGTTTAACGGCGGTAAACATGTTAATCGTCTTGTAAGTCTTGACGGACTTGCCATTGACGGTTGCGTGCCAGCCGGGCGAATAAGGAATCGAGGTGTTGAGCACCTGATTGTTCTTAGTCGCGGTGACGGTCCCGTTAAAGTTGCGGTCAGAGTGGTGACTGAGCTTCCACGGGTGTTGTTGTAACTTATGGACGGCTTGTTTGAATCGCTGGGTATTCAACCGATATAGGGTGAAGTTTTGCAGCCACAACGAGCCCTTCTTGAGCTTGATGGTCAGCTTCATGGTCTTACCCTTATCGTGATCCGCTGCACTGACGATGATAGTGTTCCGGTAGGTTGGGTATTGTGCCAAGGCCTTACCGTTCAACGTGAAGGTCGCATTTTGCGGGTTGACCGTCGATCCCATGGTTAGGTAGTAAGCCGCGTTGTCCTTAGGCTTAAAGGTCAGCGTGATACTACCATCTTTGACCAGACTCTTCTTCTGCAACATGGCGCCAGTAATCTTACTTTGTTGGTTGATGTTTTGGAAGGCGACCTGGTCGAAGTTCTCGGCGGTGAAGAGGTGCTTATCCTGCTGATTACCGGTCAAGGCGGCCAGCCAATTTGCTTGATACTGTGTCGGGTCGGCTGTCTTGTCTTTTAGCGTGAGGATATCATCACTGGCCGCGTAGCCCATCGACAGGGCATACGGATTCTTGTAGCGCTTGGCCCACGTGTCTTGGCCAACGACTTTATAGTCAGCGAGGTCGGCCTTGTTACTGGAGGCGGGCAGCATCGATGTGCCGCTCAACGCTCCGGAGAGTTGTTTGTCTTGGAAGTAATACTTCATGTTCAACAGCGAATCGGTGACCAAAGTCCCGTTACTGTACTCGACAAAACCATCGCCATCGGGACTCCCGATGTTCCCCATAAACGTGGGCGTGGTCTTTGGCAAGGCCGAGGAGAAGACGGACCCGCCGTTGAAACCGGTCTGAAAGGCGTCTCCCTTGGTCCGTTCAAAAGTCTTGCCGATACGGTAGAAACTGTGGTCGCTCTTAGTCGTTTTGTTGACGAGTCGTTGGAGTTCCGCAGTGTAATTTCCATATTCCGATTGTGAAACGTAGCTGATGTTGTTCAAATCCATGTAGGCGTTCGCCGTGACCTCAGTCACCCCAATAACGAAGAGCATTACCGGATAAATCCAGTGTTTCTTATACGGGAAGGTCGCGAGAATCAACGCGAAGACGACGAACAAGATACCCAACCAGAATTGGTTAGCTTTAAGGTACTTGAAGCTTTTGAGGTGCGCTTCGACGTAGTAACAACCGAGTGCCACCACGACCACGACGGCGCCAATAGCAATCGGTCCCGGGTGAAAGTCGAGGGTCAGCGTCTGGGCAGCCAGCCAAATCAGCCAAAAACAGATGATAAAGGAGAAGCGGTACGGGTACCAAACCGGAAATTGCCCGGCGTGCCAGAGCAAATCTAACGGTTGCAGGCAAGTGGAGAGGGCCAAAAAGACGGTCACAACACCGGCGGCTAACCGACTCTTTAAGGCAATGCGCCGATCGACGAAGAAGAACAGTGCGCCGAGTACGGCCAAAGCCCCGATAAAGATGTTGGCGGGACCGTTAGGCATCTGGTCGAAGTTGAACGCCCCCAAGAAGAATTTGGAGAGTGTCTTGAACGGGACTAGTTCGAAGTGCCACTTGAAGGACTGGATGGTGTATTGGACCTTACTTTGGGTCAAGGACCACCAGGTCGGCAGTAGTAAAGCGGCGACCAACGCCCCACTTAGAAGAGACGCCCCCGCAAACCGGCCAGTCTGGACGGCAAGATTACGCCAGGTCGAGAATTTATCGACGGCCAACCAGATAAACGCCAGAATCAGGAACAAGCAGATCATGTACGCCATATAGTAATTGACGATGAGCATGATGGGAAGCCAGATCAAGTAGGGTTTCCAATGGCCGGTGATCATCAGCTGCAATAACCCGTAGAAAATCAGGGGCAACAGGACAATGGCGTCCAGCCACATGATGTTCAGTTGGTTAGCGATGGCCCAACCCATCAAGGCATAGGCGGTCGACAGGGTGATGGCAATCAGCCCCCGTTGTGGCGTCACTTTGAGCAGTAACCACGCGAAGGTCAGCCCGGCTAATCCGTATTTAAGTACGGTGATGAGTAGAATCCCACTAGTCAACGTATTACCCGGAAAGGCCAGTAAGAGCAGGTTCAAGGGACTTAACAGGTAGTAAGCCCAGGTCCCGACCATCTCGCCTCCAAGCCCGTTGCTAAACGAGTAAAAAATGGAACCAGGGTCGTGCAACAGGGCGCGCCGCAGGTAAGCGAAAAAGTCCACGTATTGTTGCCCCAAGTCGACGGTCAGTAAACTACTACTACCGAAGGGGGCCATCTGGCGGTACGCAAAATAGACCGTCATAATAATGAAAGGCGTGAGGAATGCTCCCAAAAGGGTCCACTGTTTGGCAGTGAAGGCCCAACGCCGTTTTCTTTCTGGCAAAGCTAGCCACCTCAATCTTTAGAAAGTATAAAAGGTTCTGAGGGAACCTGTACATTTTGTTCTCAATTACCTAGAATAGCATAGAATCCGCTGGTGACCTATCGGAAGTACCCCGGTATCTGTGCCTCTTGGGGCGTATCGGAGCCAAAACGCCGCTTGGTGAACGATTCTGAACCGCGATGAATTAGGCTTAAAGACGCGATGACCAGGCCATCTAGGCTGTGGTTATCTGACGGAACAAACTGATTGGGTCAGGTTATTTGGCTGCGGTCTAAAGATTCGCTAAAATTTGGTGGGCGGTTAGGTGGACCGCAGCACGTAGCGATGAGCATGGCGAAAACTGGCTTAAATTTTTGCTTAAATTCTGGTGTGGGATAGTGGAGTTTACCGAAGTTTGGTAGAATAGGTAGCAGTACAATAAGGAGCAGAGCTGTTGTGAAGAATTTTTATAATCGGATTAGTAACCGCAATCGGCAGTCGCGAGGTCCGCAAAAGTCCTCCATCCCGTTTCGGTTAAACTTTCTTTTCATTATCGTAGCCCTGTTATTTGCGGCGTTGATTGGTCAATTGGCGTATTTGCAGGTAATCTACGGGGCTCAGTTTAAAGCGGTCGTTAACCAGACGGACACCACCGTTGAAACCACTAACGTTCAACGGGGGATGGTTTACGACTCGACTGGTCGGGTCTTGGTCGGCAATAAAGCCCACCAAGCGATTTCGTATACCAAAGGGGTCAACGTATTATCGACCGACATGTACGCTATCGCCAACCGGCTGAGCAAGTACTTAACGGTGTCCACCAGCTCATTAACCCCACGGCAAGCAATCGATTACTATCTGACCGATACGAAGCGGTTAGCTGCCGTGGAAAAGAAGATTCCTAAGATCAAGCAGTATTCTTCTTCTACCCGGTACAATAAGGCGTTAAATTACTTGGAAAACGATTCCTCGTTCAAGCTGACCGCAGCCCAGAAAAACGCGGCGGCCATCTTTGCGAAGATGAGCGGAGCCTACGCGCTGTCCACCACGTATATTAAAGACTCAGATGTTTCCAGTCGTGAAATTGCGGAGATTGGAGAACATTTGTCCGAGATGCCGGGAATCAAAGTCGGGACAAGTTGGTCACGGGATTACCCGAACGGGGATTCCATCAAGTCGATCATTGGGACCGTTTCGTCCGAAAAGTCGGGGCTTCCGAGTGATGAGATCAACGAGTTACTGGCTCAAGGGTACTCACGAAACGACAGTGTCGGCCAATCGTATCTCGAAAAGGAATACGAATCTGTCTTACGGGGAACCAAGGCTGAGAAACAAGTCGAAGTCGCCGGCAACAACACGGTGACCAAGGAAGTCAAGAAGTACGGTGGTCAAAAGGGTGACAACCTGCAATTGACCATCAACTCGAAGTTCCAGTCGAAGCTGCAGAAGTTGGTCCGTTCCGCTGAATCGAGTGCGGGGGGCTATTCTACTGGGACCTACGCGGTAGTTATGAACCCGAACACCGGGGGCGTAATCGGTATCGCTGGGGTCGACCGGAACCCGTCGAGTGGCAAGCTGACGAACAACGCGCTGGGGACCATCAACAGTGACATCGTCATGGGGTCGGTCGTCAAGGGCGCCATGGTTTCCGGGGCCTTGATGAAAGGGGTCATTACGCCGTCCAACAGTACCTTGACCGATAAAGTCATCAACACCGGGGGCGTGAAGAAGTCGTCGTGGTTCAACCACAGTGGGAATGCCAACACAACGTTGAATGCTGCTACGGCGCTAGAAGTCTCGTCTAACTCCTACATGATGCAACTAGCCATGAAGGAAGCCGGCTTCACTTACAAAGCTGGTGGTGCTTTGAACATGAGCACGAAAGCCTTCGATATCGAACGGGGTTACTTCAACCAATTTGGGCTGGGAGTCAAAACTGGTATCGACTTGCCGGGTGAAAGCTCTGGTTTGGAAGGGGCCAGTTCGAAGACTTACATCGGGAGTGCGCTTGACCTGTCCTTCGGGAACTACGACGCCTACACGACGATGCAGGTCGCTCAGTACATGTCGACGATTGCCAACGGTGGGACGCGGATCGCACCGCACGTGGTCCAGGCCATCCGGGGGACCACGTCGAGTGGTAAACTAGGAAAGGTCAAATCGACGGTGACGCCGAAGGTCTTGAACACGATCGATATGACGGCTGCCGAAAAGAAATTGGTCAAGGAAGGCTTGTACGACGTGGTCCATGGGACTAACACTTACAAGACGGGGGCCGAATTAGCCTCAATCTCACCAGGAATCTCCGCGAAGACGGGGACGGCCGAAACCTACTACAAGGGTCACTCCACCGTCACTTTGAGTCTGGCTTCCTACGCGCCATCTAATGATCCACAGGTCGTGGTGGCGTTAGCGATGCCGAACTTGAGCACGGACGACGAAGACAACAACATGCAGTTGGCCAAGAAAATCTACTCGGCCTACTGGAAGACCGTTCAGTCGAAGTCGACGCTGACGAACCCAACGAAGGCCACCAAGGCCGGGTCCGCGCAGAACGCGGCGGGATAATCACGTGTAAAGTAATTTTCCTTAACATTATTTAGACAATGGGCTGGTAATTATGGCCGATTAATGGTAATATATTACGAGTTAAGGCTCAAGCCTGTAATTCTGAACAAGTTGGGAGGTTACCCACATGCGTGTCCACATCACTTTAGAATGTACGGAATGCCACGAACGCAATTACTTATCCAGCAAGAACCGGCGTAATAACCCGGACCGGGTTGAATTCAAGAAGTACTGCCCGCGTCAACGGAAAGTAACTTTGCATCGTGAAACTAAGTAAGGGTACGGGCGAAAGTCCGCACCTTTTTTTGTTTCCCGGCGTTTGGTGGGCGATTGACTTAAAGGTCGCGGTGACTACCAAGTCAGTTGCTATTCATCGCGTAGCCGGGTAATATCGACAGTAACGGTCTAGGAACACGTAAAGGAGAAATTGCTCATGGACGATAAAGCCACCGTGCGCCTACAAACGATTCAAGCGTTACAACAGTTGGCACCCGCTGACCGGCAAGCCGCTGCTCAGCGCCTCTATCACGCCTTATTTGCGACGCCGCAGTGGCAGGCCGCTCAAACGGTCGCTACGACCTTGAGTGGGCCCTTGGAGTTGCCTACTCAGCCAATTATCGACCGAGCTCAAGCCGAAGGCAAGGTTGTGGCGGTGCCACAGACGTTGCCCAAACGGCAGATGGCGTTTCGTCCGCTGACGGCGAAAACAACGCTCATAACCACTAAGTTCGGTCTCCAAGAGCCTCAGGACGGCGTGATTTTAGCGCCACATGCCCTGGACCTCATCGTGGTCCCTGGCTTGCGATTTGCGCCGAATGGTGAACGGCTAGGCTTTGGTGGGGGCTATTACGATCGCTACTTGCCCCGAACCACGGGCTACAAGGTGGCTTTGGCGTTGCCCGCCCAGCAGGTGGGGCAACCGACTTGGCCGGTCGAATCGTTTGACGTGTTACTAGATGCTGTAATTAAGGCCTAACGGGCTAATGAGGGGAGTTTTTTGGTGACAACACAACGAAATTGGTTCCGGCGTCTGGACCAGACCCCATATATGACCGTGGGGTTGATCGTGATCATGGTGCTGGTCTATTTAGGCATGACGCTGGCCGGTGGGAGTACCAATATCAACGTTTTGATTACCTTTGGGGCTAAATTGAATGCGTTGATTCAACAGGGACAATGGTGGCGCTTGATTACGCCAGTCTTTCTCCACATGGGCTTTACCCACATTTTGATGAATATGATTACCCTGTACTTCGTGGGGATGCAGCTGGAAGCAGCCTTCGGACATCTACGTTATCTGGGCATCTTCTTGCTGGCTGGCATCGGCGGTAACATCGCCAGTTTTTGTTTTTCAACCAGTTTATCGGCGGGGGCCAGTACTGCCATCTTCGGGCTGTTTGGCGCGTTTATGATGCTCGGAGAATCCTTCTGGCAAAATCCGGTGATTCGGCAGTTGGCCAATACTTTCTTGTTGTTCATCGTGATGAACTTGGCCGTGGACGTTTTCAGTCCCGGCATTGATATCGCTGGCCACCTGGGTGGGTTAGTCGCCGGGTTCTTGGCGGCCTACCTGGTCGGCGTGCCCCGAATCGGCAAGGTCAGTGTAGTTAAACGGGTGATTGCGACGGTCGTGCTCATTGGCGGCTACGCCTGGTTATATTTGCACGGGATGGCGCAGTAGTTTACAAATGTATCGTGCAATTTAACGGAGGTTGTGGGACAATGAGAACGTTATATGATGTTCAGCAGTTACTTAAAAATTTCGGGATTTATGTCTACGTGGGCAAGCGTATGTGGGACATTGAAGTCATGGCATTAGAGCTAGACCACTTGCGGCAAGCAAGGTTGGTCGATGAGCCGACCTTTCTTCAAGCAAAATTAGTCCTGACACATGAACACCGAATTGAGGAACAACGGGCACGAGATAAACACCAATCCATTGGAGGCATTTAGGACTATGGCACGGAATTTAATTGGAATTGATTTGGGTGGTACGACCACCAAGATAGCGTTTATTTCTGTTGACGGGGAGATCCTAACCAAGTGGAGTATCCCAACTAATACGGATGATGATGGCAGTCATATCGTCCCGAACCTGATTCAATCGGTCACCGAACATATCACCAGTTCGGAATTTACCCCGGCTGATTTCCTCGGGGTGGGGATGGGGGTCCCCGGACCGGTGGACATTGAAAATGGAACCGTTCTCTTTGCGGTCAACCTGAACTGGAAGAAGCGTCAACACGTGCGCGACCAGGTCCAGGCTGGCTTAGGTCTTCCCTTCGTGTTGGATAACGACGCGAACGTGGCGGCTTTAGGTGAGTACTGGAAGGGTGCTGGCGAAAAGGATGAAGATGTGGTCTTCGTTACGCTGGGTACCGGCGTCGGGGGCGGCGTCATTGCTGGTGGCCGCCTCTTACACGGGGGCAACGGCGGGGCCGGCGAACTCGGTCACGTCACGGTCCAACCCAACGGGTACTTGTGCAATTGCGGCAAGCGGGGCTGCTTGGAACAGTATGCCTCAGCCACTGGGGTTGTCCACGTGGCCTCGGATATGGCTAAGGATTTCTTGGGCACGTCGCGGTTGAAAGAAATGGAAGACAATCAAGAAAACATTACGTCCAAGATGGTCTTTTATTTAGCCGACAACGGTGATATCCTGGCTAACCAGGTGGTGGATCGGGTCACGTTCTACTTAGGCCTAGCCCTCGCCAACGTGGCGAATATTTTGAACCCTGCGAACATCACCATTGGGGGCGGCGTGTCGAACGCCGGGAACACGTTATTGCAACCGACGACCCGTTACTTTCAAGAAAACGCCTTTCCGGCGGCCCGGGATACGACCAAATTACGCTTAGCGCAACTTGGCAACGATGCCGGGGTGATTGGGGCCGCGTCACTGGCATTACGGTTCCAAAAGACTAATTAGAGGCGGGTTTCCCGTCAAGGAAGGACGATTTTGTTTTGGTAATTGCAGTTTCTGGATGGACGATTTATACCATCGTCTTGATTTTGATTTTGGTCATCTGGGGGGGCTGGCAACTCAGCACGGTTATCCGGCGCAACCGGGTCGCGACCCTGATTGATGAAAAAACCTTTCAAGAAGGCATGCGCAAAGCCCAAGTGGTCGACCTGCGTGAAAAGAAGGACTTTAAAGCGGGGCACATCCTAGGCGCTCGCAGCATTCCGTTCTCAACCTTCCGGACGGCGCAAAACCAATTGCGGCCCGACTTGCCGGTCTATCTTTACGACCAAGGCAAGACGTTGAGTACCCGGGCAGCCATTACCCTGGGCAAAGCGGGTTTTCAGGAGATCTATATCTTGAAGACCGGTTACGCTCGCTGGGAAGGTAAAACCAAAAAAAGTAAGTATTAAGCTAACAGGCAGGTCAACTCCAGAGGTGGAGGGGGCCTGCCTGTTTTGGCCTCTAATTGGCCGTTTAACGGTTGTTAACTTGGCGGTGGGGAATTAGACGGAAATAGTATTTCAAGGCGCTGGTTAAGCACCGTACCGGCTTATTGCGCACACGAAAGCCCCCGGAACACTGACGAGAGGTGTTCCGGGGGCTTTGCGGGTCCCTCACAGGAGACCTTGCGATTAAACGTTAAGGCATAACGCTTACTGGATCTTCGTTGACGTCAACGACAGGTTGCTCCAGAACTCGTTGTTGGATGGGTCAATGTTGTAGCCTTTGACCCGCTTGTTAACTGGACTCCAAGTGTAAGCGAAGGAACCAGGGGCCACGGCGGCCTGTTCGTTCATGTAAGCTTGCCACTTCTTGAAGATCTTGGTCCGGTAGCTATCGTTCCAAGCCTTCTCACTGTTCATTTCATTCATCAACTTCGTGTTTTCTTTCGAAACGAAGTGACCCATGTTGTAAGGGGCTTCAACCCCGTACAGTTGCGTTGGCGTTGGTTCGGAAGACAGCCCCCAGGCAGCGGCGTAAACGTCAATCTTGCTTTGCTTTGGCGATTGCAGGGTGGAGTAGAAGCTGTTCATTTCCATGGTCTTGCCACCGGTCAACTGAACGTTCAAGCCAATCTTGTGCCATTGTTGCAGGTAATCTTGGTACTCAGCGGCTTGCGCGGAGGTCCCGGTCATGGCGCCGAAGTAGATGGTCAACTTCTTACCATTCGGATCGCTCCGCCACTTGCTGCCGTTACGCTTCTTGTAGCCGGCTTCATTCAAAAGCTGTTTAGCCTTCTTCAGGTTCAACGGGAAGCCTTTTTCGGAAGAATCCCAGTACTTCGTGAAGATTGGTGGAATCAGGGTGTTCGCCCGCCAAGTCATGCCGTACCCAAACTTCTTGGTGACTTGATCCAGGTTCAAGGCGTACATCATGGCTTGCCGCAAGTTCTTGTTGGCCATCTTGCTGTTCTTATCCATGACGTTCTTGCCTGTCTTAGTGTCGTAGTGGCCGACGTTAAAGCCGAAGTAGTCGTAACTCAAAGCGGCACTGCCGACCATCTTGTAATTCTTCAAGTTCTTTAATTGCTTGTAGTCGGTTCCGTGCATGACGCCACCAGGAGCCGTAAAGTCATACTTCTTGGACTGGATAGCCTTGTCGATGTTGTTCGAGGAAACCACGTTGATACTGATGTGCTTGATCTTTGGCGGCTTGCCGTAGTAGTACTTGTTCGGGGACCAAGTCGTAGATTCGCCTTCGACCACTTTATCCAGCTTGTAAGGCCCGGTGAAGATTGGGGATTTCCGAACTTGCTTGGAAGCGGCTAACTTAGCAATTGGCACGTTCTTGATATACTCGTAAGGTTCAACGGTCGTCCAGAGGAAGGAGTTCCCACTGAACTTCATGCTTGGTGAGATGCTGGAGTAGTGGATGACCACTTTCCGGCCCTTTTGACCGTCTGGGAAGGTGATACCGGAGATGGTCTTGGCTTTACCACTGTGATATGCGGCCATCCCTTTGATCCGAGCATAGTCAGAAGAGTACTGCTGTGACGTCGTCTTCTTATTGGCAATCACTTCATAAGGGTACTCCACGTCCTTAGCGGTGACCGGATCGCCGTTCGACCACTTGGCGTCTTTCCGCAGCGTTATAGTAGCCGTATTGTTCTTCCGGCTGAGCCGCAGGTTAGCTAACCCACCGTCGATGATCTTGTAGTTCTTGTCGACGTTAAAGAGGCTATCTGAACCACCAGGTGCAAAGACGTCGGAGTCTTCCGCGTTAGATGCCAAGACGGGGTCTGAAATCCCTTGGAACGGCGAGTCGTTTGGTTCGGCGACCTTCAGCGTGGTGTTGTTAGCGGCCGTCGTGCTCTTCGCCTTGTTGTTGTATGATTCGGAGAGCTTGACGGACGCGTTGTCGTTGGCGCCAGATGAGCTCTTCTTACTGCTACTGCTGGAACAAGCAGCCAGGCTCAAAGTGGCTAGCACGGCCATAGCCGAGAGTGCCAATTTCTTTTTTACCATATATGTTTCCCCCTTAAATAAAATCCTCATGAACGGGTGACCAGTCGGAGTTTCTAAAAGAAATCAGGGCTGGGTGAAGCTGGATATCGTCACTAACTGGATGGCACCATCTCCTTAACTGGGTGGAAGTGAAGTTAGTCGCCAGCGCCTTGACGTTGCGACGCGTCGGCGGCCCGGCGAATAACTTGACCGATGTAACTAATGGATAAACAAAGAATAATGATCTCTAACGCCGCAGGGAGCCAAGTCCACCAGTACTGGGTGATGTTGTTGGGGTCGTTGGCGTTAGCAATCATGGTCCCTAAAGACGGTGTCTGGGTCGGTAAGCCAAAGCCCAGGTAGGAGAGCCCGGTTTCGACCCCGATGTTTTCAGCGAAGGACAAGGTGGTGTCAACGATGATCAGTGACGAGATATTTGGCATGATCTCGCGAAAGATAATCTTAAAATTGCTAGTTCCCGAGGTCTTGGACGCGGCCACGTAATCCTTTTCCGATTCGGCCAAGGTCCGCGAACGAATCAACCGGGACGTGCCTTCCCAGTAAAAGATGGAGAAGATCAGCGTCAGAGTGATGGCGTTATAGTGCGGGATGATGGTGACCAATACGATGATCATCATGGTCATCGGTAGCATCATCATGAAGTCGTAGACCCGTTGCATGCCCCAGTCGATGTAACCGTTGAAGTAGCCGGAGATGAGTCCCCAGCAGATCCCGAAGGTGGACGAGATCACGGTCAGCCCGATAGCAATGCCAATCGAGTTTCTGGACCCCACGATGAGTTGCTTGGCGACGGAGCGACCGGCGGAATCGGCGCCGAGCCACATGCCGTCGGTGCCGGGGCGGTCAAAGTAGGCCATGATATTGGTCTGCATCATTTTGGGCGTGTTGATAAAGAGACTGGCAATCATCACGAAGAGGATGAAGCCCACCACGATGACTAGAGCGACCATCGCGGGTTTGTCGGCCTTGAATTCGTCCCAGACGATGCGGGCCGATGACGGCGTGGCTTCAGCCTCGGCTTCTTGCGAAAGCCGGGCGAGGTCGTTAGCCGAGACATTGGTGTTGCGGTTAAAGTTTTCTGCCATGGTGTTATCGACCTCCTATTCAATCCGAATCCGGGGATCGACAATACTCAAGATGATGTCTGAGAGCAGGGTCCCTAACAGATTCAAAATGCCATAAATTAAGACCAAAGCGGTGATGACGGTGTAGTCCCGATAGCTGATTGAGTTCACGAAGAGCAGGCCCATGCCGGGATAGGAGAAGACGGTCTCGGTGAAGATCGACCCGTTCAGTAAGCCGGTAATGGAGTAACCCGCGAAAGCCGCGATAGGTAACAGGGAGTTTCGGAAGATGTGGTGCCGGTAAACGTCCTTGTTCGGGACCCCTTTGGACCGGGCCGTCCGCACATAATCGGAACGTTTGGCATCGATGACTTCGGAACGCAGGTACTGGACGATGTTAACGGTACTGAACAGTGCTCCCAAAATAGCCGGTAAGAGAATATGATAGGCGCGAGACCAGATAGATTTAAAGCCGCTAGTCGCGTCCGCCGAAATCGACCCGGTCGTGGGGAACCACCCCAGCACGTAGCCGAAGATCCAGATACCGATGACCAAGATGACGAAGAAGGGGATGCAGTAGGTCACATAGGTGTAGACCCGGATAACCGTGTCGGGTAACTTTCCTTCATGCCGGCCGGCAAAGACGCCCATGGGTAACGCCAACGCGTAGGTCAAGACCATGGTCAGTAAGGCTAACCAGAGAGTGTTGGCCGCCCGGCTACTAATCAAGCGGGTGACCGGTTCTTGGTACTGGTAGCTGTTCCCCAGGTTACCGTGGAACAGATGGACCACCCAGTTCCAGTATTGCTGGTACCAGGGGTCGTACAGCCCATTGATTTTCATTAAATGGTGAATCTGGGCGGGGTCCGCCTTGGGGTTGATCGAGCCGGTAAACGGGTCACCGGGCATGGCTTTCGCCAGTAAGAAGACTAAAATACTTAAAATAATGACTTCGGGGATCATGATGAGGACCCGCCGTAAAATCGTTTTCCACATTAGACGTCCGCCTCGCTTTCCTGGTGGGCAAGTTGCTGGGCAATATCCGGTGGGAGGGCCACCTGATGGGTCGGCGACACGGCGACCAGCGGATAGGCCCGTCCGTTATCGTCGTAGTACTTATCCTGCTGCTCACGGTAGATTTCCTCAACGGCTAACCGGGAAGCCCGGTGTGCGGCGCGTTGGGACACGTCGGTGCGGGGAATCGCGGCTAGCAAACGCTTGGTGTAAATATGGAGCGGGTGATTATAGATATCGTCACAGGTCCCAATTTCAACCAAGCGACCGCGGTTCATGATGGCCAAATTGGTGCACATGTGGCGAACCACGCCTAAATCGTGGGAAATGAAGAGGTAGGAGATACCGAAGTCACGCTGAATCTTTTTCATGAAGTTCAGTACCTGAGCTTGCACGGACAAATCCAACGCGGACACGGGTTCATCGGCGATGATCAATTTGGGATTGGTCGCCACGGCCCGAGCGACCCCGATCCGTTGCCGTTGGCCCCCTGAAAATTGGTGAGGATACTTATACAGTGCATCGGCATCTAACCCAACGATGTCGAGAAGTTGCAAGACCCGCAGTTTCTCGTCTTGCTTACTGAGATGTTCAAAGTTCCGCAGGGGTTCGGCGATAATGTCTTCAATCCGTTTCCGAGGGTTCAAACTAGAGAGTGAATCCTGAAAAATCATCTGAACGTCGTGGTTATAGTCGAGCTTGCGCCGGTTGTTGCGGCGGGTGATGTCGTGTCCGTTGTAGAGAATCTGGCCGCTAGTGACCTTTTCGAGACCCACCACGGATTTACCGGTCGTTGACTTGCCCGACCCGGATTCACCCACCAAACCATAAGTTTCACCGGCTTCGATGTTGAAGCTGATACCGTCTACAGCGGGGACTTCGTCGGTGATGCGGTTCCAGAATCCCGACCGAATCGGGTAGTGGACCTTAAGATTTTTGATTTCAACTAAACTCATGGGGTCACCGGTCCTTTCTGCTGGTCGGGAAACGTGAAGACCTTGTAACAAGTGCAGCGGACCGAATGCCCCGGCGCCACCGTGTGCATGGTGGGTTCGGCTTCATGAGCGCTTTGCGGGACCCAGGGAATCCGAGGGGCAAAGCGGTCGCCGCCTTGGGGCATCCGTTGAAGGGAGGGCACGTTGCCCTGAATCACGTACAGGTCGTCGTTTTCGTTTTCCCGTTGGGGCATCGACCGTAGTAAGGAACGGGTGTAAGGGTGCTGGGGGGTGGTAAAAATCTGTTCGGCACTACCCTCTTCGACAATCTGTCCGGCGTACATCACGGCGACCCGGTCGGCCGTCTCGGCAACGACCCCTAAATCGTGGGTGATGAGGATGATGCCGGCGTGGTTCTCCTGTTGAATCGCCCGTAAGACGTCGAGGATCTGGGCTTGGATGGTCACATCGAGCGCGGTGGTCGGTTCATAGGCGATAATCAAATCGGGTTTGCAGGCAATCGCGATGGCGATGATGACCCGTTGGCGCATCCCACCGGAAAGTTCGTGGGGGAATTGCCGGGCGGTCCGTTTGGGGGCCACGATGCCGACTTGGTCCAGAAGTTCGAGGACCCGGGCGTGCTTGGCATCGCGCGACAAATCGGAGTGGTAGTCCATCACCTCACTGATTTGATCCTCCACGCGTTTTAACGGGTTAAGGGCTGACAAAGGATCTTGGAAGATCATGCCAATCTTAGCGCCCCGGTAATCATTGTACTGGTCGTCGGAGAGCTGCAGTAAATCGGTCCCTTCAAAATCAATCACGCCGGAAGTCTTAGTTTCGGCGGGGTCATGGAGTCCCATGATCGTCGTGGCCAAGGTACTCTTGCCGCAACCGGATTCGCCCACAATGGCCATAATTTCATCGCGGTGGACCTGCAGGTTGATGTGTGAGATGGCGTCATAAAAGCGCCCGTTAATCTTAAAGGCGGTGCTGACGTCCTGGATGTTCAGAAAGTTCGTTGCATTTTCCATGGAAAGCCCCCATTTTCTAATGTATCTCTCATTTTCAGGCAAACGCTAATGTAATCAGCGTTTTGATGAAGCTTTAATCTGATAATCGTTTATTGTGATTGATTATAGTTAATCAAATTCTCATTTTCAACCCTGTTTTATGAGAAAAGTCCTCAAACTTTATTCATGAATTATTCATAATCACCGCTAAGCGGGCATTAGCACGGGCTCCTGGGAAGATAAGAAAAAAGTAAGTGTCAGAAGCAAGGAACGGTCACAGGACTAACCAACGGCCTGGGGGTATGGCCGTGGTGACCACGCCAGCAGCAAGATGTGTACGGACTCGCCACGATTTCTCAGAATGGTGTTGAACCTGCGTCGTGCTTGACCCCAATTATTAACTAAATGAGTAGACGACTGCTGGAAGAACCACCTGGTAGGAATGGTTGTTTCACTTACTAGTCAGTAGGAGTCACCGTTAGAGTTGACTGGTGACGAGCCAAATTTTGGACAAAAAAAGCGTTGTTGGATGAATTAGCATCCAGCAACGCAGGTAACGGTCGGCCGGTGAGACGTCTTAGCCGTGGTGGGCGGCATGACTCTTACGGTTGGCTTTTTTACGGTTTTCTTCAAAGCGAGCTTCTTGGTCTTCGATGGGTTGGACGACCTTTTTCTTAAAGGAGAAGACGGCGCCGGCAACGGCACTGGCAGTAGCCACGACCCCAAAGAGGAACCCCTTGGTAAAATGTTTCATTTTAAGTGAACTCCTTTCAGTGGGCAAATCAATTATCCGCTTCCATTATGCAGGCTTGGCAGTGAAATAGCTAGTGATTTAACTCCATTTGGCCTTAAGTGGACGGTGGCCACATTTTTTCTGCGCGGGCGGCAGTCCTATGTTACCCTTAACTTATCTTAGATTGAGGGGACCCTGATTATGGAAAAAGTGTTGGCCATCGTGGGCCCGACAGCGGTCGGCAAGACTGCGTTGGCTTTGAAGTTGGCCCAAAAATTCAATGGTGAGATTATTTCTGGGGACTCGATGCAGGTGTATCGCCACCTGGATATTGGCACGGCCAAGGCCACCCCGGCCGAACAGCGGGTGGTGCCTCAGTATCTGATCGATGTGTGTGACGTCACTCAGCAGTTTACCGTGGCCCAGTTCGTGGTAGCCGCCCGGCCGTTGATCACGGCCATTACGGCTCGGGGTCATTTACCAATCATCGCGGGGGGAACCGGCTTTTATTTACAGGCGCTCTTCGATGGCTTGGCTTTGGGAGCCGATGCGCCGGGTGATCCTGAGATTCGGCAAACGTTACGCCAGGAAGCCGCCGAACAGGGCCCCGAAGCGTTGTGGCAGCGTCTACAACAACGTGACCCGGTAGCGGCCGCGAAGATTCCGCCGACTAATATCCGGCGGACGGTTCGCGCACTAGAGGTGATTCAGGTCACGGGCCAGTTGTTCTCCCAGCAGAAAAATGGGGGACCGACTTATGATGAGCAATATGTGGCGTTGACCACGGACCGTCAGTTGCTGTACCAACGTATCAATCAACGGGTGGATGTGATGGTTCAAAACGGGCTATTAGATGAAGTCCGCTGGCTGGCCCAGCAGGGTGGGAGTGCCTTACCCGCTGCCAGTGGCATTGGTTACCGCGAACTCTTACCAGTCTTAGACGATCCTGAGCGCTTAGCGGCGGGCATCGACCGCGTCAAGCAAGATTCCCGCCACTATGCCAAACGACAATTGACTTGGTTTCGGCACCAGACGATGGCCCGTTGGTTTAATCTCGTGCAACACCCGGAACAACAGGACCAGGTGGTGGATCTCGTCACCCGGTGGTGGGGGCATTAGTTTTTACGATTAACTAAAGATGGGGCGGAAAACGAGGTTCATGTTATAAAATCTAACACGATACCTTGACTCCCCCCGGTGGCGTGGTATGATATCGGTAGTGTTGAAGGGGGGTCGGTAGGTTGAAAGGTAAAGAACTTCGACGGTCACTGGCCGTTTTACCAATTGGAACCGTGATGAAATTGACGAGTTTGACTGCCCGGCAAATTCGGTACTACGAGGCGCAAGAACTTATTACGCCACAACGTAACGAAGGCAACCGGCGCATGTATTCGTTGAACGACGTCGACCGGTTGTTAGAAATCAAGGATTATCTCGATGATGGGGTCAACGTGGCGGGCATCAAGGCAATTTACACCCAGCAAGCCCAAGCGGCCGCGGCCAAAAAAGCAGCTCAAAAGCAGCCGTTGACGGACGAGGACGTGCGACACATCTTGCAGGATGAAATCTTGCGTCAGGGCGGCCTTAACCGGCCGAACGCTGCACACGAGCCGCACCGGCCTCTTTAGCAAGTAAGGTAGTTTGGCAGTTAAAAATTTGATAGGGAGCGATTTGAATGGCAAAACCGGCATACACAAAAGACGATATTCGTCAGATGGCGAAGGACGAAGACGTCAAGTTCTTGCGGTTAATGTTCACTGACCTGTTCGGTACGATCAAAAACGTGGAAGTCCCAATCAGTCAATTAGGAAAATTATTGGATAACAAGCTCATGTTTGACGGGTCTTCGATCGATGGCTTCGTCCGTATCGAAGAAAGTGACATGTACCTGTATCCCGACTTATCCACGTGGATGATCTTCCCGTGGAGTACGGAACGGGGCAAAATCGCCCGGGTCATCTGTGAGGTCTATAAGCCCAACGGCGAACCTTTCGAAGGCGACCCGCGGAACAACTTAATTCGGGTCCTCAGCGATATGCGTAAGGCCGGTTTTACCGACTTCAATATCGGTCCAGAACCGGAATTCTTCCTGTTCAAGATGGATGAAAACGGGAAGCCGACCATGGAATTAAACGATAAAGGGAGCTACTTCGACATGGCCCCGATGGACTTGGGGGAAAATTGCCGACGGGAAATCGTACTGACCCTGGAAAAAATGGGCTTTGACGTCGAAGCGGCCCATCACGAAGTGGCTCCTGGCCAACACGAAATCGACTTCAAGTATGCCGATGCGTTGACCGCGGCGGATAACATCCAGACCTTCAAACTGGTTGTCAAGACGATTGCCCGCAAGTACGGGCTGTTCGCAACGTTCATGCCGAAACCGTTGACGGGCATCAATGGCTCAGGGATGCACCTGAACATGTCGCTCTTCCACGACAAGGGCAACGCCTTTTACGACAAGCAGGGGAAGATGGAATTATCTGAAGACGCGTTCCACTTCCTGGGCGGTCTGTTGAAGCACGCCCGTAGCTTTACCGCTATCTGCAACCCCATTGTGAACAGCTACAAGCGGTTAGTGCCGGGGTACGAAGCGCCAGTTTACGTGGCCTGGTCCGGGTCGAACCGTTCACCATTGATCCGGGTCCCAAGCTCACGCGGCTTATCGACACGGTTAGAGTTGCGTAGCGTTGACCCGGCGGCCAATCCTTATTTGGCCATCGCAGCGGTCTTAGAGGCCGGCTTAGACGGCTTACGGAACCAGCTGGTCCCACAAGAGGCCGTGGACCGCAACATCTACCGGATGGATGCCGAGGAACGGCAAGAGAACCACATCACCAATTTGCCAGACACCTTGCATAACACCCTTAAGGATTTGGCGGCTGATGAGGTCATGCGTAACGCCATGGGGAATCACCTGTACCAGAGCTTCATCGAAGCCAAGAACCTCGAGTACAATTCCTACCGGACTCAGGTTTCCCAGTGGGAACGGGACCAGTACCTGGAACTCTACTAAAGGTTTAGGTAAAAATTTAAATTTTGAAACGGGACCGTTGATGGCGATGTCATCAACGGTCCTTTTGGGTCTTGGTATGACGGCCGTAGCGTTTGACCGAGGTAAAAGGGTCTACCGGGTAAATTATGGCGGTCGTCATTATAAAAAGTATTGTTTTTGGTCAAAATTGGGGCAAACTGCTTTATTCTGTGTCTTTTTTTGGTAACATGAACTTATAACCAATGTTCACGGCAGTGCCTAAGAACACGAGAATGAGGGATAATTCATGGAAAATCAAGAACAGCAAGCAAGTGCTGCCGACGTTTTAACCCAGGCAATCGCCAACAAACTCGATTACTTGAGCACGTTGCAGGCAGCGGTTCAACACGGCGATGACCGGCAAGTCTACGAATTACTTGACCAGGTCCGCTATCATAAAGAGGTCAAGAAGACCCGGGCGACTAAGACCGTGAATCATCTTGCGGAATTGGTCGACAATATTCACCCCCAGATCAGTCACTATTTAAGTGACCGGCTGATTGATTATTTGGGTCATATTTACCCGTTCTTTTACTATGACGAGTACACGACGGGCCTCTTTCACATTTATTTTGGGAACTGGTGGGATCGGCGCCTGTTTGGTGACCTCGATGTGATTAACGTTAAATTCGAGTTCGACCAGACGGAGTACCAGAAGCTCCAACAGTCCTTCAACCTGGAAAGTCAGCATCAACGCTTGAATACGGCGCAAATCGAGAAGATTTCGGCGCAAAGTGAAGACCTGCAAAAACTGATGGATGCGCAGCCAGTTCGGGATAATCAAAAGACCAAGTTGCGTGAACAATTAAAAGAAAATAGTCAAAAAAGTAGCCTGCCATGGGACTCCGGCAAATTAAAGGACGAACGGCAAGGCATCATCGACCAGTTGACGCAGTTGGCTGACCAGGACGAAAAAGCCTTGAACGCACACAAACTGATTAAGAAAAACGACGACCAAATCCTAGTGTTGTCCAAGGAAGACACGATTTTAAACTACGAAAAGCAAAGTATTCGGGATGCCTTTGACGACTTTGAACACTTTGAGGCCCACAATCAAAGCCTCTACGCTGACTACCTCAATAGTCTGATTGGCAAGAGTGAAGGCGGGGTGAAGGCTGATGATTAATGACAATGATCCAGCAACTCTGACGATTAGTGGTCGGTTGTTGAACTATAACGAGGCCATTAAGAGCGGGTTGGCTACCGGCTTAAAATTTACCCAGCTGATGGACCAACTGATCAAAACCCACGATGCCGATGAACTGGTCGCTGCGGCAACGGAACTGGCCGACTTTCAGTTGGATTCAGATTACGTGACCTTTCCGCACCAATACAGCAACGCGGACTACTACTTATTGTTCATGTCGCGGATGCTAGAACTGCATGATCAGGGTAAACACGTCATGCTGCAGTCCCGAGATCACCAAGAAGAATTGACCCAACAATTGACCCCCTTGGGTGACCGGGGAACCTTCAACTTTCGGGTCGAGACCTCCGCTAATGGTGGCGTCTTCTACCGCGAGAAAGCGACGGGCCAATCGCTCTTTTACTTAAATTTAGACCGCAAGATGTTTCGGTTTAACAGCCACGCGCTAACTCAACTGTTCATCATTGATCTGCACGAGACGGTCCCTGCCGATACGGTCAAATCTTCCGTTCAGGTTTTGGTCGACTTTGCCCGGTATCTGAAAGAGGACTATGGCTACTCCGTGGACTTCAACATTTTAGACGCGGCGAACCGACAGAATTATGCCGTGCGTTCGGCAGATTTACCAGCCGGTGTGGTTGACCGGCTGTTCGTGGCTGCGGCGAAGCACGATTACATGCTGACCAACGGGGCGAACGGCAACGGGGCCCGCATCGAACTGGATAAGGGCGTGACCGTGGACATTTTCAACAACCAACTGGAGGGTCAACCGGAATGGGTCCTGACCGTCCACGATGATGAACAGAAGATCTCCTGGTTTGATATCCTGTTACGTTACCCGTTCATGCGGGATTGGTACTTAGAAAATTTGAATGATTTAGAGGTCGTTTCGGATCCCTTGATTTTTAGCTAGGAGGAACGTGTGTGTTAGAACTTGCCAAACTCGTGCAACAGTCCATCGCGCTGGATGAGCAGATCACCCGCGACCGTGATCTCGAACTGTCGCGCACCCGTCAGATTGAAAACGCCTACGTGGCGCTGGACGTTGAACTAGCCGAAGTGGCCAACACTTCAGAATGGTTCAAAGTCTGGAAGACCCACCGGGGGAAAAGTGACCCGAACAAAACGCCACGGGAAACGCTGTTGACGGAGTACACCGACGCGCTAGATTTCTTCTTATTAGTGGCGGCCAAGAAGACCTGGACGCAACTGATCATGCTTAAGGAAGAGGACTTGACCTTGCTGGAAAAGAGTCGGCCGGCCAAAGACCTCGACCAACAATACTTAATCTTGAAACGGATGGTCTTTAACAGTCACTTCAGCCACCGGCAAGATGATTTTCGCCACGCTTGGCGGCTCTTCTTGAAATGGGGCTTCGTTGATTTAGGCTTCAGTCAAGATGAGATTCAAGCGGCTTACGAAGCCAAACGTGAGGTCAACTTAAAGCGTCAGTCAGCGGATTACTAATTATTAAGTTAACAGCTAGCAAGAAATGCGCCCAGCTAAATCTAGCTGGGCGCATTTTATGGTTTGATGGCAGGAAAAAGGCTTGACAGGAGCAGGGGCTTCCGGTACAATTCTCATGTTGTATTTGTGGACTTCCACAGCTGCAACCGCTCGGAACGAGTTTCTAAGTGTCGCTTTGCGGCCACTTGTCTTCGGCGAGTCTAAGTCTTAACTTATAAGGAGGTGCACATAGATGTACGCAATTATCGTAACTGGCGGTAAGCAGTACAAGGTCGAAGCTGGCCAAGCTGTTTACGTGGAAAAGTTAAACGTCGAAGCCGGCGCTAAGGTCACTTTTGACCAAGTCGCTTTCGTCGGTGGTGAGACGCCTAAGATTGGGACGCCTACTGTAGATGGCGCAACTGTTACGGGAACTGTTGAAAAGCAGGGCCTGGAAAAGAAGGTTGTGACCTACAAGTACAAGCCTAAGAAGGGTCAACACACCAAGAAGGGTCACCGTCAACCATACACCAAGGTTGTCATTGACGCCATTAACGCTTAAAGATTAAAGGAGCGAGTCCGGATGATTCAAGCTACGATCCATCGCGGATCCGATCGAATCAATTCATTTCAAATCACTGGCCACGCCGATTCCGGTGAATATGGTCAGGACATCGTCTGTGCCGCGGTCTCGGTGCTTGCGATTACGACGGTCAACGGGTTACAACGGGTCGCTAAGATTCCAGTTACCGTGGACAATCGTAATCAGGCGGGGGGCTTTCTGGAAGTGCACCTGCCACCAAAGCTGGAAGCAACGACCGAACTTAAGGGACAAACGTTACTCCAGAGTTTTGCGGATGGATTACGGGACGTCGCCACGAATTATGCCGACTTCATTCACTTGAACGAAGTCGTTGATTAAATTCACGGGGGTGAAACAATATGTTGATGAACATGAACTTACAATTCTTCTCTCACCATAAAGGTGGTGGGTCCACTGCCAACGGGCGGGATTCTGCAGGTCGTCGTCTTGGGACGAAGGCTGCCGACGGTTCAACCGTAACTTGCGGTTCTATCCTTTACCGGCAACGGGGCACGCACATCTACCCAGGCCAAAACGTTGGTCGTGGTGGAGATGACACCTTATTTGCTAAGGCAGCTGGTGTGGTTAAATTCGAACGCTTAGGTCGCCACAAGCGCCAAGTATCCGTTTACCCAGTTGCTGAAGAAGCAGCTAAATAATCACGGGGTTTTCCTCGTACGACTGAAGAGCTTGAGGCGAGACCAATTCGCTTTGAGCTCTTCTTTTGTTCCACAACCTTGAGGAGGGGTTAGGATGGCCACAAGAATCGAACGGTTACGCGCCGCATTGCCGGCGTTAAGTGTAGATAGTTTCTTAATTCAGGCACCCAGCAACCAACGTTACCTAGTTGGTGCTAGTGTGTTAGCCGGTGACGGCTACGTCTTGGTGACGCCCAAACGGGTGGTCTTCATCACCGACGCCCGTTACCAAACGGAGTTGCAGACGACGGTGCCTCAAGTTGAACTGGTCATCACCAGAAACTACCTGCAAGCAGTCAACGACGTGTTACAGGCCGACCAAGCGACGGTGTTGGGCTTCGAAGACACGTTGAGTTGGCGGGAGTTTTCCTGGTTAGATGAAAACCTATTGGCCGACCCGGTCCCCTTAACGGGCGTAGTCGACCAATTACGGCAGGTCAAGGATTCCAGTGAAATTGCGGCCTTACGGCACGCTACGGCTTTGACCAGTCAGGGCCTAGAAGCGTTGTTTAAAGTCCTACGCCCGCAAATGACGGAACGGGCCGCGGCATTATGGCTGACCCGCTGGATGCAAGACCACGGCGCGATTGGCGAGAGCTTTGCGACCATTGTGGCCAGTGGGGCCCGAAGTGCCTGGCCCCACGCCCAGGCCAGTGACCACCCCCTCGAACAGAACGCTTTGGTGACCATCGACTGTGGATTTTACGTGGACGGGTACACGTCTGACGTGACGCGGACCGTGGCGCTGGGCGACCCGGGTCCAGCGTTGACCGCCGCGTACCGAGCCGTCCAGACCGCCCAGGAGAAGATCAAGGCGGCAGTTAAACCCGGTGTCACCGGCGCAGAGTTGGACCAAATCGGGCGTGAGTATCTGACCCAGGCCGGGTACGGTCAAGCCTTTATCCACGGGACCGGACACGGCATTGGCTTAGATATTCATGAGGGCCCCAACATTGGTGCTGGTTGGCCAGACAAATTGGTGGCCAACCAGGTCATCACCGTAGAACCGGGCGCCTATTTCCCGCAACAAGGCGGGATTCGCATCGAAGACGACTTACTGGTGACCCCCAGTGGTCACGAGGAGTTGACCTCGGTGCCGCGAGAGTTAATTATTTTGTAAACTAACCCCCTGTCTTGCTTTTTAGGGGGGAGAATTGATATTATAAAGAGGACATCTTTTAGGAGGCTGACACATTATGGCAATTTCAACTGCTAATTTCAAAAATGGTTTAACCATCGAAGTCGATCACGCTATCTGGCGGATCATGGAGTTCCAGCACGTTAAACCCGGTAAGGGTGGCGCATTCGTGCGGACGAAGCTGAAGAACTTACGGACTGGTGCCGTGCAAGAAAAGACTTTCCGGTCCGGGGCTAAGATGGAACAGGCGGACATCCAAACGCGCAGTATGCAATACTTGTACGAAGATGGCGACAGCCGGGTCTTCATGGATACGGACAACTACGAACAAATCGCGGTACCAAACGATACCATCAAAGATCAACTCCCATTCTTGCAAGAAAACATGAACGTGGATTTGATCCAGTACAACGCCGAAGTGTTGGGCATCGAAGTGCCAAACACGGTCGTCTTAGAAGTGGCTTCAACGGAACCGGGCATCAAGGGGAACACCGCTTCCGGTGGCTCCAAGCCGGCAACTATGACCACGGGCTTAGTGGTTCAAGTGCCTTTCTTCGTTAACGAAGGCGACAAGTTATCCATCAACACGCAGGACTCGACTTACATTTCTCGGGCCTAAGTGCAACGGACTTAACTGACGTTTAATCTGTAAGGGAGGGTCAATGAATGGCAGAAGATACGAATATTATTTTAGAATCCAAGGAACCGGCCTTAGGAAAGATTGAAGTCGCGCCGCAAGTTCTTGAAATCATTGTCGGCATTGCGGCTAGTCAGACCGAGGGCGTGGCCCGGATGCGGGGTTCTTTGGCGAACAGCGTAACGGAGCTGTTTGGCAAAAAAGAACACGGTAAGGGTGTCAAATTGACGTTTGATGGCGACGAACTCGCTGTGGACGTTTACGTTTACCTGAACTACGGTGTCGCCGTTCCCAAGGTTGCCTTAGCCATTCAGGATAGCGTCAAGCAACAATTGTTGTTCATGACGGACCTTGACTTGCGTGAAGTCAACGTTCACGTGGAAGGCGTCATTCCCGAAAAGACGGCGCAACAGGTCGATCCTGATCACCTGTTCAACCAATCAGATGAAGGAGACAGTGAGCAATCGTGACACTTACACGACATCAAATTCGGGAGCGGGCTTTTCAAATGCTGTTCGCCCTCAATGCCAACGCGGACGCTGACCAAGAGGCACTCTACCAACGAGTGTTAACGGATGATCCGGACCAAACGGTTCCCGTGCCCGAGTATCTGCAGACGTTGGTCACCGGGGTGTTAGACCACCAACGGGACCTAGACGCTGAGATTACGCGTTACTTGAGTGCCGGCTGGCAACTGCAACGGATTGCGAAGACTGACCTGGTGATTTTACGCCTGGCATTCTTCGAAATCGATCACGTCACCGATGTGCCGAACCGAGTGGCCGTCAACGAAGCCTTGGAATTAGCCAAGAACTTTAGTGATGACCGGTCGCGGCGGTTCATCAACGGGGTCTTGGCCCACACGTTAGATGACGAGGCCAGTGACGACGCGCAAGCGTAATCAGTGCCTGACGTGACGTCTTAGGGTCACCCAATCAAAAAAATAATCACTAACCGGTGCTTCAGGACTTTGAGTTCTTGAAGCGCCGGTTTTGTGTTTTTTCGGAGTTTTTCGGGTTCTTGCACCCGACCGGGTTCGTTTTCAGTTCAAATATGCTAGAATTAGACATGACTTTGTGGGTGCCGTAACCTGACACCGACAACATTGGTGATCATTTATGAGAATCACTGATGAAATTACTTTACTATGAGACGGGGGAAGTTAACATGACGACCATCATTGATGGCAGACAGTTGGCCCGTGAGCTGAACGCAAAGACCCAGCAACGCGTGGCCCAGCTAGCCCAACGGGGGATTACGCCCGGACTAGCAGTCATCATCGTGGGGACAGACCCTGCAAGTTCGATTTACGTTCGTAATAAACATAAGAAGGCCGGGCAACTGGGGATTCGTTCCGTGGTCCGGACGTTTTCACCAACGGTCAGCCAAACGGAATTATTGGCGGCCGTGGCGGAATACAACGCCGATCCCACAATCGACGGGATCCTGGTGCAATCACCACTCCCGGCAGGGTTAGATGAGCGGGCAGTTTTTGACGCTATTGCCCCAGAAAAGGACGTTGACGGGTTCCATCCGCTGAATACCGGCAAATTATTCGGGAATCTTCCCGGACCTTACCCCGTATCCTGCACGCCACAGGGGATTATGACCATGCTGAAGAGCCTCCACCAGCCACTGGCAGGGAAGCGGGCCGTGGTGGTTGGACGCAGTAACATTGTCGGACGGCCGATGGCGGCGTTGCTCTTAAATGCCAATCTCGTGGTCACGGTCGCCCACCGCTACGCTCAAGATTTGCGGGCACTGACCAAGACGGCCGACGTCTTGGTGGTGGCGACGGGCATTACCCACTTGATTAAAGCTGCCGACGTGAAGCCGGGGGCCATCGTGATTGACGTGGGCATGGATCGCGACGCTCAGGGCAAATTGACCGGCGACGTCGACTTTGATGCGGTCAGTCCCGTAGCGGGGGCCATCACCCCAGTACCTGGCGGTGTGGGGCCGATGACGATTGCAACGTTGATGCAACAGACCGTGGATTTATGTGAGTGGAGGGAACAACGTGGCAACAACTGATTACTTAACGGTCACAGCGTTGACCCAATATTTAAAACGCAAGTTCGACATGGACCCTTATTTGGGCAAGGTCTATCTGACCGGAGAGATTTCCAACTTCCGGTTACGGCCGCACGCGCATCAATACTTTAGTTTGAAAGACGACCACGCTAAGATCAACGCGATCATGTTTCGCTCAGCCTTTGAAAAGTTGAAGTTCACTCCCGAAACGGGGATGAAGGTCCTGGTCGTTGGCCGTATCTCGTTGTATGGGCCCAGTGGGAACTATCAAGTCTACGTGGAGCGCATGGAACCAGACGGGGTGGGGCAACTCTACCAGGCCTATGAACAATTGAAACGTAAACTCGCTAGCGAAGGGCTGTTCACGGCGCCCAAGCAGGCGTTACCACGTTTTCCCAAGCGGATTGCCGTGGTGACCAGTCCGAGTGGGGCCGTGATTCGCGATATCATGACGACCACCAAACGACGTTTTCCCATCGCCCAGATTGTCTTATACCCGGCGTTGGTCCAGGGCCAAGAAGCGGCGGATGACATCGTGCGTCAGATTACCAGGGCTAACGCCAACGGTAGTTTTGACACCTTGATTATTGGTCGGGGCGGGGGGTCCATCGAAGACCTCTGGCCGTTCAACGAGGAGAAGGTCGCCCGGGCCATTGCGGCCAGTACCTTACCTGTGATTTCATCGGTCGGCCACGAAACGGATACCACCATCGCCGATCTGGTGGCTGACGTACGGGCGGCAACCCCGACCGCAGCGGCTGAACTGGCGGTGCCGGTCTTAAGTGATGAGTTGGTCAAGCTCCAACAACAGCAGACCCGCTTGGTCAACGCAATGGCTAACCGCATCAAGTTACGCCAGGAACGGTTGAACCAATTGATGACCAGCTATGTGTTCCAACAGCCACAACGGTTATACGAGACCTACGTGCAGCGGCTGGACAACGCGCAACAGGGGTTGACTCAGCGGATGCAACTACAACTCCAGCAGCGCCAGCAGCGCGTTCAATTGGTCACCCAACGGTTACAGAGTCAAACGCCACTAGCATTAGTGCGCCAGGACCAACAACAGGTCACGGTCACGACGGAACGGCTGACCAACGAGATTCACCGGTACTTGACGACGCAGGAGAATCGCGTGGCCCAACTGGCTAGCGGATTGGACTATTTGAGCCCGTTGAAGATCATGAGCCGCGGATACAGTTACGTGACACAAGATGATCAGATTATTCGTCAAACGGCTGCTTTGAAGCCGGGACCTGCCACGATTCACTTGAGTGACGGGACGGCCGAAGCCGAAATCAAGACTATTAAACCAGCAACGGAGGCTAAACATGACTGAAGAAGCACCAAAACCAACCTTTGAAGAAAATTTGAGTACCTTAGAAAACATCGTGACCCAATTGGAAAAAGGTGATGTCCCCTTGGAACAGGCCTTAGCCCAATTCCAAAAGGGCGTGGCGTTGAGTAAGACGTTGCAAACGACCCTGCAAGACGCTGAAAAGACGTTGACCACCATGATGAACGATAACGACCAGGAGGTTCCATTTGAAAAGCCGCAGGGAGGCCAAACGGATGCCCAGTAACGCACGTCAACGCTTAAGTGATTTTGAACAGGCGTGGGTGCCCCGGTTGAATGCGCCGTTAGCCGCGGCGGTGCAGGCAGACACCACCGACGTCCGGCTGGCTGAAGCCATGACGTACTCGTTGTTGGCTGGCGGCAAGCGGTTGCGGCCGTTACTGACGGTGGCAACGTTGACTACGGTCGGCGGCCAGTTCGACGATGACCGTGATTGGCGGCCCGTGATGGCGTTAGAGCTATTACATACCTATTCGCTGATTCACGACGATCTACCGGCGATGGACAACGACCCCTTACGCCGCGGAGAACCTACGAACCACATGAAGTTTGGGGCCGGGATGGCCACCTTAGCCGGCGATGGGTTGTTGACGCTGGCCTTTCAGTGGCTGACCGCCACGGACTTGCCTAGTGAGACCAAGGCTGCGTTGGTCAGTGGCTTAGCCCACGCGGTTGGTCCTAACGGCATGGTCGCGGGGCAAGCGCGCGACATTCAGTCCGAACAAGTGACTCTGTCGATGCCGCAGTTACAGACGCTTCACCGCGAAAAGACCGGCGCTTTGTTGCATTACGCGGTCGAAGCCGGCTTGATTCTGGGCGGCTTACCCACGGCGCAATGGCAACCGTACTTACGGTTCGCTGATGCTTTTGGGCTGGCCTTTCAGATTTACGATGATATTTTAGACGTCGTGGCGACGCCCGAAGAATTAGGCAAGGCCACGCAAAAGGACGCCGGCGAAGCCAAGAACACGTACCCCGGACACTTGGGTTTACAGGGCGCTAATCAGGCGCTGATCGACACGATCGCTAGTGGACAAAAAGCCCTGAAAGCCTTACCGAGTGGGCAAGATGCGAGTTTATTAGCGGCATTCTTTAGTTACTTTAAAACGGATCGGGTGAAGGCATGAAGAAAAAACGCGTCGCAGATTTATTAGTGGAGCAGGGCCTCTACACCTCGCTGGACGACGCCAAGCGCGCCGTGATGGCCGGGGAGATTTTGGGGACCAATGAAGAACGGCTCGATAAACCCGGGTCGTTAGTGCCTATCGATACTGAACTTCACCGCAAGGGGCATCCGTTGCCGTACGTGTCGCGCGGCGGTTTCAAGCTTGCCAAGGCCCTGGAAGTTTTTGGTATCGACGTCACCGACCAGGTGGTCTTAGACATTGGGTCGTCGACCGGGGGCTTTACCGACGTGATGCTTCAAAACGGAGCCAAGTTGAGTTACGCTCTCGATGTCGGCAGTAACCAGTTAGTCTGGAAACTCCGGCAAGACCCGCGGGTCATCGTAATGGAACACACTAACTTTCGCTACAGTCAATTGCGTGACTTTACCCACGGGCAACCGACCTTTGCGTCAATCGACGTGTCGTTCATCTCGTTGAAGATGATTTTGCCGCCGTTGAAGGCCATTTTGAAGGTTGGCGGTGACGTGGCGGCGCTCATCAAGCCCCAATTCGAGGCCGAACGTGACCAGGTCGGCGCGCACGGTATCGTCCGGGATCGTGCCGTCCACGAGGCTGTGATCCAAGAGATCATCGACTTTGCACTAGCTAACGGGTACAGTGTGTTGGGCCTCGATTTTTCCCCCATCAAGGGTGGCGAGGGCAATATCGAATTTTTGATACACTTGCATTCGGTTGATAAAGATGCAGTTTGTGCGGATACCGTGTCGGTCGCTAAGACCGTTACGGCAGCCTATGCGGACTTAAAGCACTAGATTATGAGAAAATTGAATATACTTCCCAATTGCTTAGCGCTGGTATATGATAGATTTATGCATTTTAGCGACTAAGGGGGGACTTAGGTGTGAAGAAGCAAGAACGACAACAATTATTGAAGCGATTACTCACGACCCGCGAGATTCAACGACAGGAAGACTTTGTGGCGTTACTCGCCGCAGAGGGGATTCAGGTCACGCAAGCCACCATTTCCCGCGATATTAAGGAGATGCAACTGGTAAAGTTACCGGCTGAATCCGGGGGATATCGGTATAGTTTACCAGTCCAAAAGAAGATCGATACCCAAAAAAAGTTGCAACGCACACTCCGAAACGCCTACGTCTCCTTTGCAGTGCAGGACCAATTCACGATTCTGAAGGTCTTGCCCGGTAACGGACCGGTGATTGCGTCACTCTTAGACCAGATGCGCTATGACTTTATCTTTGGCACGGTGGGGGACGACAGTTCGGTACTCACGATTTGTGTTTCCCACCAGGGTGCTTTACAATTAGAACAAACGATTGACCGCATGCTTGCGGATTGATCACGGACGACCACGACTCCCGACCAGCTTCAGCTGACGACGTAGCGGTGGTCGTTTAGTTTAGGGGGCCAAGACGTGCTACAAGAGCTGTCGATTAAAAATTTTGCGATTATTGATCACTTAGACGTGACCTTTAAAAACGGGATGACCGTGTTGACCGGGGAGACCGGCGCCGGTAAGTCCATTATCATTGATGCCGTCGGGTTACTCGCTGGGGGGCGCGGCTCGGTCAACTTTGTCCGCACCGGCACGGCCAAGGCCGTTATCCAAGGCAGTTTTACTTTTCCACCGGACGGGGTGACCTACCGGGTCTTAGACGACCTGGGGATCGACCACGACGATGGCAGTGTCATTTTACAACGGGAGATTCATCGCACCGGGCGTAACGTGTGCCGAGTCAACGGGATGCTAGTCAATACCAGTACCTTAAAGCGTATCGGGGAAACCGCCGTGGACATCCACGGGCAAAACGAACACCAGGAACTGATGCAACCGGAGAAACATTTGGGGATGCTCGATGAATTCGCGTGCGCTAAGGTCGCAAAGCTCGCGGCGACCTATTTGACAAAATATCAAGCCTACACCAAATTAAAACACACCCTAGAAAACCGGCGGGCCAACGAAAAGGAATGGGCCCAACACCTCGACATGTTGAAATTTCAGGTCAACGAAATCGAAGCCGCCCAACTTCAAGCTGGTGAAGAGGATCAGTTGACCGCCGAACGTGACCGGTTGGATAACTTTCAAAAGATCAACGATGCTTTGCAACGAACCCAGGTGATCTTGACCGGAGAAGATACCGTCCCCGGCGTCAACGACCAGTTGAGTGAGGCGATGCAAGCCATGCAGGGGATTGCGGACTTTGACGACGATTTCAAACAAATTGCGACGAGCCTGGAGAACGCCTACTATACGCTGGGGGATGCGGTGGGCGACGTGTCGTCACAACTTGATTCCTTAGAGTGGGATGAGGGCCGTCTAGACGAAATCGAACGTCGCTTGGAAGTCATCAACCAGTTGAAATACAAGTACGGGGACTCGGAGGCGCAAGTCTTAAAGTACTACGATAAGATTGCCGCCGAGTTGAAACGTATGGAAGCCACCGACGAAACGGCCGATGACCTCGAAGAGCGGGTGACCAAGCAGGCCGCCGAGTTACACACCTTAGGTGACCAGTTGAGTGACGAACGTCAGCGCGCCGCTAAGCGCCTGGAAAAAGCCATCCATCATGAATTGGCCGCACTCTACATGGCAAAGACCGTCTTTGCCGTGCACTTCGATCACAGTGACAAGCTGTTACGTACGGGACTCGACCACGTGGAATTTTACTTGCGGACCAATCCTGGCGAAGCCATGCGGCCGTTGGCTAAGATTGCGTCCGGGGGAGAACTCTCCCGGATTATGTTGGCCTTAAAGACCATCTTTTCGGAATCTCAAGGCGTCACGTCGATTATTTTCGACGAAGTGGACACTGGGGTCAGCGGCCGGGTCGCCCAGGCGATTGCCGAAAAGATTAGTGGGATTGCCCGTAACTCGCAGGTCTTGTGCATCACCCATTTGCCGCAGGTGGCCGCGATGGCCGACCACCACTTCTTTATTGCTAAACAAATCGTTGGTGACCGAACGGAGACCAAGTTGACGCGGCTCAGTGCCGCCAAGCGGGTCGATGAACTCGCGCGCATGTCAGCGGGAACTCAGGTCACCAAATTGGCGGTGGAACACGCTCACGAACTATTGACGCTAGCCGATGAAGCCAAGGCTAAAGCGAAATAACTAGCTTGAAAACGCCAAAAGAAAGCGCGCAATAACCTGACTTTTGGCGTCCGTTTCGACACCATTAGAGTCACCGAATAATTTAAAAAGTGCACCTTTTTTAAATGGATTTTCCATCTAAAAGGGTGCACTTTAGTGTTTTGTCCCGAACTCTCACTTTTACCGGGCCACCCGGCGAATGCTACGGAGCAACGCGGGGGTCACGATAGTGATAAGATGGGGCGATTTTAAAATGAGGTGACCGGCAACATCTTGCTGCAGGTAACCGGTGACGGTCATGGGCGCGACTTGTGGCGCTGCTTTGAATTGTAACGTCACGTGGTAGTGGCGCATCAAAGCTTGTTGTAAAAAGTAGGTCAGTTGAAAAGCGGGCAGTTGGGGATAGACCACCTGACCCGCGATCACGGGCAACGAATTAAAGAGTTCCTGATAAACTAAGGTCGCCCGCTCGGTCAAAGGTTTCAACCGACTGGCAGCGGAATTAAGCATGCTGATCACCTCGAACGTTTGTTTGTATTTTTATTATACGAACATGTGTTTGAAATTGCAAGGCCTTTTTTTAGCCGGCTTTTTCGAGAAATTCCCGCTAAAACTAGCCATAGCCCCTTAATTAGTGGTAGTATAGTAAACTATAGATTAAGCGCCCACCGCGTCCTTAACCGGGCGGGCGAGCCGACTAGAATTCAAATAATGAAGGGATTTTTAGACAATGGCGAAACGTGGAATGCTCATTGTACTCTCGGGGCCTTCGGGAGTCGGAAAAGGAACGGTCCGTAAGGCGCTGTTTGAAACGGGTGCAGCTGATTTTTCCTACTCCATTTCGATGACGACTCGTAAGCCCCGCGAAGGGGAAGTTAACGGCGTCGACTATTATTTTGTGTCTAAGGAAGAATTCGAAGAGAACATTCGCAACGGTGAAATGCTTGAATACGCCAAGTATGTTGACAACTACTATGGCACGCCGTTAAAATATGTTAATGAGACCCTCGATCAGGGAAAAGACGTCTTCTTAGAGATTGAAGTCAATGGCGCGATGCAAGTGCGAGCAAATTGCCCGGACGCTGTTTTTGTCTTTTTAACGCCACCTGATTTGATGGAATTAGAACACCGTTTGATTGGTCGGGGCACGGATGCCATGGACGTGATCAATAAGCGGATCAAAAAAGCTGTGGGTGAGATTCGGATGATGCGCAACTACGACTATGCCGTGGTCAACGATGAGGTTGGCAAGGCGGTCGAACGCATCCAGACGATTATTCGCAGTGAACGGTTGCGGGTCACCCGGGTGATGCCGGATTATGAACAAATGATTGGAGACGAATAGACATGCTACTTTATCCTTCAGTTGATGATTTATTAGCACAAGTGGATTCACGGTACTCGTTGATTATGTTGGCGAGCAAGCGGGCCCACGAATTAGACGCCCACGCCAAGCCGTTGTTGGCAGAATACAAGTCGCCCAAGACGATTGGGAAAGCCTTAGAAGAAATTGCGGCCGGGGCGTTAATGATCGATCCGGACGAAAAGGATTTGAACGCCTAAGTTGAGTGCGGAGAAGAGACCAGGTTGCCAGTGGGTAATCTGGCCTTTTTGTTCAGGAATGGGAGGGCAAAGATGTTTCAGGATAAACACGTAACGTTGACCATTAGTGGGAGTGTCGCCAGTTATAAGGGCGCAATCCTGGCCCGAGACCTACAGCGGGCGGGGGCTACGGTCCGAGTCGTTCTCACCTCTGCGGCGAGTCGGTTTGTGACGCCAGCGACTTTGGCGGCGTTGACCAAGGCCCCGGTCTTGACCGATGAGACTTGGTGGGTCGCCGATGGTCAAATCAACCACATCGAACTTGCCGATTGGACGGATCTAGCGTTAGCGGCCCCGGCGTCTGCCAATTTGATGGCCCAACTGGCCAACGGCCTAGCTGATGATGTGGCCAGTGCGACCTGGTTAGCGACCACGGCGCCTAAAGTCGTGGTCCCGGCCATGAACACGCATATGTGGCAGGCTCCCGCGACCCAACGTAACCGGCAGCAACTCATCGCCGATGGGGTGACAGTGCTGGCGCCCGTAACGGGGATGCTCGCCGAAGGGTATGCCGGGACCGGCCGGTTCATGGAGCCGGCCGATATCGTGGCTCAATTGACTGCTACAGCGGCGACGGCCACGCCATTGGCCGGGAAGAAACTCCTGGTCACGGCCGGGGGAACGCGAGAAGCTTTAGACCCGGTCCGCTTTTTGACCAACCGCTCATCGGGGAAGATGGGCTACGCGGTGGCGGCTGCGGCCCAACAAGCCGGTGCTGACGTGACGCTGATCACGGCTCCGACACGGTTATCAGCGCCCAGTGGGGTGACCGTGGTGCCGATTGAAAGCACCCAGGACCTGGAACAAGCAGTCATCAGCCGGTTGCCAAAAGCCGATGGGGTCATCATGGCCGCGGCCGTGGCGGATTTTCAACCCCTACACCAAGCAGAGCAAAAAATCAAAAAAAGTGCGGATAACGATCAGCTGGTGTTAACGTTGAAGAAGACGCCCGATATTTTACGGGAAGTCGCCCAACGCAAGCGTGTTGACCAGGTCGTGGTTGGCTTTGCTGCCGAGACCCAGGACCTGTTAGCTAACGCCCAGAAGAAACTAGCGACTAAGCACCTGGACTTATTGGTCGCTAACGACGTTTCGCAGGCAGGAATCGGGTTCAACGGTGATAATAACCAGGTGACCTTCTTGTTTAAAGACGGTCACCGCGACCAGACACCCATTACCAGTAAACGGGCCATCGCCACGGCCCTAATCGAACACGTGGCGAAAATTTTTACAGAGAAATGAGGGCGGGATGACGATGGCACAAATTGCACAAGTTTTAGTGGACGTGCCAACCATGCAGACCAACGACCCCTATTCGTACGCGATCCCGGATCAATTGGCCGACCAACTCCAACCGGGGATGCGTGTGACGGTCCCGTTCGGCCACCGGGTGGTCTCGGGCGTCGTCGTGGGCTTTACGACCAGCACACAGTATGAGGGCCAGTTAAAGTCGATTCGCGCCGTGTTAGACTTGGCGCCGGTCTTGAACCCAGAGCTCCAACAATTGGCCGATTGGCTGGCCCAAACGACTTACGCCTTTCGCATCACCTGTATCCAAACGATGTTGCCTAACTTATTGAAGGCCTCCGTTGAACGTCAAATCGTCCCGACCAACGAATTGACGGCTACGGAACGGGCCGTGTACTTTCCTGACGGGGCGGCGCGCGACTTCGATACCAGTAAACTCGACACAGACACGGTAGCGGGCCTGTTGAAGTTACGTCGCGCTGGCAAGGTTACGGTGACTTATCAAGTCAAGGACAAGGCTAGCGTCAAGACCACCCCGGGGATCACCACGTCTTTGGCCCCACAACAACTGGAAGACCTCAAACAAAGCGTGGCCACGCGGGCGCCGAAGCAGGCGGCTTTACTGACCTATCTGCAAGCCTTGCCTGACCATCCGGTGCCGCAGGCCAAGGTAGCCCACGCTGCGGGGGTCAGCTCAGCGGTGATTCGGGGGGCGGAGACCAAAGGCTGGCTCAAGCGTACGCCACTTGAAGTCTACCGTGATCCGTTTCAACAACCAGTGAAACCCACGACACCGTTACGATTGAACGCCGAACAGCAGGCCGCCGTAGATGCCATTACCACGGCTGTCACCCAGCGCCAAGCCAAAAACTTCTTGGTGGAAGGCGTGACCGGAAGTGGCAAGACGGAGGTTTATTTGCAAAGCATCGCCGTGGCGTTGCAACAGGGCCGTAGTGCGTTGATGCTGGTCCCCGAGATTGCGTTGACGCCGCAGATGACCAACCGGGTCAAGGCCCGCTTCGGCCAACGAGTGGCAGTCTTACACAGCGGTCTGTCCAAGGGCGAACAGTATGACGAGTGGCGCCGCATTGACCGCGGCGAAGCGACCGTGGTCGTGGGCGCCCGCTCGGCGGTCTTTGCGCCGATTCAACATTTGGGCCTCATCATCATGGATGAGGAACATGAAAGCAGTTATAAGCAAGACGAAAATCCGCGCTATCATGCCCGCGACGTGGCATTATGGCGGGGCAAGTATCACGATTGCCCGGTGGTGTTAGGGAGTGCCACGCCGTCGTTAGAGACCAGAGCGCGGGCCGCCAAGGGGCTCTACACCCGCTTAGTGTTGGCGCACCGGATCAACGACCGGCCGCTGCCCACGGTCCATATCATCGACATGCGCGCTGAACTCAAGCAACACCAGGGCGATGACGATTTTTCCGCGCCGCTACTCACGGCGATTCAAGACCGGCTCGACCGGCACGAACAAGTCGTCTTGATGTTGAATCGCCGTGGTTTTTCTTCCTTTATGATGTGTCGGGACTGTGGTTTTGTCTTGAAGTGTCCGAACTGTGACATTTCGTTGACCTACCACGTGAACCCGCGGGTCATGAAGTGCCACTATTGTGGGCATGAAGAAGCTGTGCCGACGGTCTGCCCCAATTGCCGTAGCCGGAAGATTCGTTACTACGGTACCGGGACCCAAAAGGTCGAAACCGCCTTGCAAAAGTTGTTGCCCACGGCCCGTATCTTACGGATGGACGTAGATTCGACGCGGCGCAAGGGGGCCCACGAAAAGTTGCTCAATCAATTTGGGCAGCACGATGCAGATATTTTGTTAGGGACCCAGATGATTGCCAAAGGGCTGGACTTCCCCAACGTCACGCTAGTCGGGGTCTTAAACGCCGACACGGCTTTGGGTTTGCCCGACTTTCGGGCTAGTGAGCGGACCTTTCAACTGTTGACCCAGGTCAGTGGTCGGGCCGGTCGGGCGGAGAAGCCCGGTGAAGTCTACATCCAGACCTTTAACCCTGATCACTACGCCATTCAACTAGCACGCACGCAGGATTACGAACGGTTCTTCGTGACTGAGATGCACATGCGCCACCAGGGCAATTACCCGCCGTACTACTACGCCATTCAGCTCACGGCGAGCCACGAAGATGAAAGCGTCGCGGCCAAAGCGATGTATCAGATCTTAGCCGCCGTCAAGCAAGGTTTAAGCGACCAGGCGATTATCCTGGGCCCGACGCCCAAGGCGATTGCGCGGGTCAAGCGGAAGTATTATTATCAAGTGGTAATCAAATATAAACACGAACCACATTTAAAAGCGGTCTTAGACCAGATTCGGCAAGGCTCCCAGCGCGCACCGCGAGGACTCGCTGTGGCCATTGATGCTGAACCGATGAATTTTATGTAAGAATCAATAATCAGAAAGTATGGTGCCTAAATGACCTCAGTTATTTTTATGGGAACGCCGAAGTTTTCCGCGCCCATTTTACAAAGTTTAATCGACCACGATTACGACGTCTTAGCCGTGGTGACTCAACCCGACCGCCCCGTGGGCCGCAAGCACGTCTTGACCGCTTCACCGGTCAAACAAGTTGCCGTAGCGAACGGCTTAGAAGTGCTTCAACCCGCCAAATTGAGCGGTAGTCCCGAATTGGACCGAGCGATTGCGTTAGCTCCTGACCTGATCGTGACGGCCGCCTTTGGGCAGTTCTTGCCGACCAAGCTGTTAAAAGCGGCCAAGGTCGCGGCAGTCAACGTCCATGCCTCCTTACTCCCGAAGTATCGGGGCGGAGCGCCCGTGCACTATGCCATCATGAACGGGGATGCCGAAACTGGCGTGTCCATCATGTTCATGGTCAAAAAAATGGACGCGGGCGACGTGTTAGCTCAACGGGCCATTCCAATTACCGACCAAGACGACGTGGGCAGTATGTTCGACAAGTTGAGTGATTTGGGACGCGACCTGTTATTAGAGACGTTGCCGAAACTCTTAGCAGGCGACATTACGCCAGTCGAACAGGACCCGGAGAAAGTCACGTTTGCCCCGACCATCAAGCCGGAAGAAGAACGCGTCGACCTGAACTTAAGCGCTCATTTGATTGACTGCAAGGTCCGGGCTTTACGCCCGCACCCTACGGCCCATCTCTACTTGAATGGGGTGCGTACTAAGCTGTGGCAAGTGCGGGTCCTCGACCAAACGACTGATTTAGTCCCCGGGTGCCTAGTTAGTCATGATAAGCACCATTTGGCTATCGCAACGGGGGAGCACGGGGTGTTAGCAATTGATGAACTGCAACCGGCTGGTAAGCCCAAGTTAAGTATCACAGACTTTCTGAACGGTTCAACGGACACGCTCACAGTGGGCGAACAGGTGGCGAAATAATGACAAAAGATAATCCCCGCGCATTAGCGGTTGAAAGTTTGACTCGGGTGGCCAATGGCGCCTACTCCAATTTACAATTAGATAAGATGATCGCCAAAAGCGACTTGAACGATGCCGACCGGCGGCTCTTGACCAACTTGGTCTACGGTACGATCCAACATCGCTTGACGTTGGACTACTATTTACGCAGTTTCGTCAAACCCGGCGAGCGGTTAGAACCCTGGGTCGAAAATACCCTTTTGATTGCGCTCTACCAATTACTCTATCTGGACCGGATTCCCAAGCGCGCCATTTTTAATGAAGCGATTCAGTTCGCTAAGGACAACGGTCACGAGGGGATTCGCCGATTTGTCACCGGAATCTTACACGCCATCGACCGCCAAGGGGTGCCCGATTTAAACCAAATCAGCGACCCGTTGAAGCGCCTTAGTGTGACCTATTCGATGCCGACCTGGCTGGTAACGCGGTTGACGGACCAGTTAGGCGCCGAAAAGACTCAAAGTATCTTAGCAACGATCAACCAACCGGCGGCCCAGTCCGTGCGGGTTAACACGGCGGTCACCACGAAAACCGAGGCCAAGGCGGAACTCGAAATGGCGGGCTTCACCGTTACCGAAAGCGAAGTTTCCGGCGAAGGCTTACGGCTCGACGGACAACCGGCTAGTCGCAGTGAGCTCTTCAACCAGGGCCAAATGACGATTCAAGACGAAAGTGCCATGTTACCGGTCGAAGCCTTACAGTTGCAGCCCGGTGATCAGGTCTTAGATGCCTGTGCAGCACCCGGCGGCAAGACCACCCAGATTGCGGCGGCTTTGGATCCAGAAAAGGGCGGCCAGGTGACGGCGTTAGACCTACACGAAAAAAAGGTCAAGTTGATTGCTAAAAACGCCGCGCGGTTGCAAGTCGCCGACCGAGTCAACGCCATGGCTTTGGATGCCCGCAAGGTCGATTCCGAGTTTTCGGACGCGACTTTTGATAAGATTTTAGTCGATGCGCCCTGCTCGGGAATCGGCTTGATTCGGCGGAAACCGGAGATTCGCTATGATAAAACGCCACAAGACAGTGAACATCTCCAAACGATTCAACTGGCGATCTTAGACGCGGTCAGCCGAAAATTAAAGCCGCAGGGGACGCTAGTCTACAGTACCTGCACTATCTTGGCTACGGAAAACGATGACGTGGTGGCCCAATTCTTGGCTACGCACCCGAATTTTGAAAGTGTGCGGGTGACGACGACTAAGAACGTGAAGGCGGACCGGGAAACCGCAACGCTGTCAATTTATCCCGATGATTTTGACACGGACGGCTTCTTCGTCAGTGCGTTTCGACGGAAAAACTAGGGGTGATCAGTAATGGAAGTGGCTTATCGAACGGCCATTGGCAAGCAACGGGCCGATAATGAAGATTACGTGGATGTGTTCACCAACCAGGCGGGGCAACACCTCGCATTGATTGCGGACGGCATCGGCGGCCATCAGGGGGGCGATGTGGCCAGCGCCATGGCCGTTTCGCACTTAGGCCACGATTTTGAGGCGACTGAGTGGTCCAGTACCCAGGCCGCCGAAGATTGGCTGAGCAACCAGATTACGGCCGAGAACCGGTCCATCATCGAAAAGTCGGCCCAGTTTGCCGATTTAAGCGGCATGGGGACCACCCTGGTGGCGGCGGTGTACTTTCCGACGGCAGTCGTGGTGGCCAGTATCGGGGATTCCCGAGCTTACTTGCTGCGCGAGAGTCACTTACGCCAATTGACCGAAGACCATTCGCTGGTCAATGAGTTGGTCAAACGTGGCGAGATTAGCCGTCAGGCGGCCCGCCATCACCCGCAAAAGAACATTATCGTGCGGTCATTAGGCATTTCGACCGACGCCAACTTTGATTTGAACGTGTATCCGTTGGTGACCGACGACCAACTATTGCTGTGTACCGACGGGTTGACCAACATGGTCAGTGACGACCAGATCAAGACGGTCCTGCTTCGTGACCAGACCGAAGCCCAAAAGTGTGACGAGCTGGTAACCCTAGCCAACGCGGCTGGGGGGCTGGACAACATTACCGTTCTCATCGTGGTGAACCGCACGGGGAAGGTGGCGAGCTGATGCGGACCGGGTATACCCTAAACGGGCGTTATCGAATTTTACGGGCGCTGGGCGAGGGTGGCATGGCCAACGTGTATTTGGCTCACGATTTGATTTTAGACCGTGACGTGTCCGTGAAGCTCTTACGCTTGGATCTCCGTGATGATCCGAACACCATCCGGCGCTTCCAACGTGAGGCGTTGGCAGCCACCGAACTGTTACATCCTAACATCGTGCAAGTCTATGACGTGGGCGAAGAGAATGGCATGCAGTATTTGGTTATGGAGTACGTCAAAGGGATGGACCTCAAGGCCTATATCAAGACGCACTTTCCCATCGCCCATGCTGACGTGATCCAAATCATGGAACAGATTTTAAGTGCGGTCCAAACGGCGCACGCACACGGCATCATTCACCGGGATTTGAAACCCCAAAACATTTTGATTGATGACCAACAAGTGGCCAAAATCACTGATTTTGGTATCGCGGTGACTTTGTCCGAACACAGTCTGACCCAGACCAACACGGTCCTAGGTTCGGTGCACTACCTGTCACCAGAACAGGCCCGCGGGGGGATGGCGACGAAACAGTCGGACATTTATTCATTGGGGATTATTTTGTACGAAATGCTGACCGGGACGGTACCCTTTGAGGGGGAGACGGCGGTCTCGATTGCGTTGAAGCACTTCCAAGCTGACATTCCGTCCGTGCGCGCCGTGGATTCGACCATTCCTCAAGCGTTAGAAAACGTGATCTATCAGGCTACGGCTAAGCGCCCCGAAGACCGCTACGCCGACGTGGCTGCGATGGCCAGTGACTTACAGACGACGTTGTCACCGGACCGGGCGGGTGAAGCCCGGTTTACGCCCCAGTCGGATGATGGCGGCGAGACCAAGGTGCTCCCCGTCAGTGCGTTGAGTAGTCTTACGGCGAACAATTCGGCTTCTGCCGCCGATTCTGCGGCTTCCGCAGCGACGGCAGCCAGCGACCCACCCACGAGCGATGTTGCGGGTAAGGTGCGCTACAAGAAACGCCACCCATTGCGGTACCGATTGATTTGGGTCGCGGTGACCCTCTTCTTCCTCTTGGTGGGAATTCTCATTGGGGTCGCGTTGTTCCGGCCCCAGATGACCAGCGTGCCGAACGTGATTGACCGCCAAACGGCGAGTGCACAGACCACGTTGAAGGCGGCTCACTTGAAACTAGGGAAAATCCACCAAACGACCAGTGCTAAGATCAAACGGCACCATATCGTACGCACGGAGCCGCGGTCCGGGACCCAGCTCAAGCAAAACACTAAGGTCGACCTCTGGGTCAGCACGGGACCGCAGAAGTATAAACTGGCGAATTACCAGGGGGATGCTTATGCCAGTACAGCTGCGAAGCTACAAGCCTTGGGGTTCCGAGTGAACCGTGAGTCGGTCCACTCGACCAGTGTGCCGGCCGGTCGAATCATGCAACAAAGTGTGAGTGCGGGGAAGCGCGTGGTACCCAAAAACGTCACGTTGACTTTTACCGTGTCGACTGGGTCGCAGACCGTGACGCTCAGTGACTTGACCGCCAAGACCAAGGCCCAAGCCCAAGATTATGCGGTAAGCCACAACCTGAACCTGGCCTTTAGCTACGCCTATTCAAACGATGTGGCCAAGGGCAAGGTCATCCGGCAATCGCCGGGGGAAGGGGCCGTGGTTCAAGAGGGTGATGAGATCACGTTGACTCTGTCACGCGGGCCCGAAGAACAGGCATCGGAGACCGACCAGTTCAACGTGAAGGTCAAAATCCCATTTGATAGCAGTGTCACCAGCTCGAGTAGCTCGGACGATGATGATGACGATGACGACAGTGATGAGAGTAGTTCTTCATCCGTGTCATCAGCCAGCGAGAACTTGATCCAAATTTACTTAAAGGATCAGGACCACCAGGACAGTTCAATTTATAAACAACTGACCATTACCGATGACACCACGGTGACCTTACCGTTCACCCTGACCAGCGGAAAGCCCGGGGCTTATAAGATTGTGCGTAATGGTAGCGTGATTGCCGAAGACAAACACGTCACGAAAAATTAAGAAAAAACCTGCATTTAAAGCTCAGTTCTTTTATAATATAAGGGGACTGAGCTTTTTTATGAAGGAGGTGCATCGATGGAAG
This sequence comes from Levilactobacillus suantsaii, assembly GCF_004115745.1. Lineage (GTDB taxonomy): Bacteria > Bacillota > Bacilli > Lactobacillales > Lactobacillaceae > Levilactobacillus > Levilactobacillus suantsaii. The sequence continues at coordinate 49,493 of NZ_QXIL01000004.1, read as the reverse complement.
GACAGATTCGCCAATCGTTAAGCGGCTTTTACGATGTGTTTAGTGATGGCACACTGTACCGAACCCGCGCCCGGGGCAATTTTCGCAAGAAGCGCATCACGCCGTTGGTGGGTGACAGAGTGGAATTTGAAAGCGAGACGCCCAAAGAAGGGTACATCTTAAAGATTTTACCCCGGCACAACGCGTTGACCCGGCCACCGGTCGCCAACGTCGACCAAGGTATCGTGGTCACGGCGGTCAAGGCGCCGGACTTTTCGACTAACCTCTTGGACCGGCAGTTGATTGCCTTAGAGATTAGTCAGATTGCGCCGGTCATCTACTTTACCAAGACCGATTTGATTACGCCGGCAGAAATCGCCAAATTTGAGACTTTGGCGGCCGGCTACCGAGAAATTGGTTACCCAGTCATCCTCACGGCACAACCTTTTGAACAGACGGGCTTAGCCCAATTGCGTGAGTTGCTCAAGGACCGCGTGTCCGTGATCATGGGGCAAACGGGGGCCGGCAAGTCGACGTTATTGAACCACATCGCCCCCGACTTGAAACTTGCCACGGGGGAAATCTCGACGGCCTTGAACCGGGGCCGTCATACGACGCGTAAGGTCAGTCTGATGCCCGTTGCCGGCGGGTTAGTGGCCGATACCCCCGGCTTCTCGTCGTACGACACGTTAACGCTGGACTACCGCGAACTGGGGCAATATTTTCCGGAATTTGCGGCCTTAGCCCCGCAGTGTCGTTTTCGGGGCTGCGTGCACATCAACGAACCGAATTGTGCGGTCAAAGCCGCCGTCGACGCGGGAACCGTCCTGCAGAGTCGGTACGCGACCTATTTACAATTAGTGACGTTGTTAAAGAACCAAAAACCTGTTTACCATAAGAAGAAATGAGGAAGAGAATTTATGATTAAAGTAGCGCCATCCATTTTAAGTGCAGATTATGTCAACTTACAGCCAGACATCGAAAAGGTCGACCAAGCCGGTGCCGAAGTCTTACACATCGACATCATGGACGGTCAGTTCGTGCCCGCCTTGTCTTACGGTCCCGGTTGGGTCAAAGCCATTCGGCCAATCACCAAGATGGTCTTAGATGTTCATATGATGGTCCAAAACCCAGAACGGTTCGTGGACGATTTTGCTCAGGCCGGTGCTGACATCATCGGGGTCCACGTCGAAGCCACGCCGCACATTCACCGGGCCTTACAGATGATTCAAAACGCCGGGGTCACCCCGGAAGTCGTGATTAACCCAGGCACGCCAGTCAGCGCTATTGAACCGGTCTTAGACATGGTCGGCCAAGTGCTGGTCATGACGGTCAACCCTGGGTTTGGCGGCCAGAAGTTCCTGCCAAGTACCGTGGAAAAAATCGCCCAATTAGACGCTATCAAGCGCGAAAAAGGGTATAACTTCGATATCGAAATCGACGGTGGGGTCAACGACCAGACCGTTGTCGACTGTGCCAAAGCGGGGGCCACGGTGGCCGTTGCCGGCTCGTACGTCTTCAACGCCGATGACCCGGCTGCTCGGGTCCAAGCCTTAAAGGACGCGACTAAGTAATGTTACGGGGGGGAACGTTTAATCTGTTAGTAGGGGGTCCTAAGGCCAATTGGCCCGCTGATCTGACCCAGATTCCTGGGACTTGGATTGGGGTCGATCGGGGGACCTTACGGTTGATCGAACACCATATTCAGCCCGTGGCGGCAATCGGTGACTTTGATTCTCTACAGCCCACGGAGCTCCAGCAGGTTCGCCGCAACGTTAAGGACGTGCGGTCGGCGCAAGCGGAAAAGGATTTTACGGACACCCAGATGGCCGTCATGGTCGCTTTTCGTGACTACCATGCTGACCGAGTTGACATTTACGGGGCCACGGGTGGTCGCTTGGACCATTTCCTGGCTAACCTGTTTTTGGTCTTGGAACCGCAGTACAAGACCTATGCCAGCCGGATTCGCTTGATCGATAAGCAAAACACCATCTCGTACTTTTTACCAGGGCAGTACACGATCCATAAGGAAGCCGATAAACAGTACCTGGCGTTTATCCCGTTAACGCCGATCGACCATTTGAGTTTGACCGACGAAAAATACGAGTTGCACGATGAACCCATTCCGTACGCGATTTCCTTCGCCAGTAACGAGTTTGTCGGCGAGACAGGGAGTTTTCAGTTCGATACCGGACTATTGTGCGTGATTCAAAGTTGTGACGCCTATGAGTCGCGGCACGGTTAAAGCTCACAGGGGGCCGTGTTTGGGGGCCAGCAGCCTAGCTAAGAGCAAAAAATAAAGTCGTGAGCGTCCCGTTTGGGGGCGGCTCACGACTTTTTTCGTTAATTTTAAGTGACAAAAAATGCATGTTTGCCGATCACGTGACCAGTTAAACATGCATTCGTGTTATAAACCGTGTTTAACTTAAACGCGGGTTACCTTACCTGATTTCAGAGTCCGGGCAGAGACCCAAACCTTTTTTGGCTTACCGTCCACTAAGATGCGAACCTTTTGCAAGTTCGGCTTCCAAGCACGACGAGATGCGTTCAAGGCGTGGGAACGCTTGTTACCGAAGCGTGTCCGCTTACCATTCAGAAAATCTTTTGCCATGGCGTAAACCCTCCTTTGTGGATTTATTACTTTTAAAAAAAGCAGATGCTTTTTGCTCACCTGACTAATTTACCATAGAACTTTCCCGAACGCAATCTTTTCTTTCAAGGATTATTACTTGACAGTTAATTACCGCTACCCCGTGGTTTTTAGTGTTCCTATTTCTATTTTTCGGTTGGTTGTGGTAAGATTAATTTCTGTTAAGATTCTATTCTTTGACAAGGAGGCTATTTCCATGGCCGTAAAGATTAAGACTCAGTACGGAACAATTGATATTACCAATGAAGTGATTGCGACCGTAGTTGGGGGCGCCGCGACTGACAATTATGGTGTCGTGGGCATGGCAAGCAAGAACCAGATTCGGGATAACGTAAATGACATCCTGCGTCGTGAGAACTATGCACGTGGCGTCGTTGTTCGCCAAGAGGACAACGGCGTGGCCATTGACGTCTACGTGATCGTTAGCTATGGCACCAAGATTTCCGAAGTGTCACGTAACGTTCAATCCAAGGTAAAGTACAACCTGGAAACAATGCTCGGCGTTACCGCCAATTCAGTGAACGTTGTTATCCAAGGAGTGCGGGTATTGGCGGATTAGCCAACCGGACGACCGAAAGTCAAGGAGGATACTTAGTTGAAAGTAACAGAGATTACTAATCTTGAGTTTGGTAAGATGGTTCAGGCCGCCTCGCAAAAACTAAACCAAAATGCAGATTTTATTAATTCATTAAACGTTTTTCCCGTTCCCGATGGGGATACTGGGACGAACATGAGCCTGTCACTGGCCAGTGGGGCCAAGTACGAACGTGATGCCGAAAGTACCGCCGTGGGCGACTTAGCAACAGCCTTAGCTAAGGGTCTGCTCATGGGGGCCCGGGGAAATTCAGGGGTGATCTTATCCCAGATCTTCCGCGGCTTTTCGCGTAAGCTCGCTAAGAAGACCACGTTAACGGCCCAGGACCTCGCTGACGGCTTTGCCGCCGGGGCAGAAACGGCCTATAAAGCGGTCATGAAGCCTACCGAAGGTACGATCTTGACGGTCGTACGTGAAGGGGCTCAAGCCGGGTTAGACGCCGCTAAGCAGACCGACGACGTGTTGGTCGTGATGGATGCGGTCAACAAGGCTGCTGCTGATGCCTTGGCGACGACACCAGACCTCTTACCGGTCTTAAAGCAGGTCGGCGTGGTCGACTCTGGTGGTCAAGGGCTGACCTTCGTATTGCGCGCCTTCGATGATTCGTTGAACGGCCGCGTGGCGGAGAACGATGATTACCAACCCGACGATGCCGAGATGGATGAAATGATCAACGCTGCCCACCACCAAAGTGCCCAAGGTAAATTAGACCCGGCCAGCATCAAGTACGGTTACTGTACCGAAATCATGGTGCGCATTGGTCGCGGCAAGCAGGTCGACCATAAATTCGATTACGATACCTTTTACAAGTACCTCGCCGACCTCGGGGATTCTCTTTTGGTGGTCAACGACGATGAAATCGTGAAGGTCCACGTGCATACGGAACACCCGGGCAAGGTCATTGCTTGGGGGCAGGAGTATGGTGACTTGGCTAAGGTCAAAGTCGACAACATGCGGATGCAACAAGAGACCATCATGGAAAAAGATGACGACGAACAACCGGCCGCAGCCGCTACGGCAGCGGCCGCGCCCGTGGCTACGGCGGAACAGCCGGCCTCGGATACGGCGATTATCGCCATTGTTGCCGGGGATGGGTTAGCCACGCTCTTCAAGAGCTTAGGGGTAACCCACGTAGTGCAAGGGGGCCAAACCATGAACCCAAGCACTCAAGACATCGTGGACGCTATCAACGCCTCGAAGGCTAAGCGCGCCATCGTCTTACCCAACAACAAAAACATTTTCTTAGCCGCGGAACAGGCTGCCGATGTGGCGGACATTCCGACGGTGATCGTGCACGCCAAGTCCATTTCGCAAGGAATGACGGCGATGTTGGGTTATAATCCGGATGCTGAATTGGATGATAACCAATCCGCGATGGAAGATAACCTGAGCACGGTCAAGAGTGGTCAGGTCACGCACGCGATTCGCGATACCGAACTGGATGGTTTGACCATCAAGGAAGGCAATTACATGGGGATCGTGGACGGGACCATCAAGGCTACGGATACGGACCTGTTAAAGACGACTGTGGCGATGGTTAAGGCCATGTTGGATGACGATAGTGAAATCGTCACGATTATTTACGGTGCCGACACCACGGCAGACGTTGCGGACCAATTACAGCAACAAATCGCCGACCTCGATGGCGACCTCGAAACGGAAGTTCATGAAGGTGACCAACCGGTTTACCCATTCTTGATTTCGGTGGAATAATCAGTTGGCACTAAAAAAGATTGGACACGCGTGTCCAATCTTTTTTATCATAGGAAGTGGGAGGTGACGCAGCATGGTGAGTTTAAATGATTCGGTGAGTGCCCTGAGCGGGGTGGGCCCCAAGCGAGTGACTGCCCTAAAGGAACTGGCCATTGAAAACATCAACGACCTGTTGACCTACTTTCCCTTCCGTTATGAAGATCTGCAGGCCAAAGATCCCAGTGAGTTGACCGATCAGGCCAAGGTGACCTTGAAAGGAACTGTCGCTGCGGAACCGGTCGTGACCCGTTTCGGTCGTAAGAAGAGCCGGTTGAATTTCCAGTTGCTTTTAGACGATCACCAGATTATCCCCGTGACGTTCTTCAACCAGCCCTGGTTGCGAGACCAGATGGAAGTTGGCCACGACTTAGTGGTGTACGGGCGCTTTGACGCCAAACGGCAAAGCTTATCTGGCATGAAGCTGTTAAGCAGTGCCAACGGGGCGATGGGGTCGATCTACCCGGCCAATAAGGAGATTCGCCAAGCCACCATTAAGAAATTGGTGGTGGCCGCCTACGATGCTTATGCCCCGACCATCGTCGATTTGATTCCGGAGCCTGTCCGGGTCAAGTACCGCTTGTTGCATCGTCAACAGATGATTCACGACATGCATTTCCCGGCCGACGCCGTGGCGGCCAAAGCAGCTCGGCGCACGGCAAAATTCGAGGAATTTTTCTTGTTCGAGTTGCGTTTGCAGATTATGAAGCAACAGGACCATACGCTGTATGGCCAGGAATTAACCTATGATTTAGCCCAGTTGCGGGCGTTTATCACTAGTTTGCCTTATGAACTGACCGGCGCGCAGAAAAAAGTGGTCAACGAGATCTGCTTCGACCTGAAACGGCCGGTCCACATGAACCGGTTGCTGCAAGGCGATGTGGGGAGCGGGAAGACGGTAGTGGCGGCCATCGCGATGTACGCCGCCATGACGGCGGGCGTTCAGACCGTTTTGATGGCCCCCACGGAAATCTTAGCCGAGCAGCACGCCAATAATTTGGCGCGCCTGTTCGCCGATTTTCCAGTCAACGTGGCGCTACTGACCGGAGCGACCAAACCGGCGGCCCGCAAAGTGCTCTTGCCCCAGATTGCGAACGGTGAGGTCAACCTGATCGTTGGCACCCACGCCTTGATTCAACCAGACGTGCACTACCGTCATTTAGGCTTGGCGGTCATCGACGAGCAACACCGCTTCGGGGTCAACCAGCGCCAAGCGTTACGCCAGAAGGGGGCCCAGCCCGACATTCTAGCGATGACGGCGACACCGATTCCCCGGACGTTGGCGATTACGGCGTATGGCGAAATGGATGTGTCGATAATCAACGAATTACCGGCCGGCCGACAGCCCATCAAGACCACCTGGATTCGTAGTAACCAGGAAGCCAATATGCTCCAAGAAGTCAAGACGCAACTGGCCGCCGGGTCGCAGGCCTACGTGGTCACGCCGCTGATCGAAGAATCTGAAGCGGTCGACATGAAGAACGCCCAGGCGATTTACCAACGGTTCCAAGCGGAGTTCGAGCCGACCTACCGGGTGGGCTTGCTCCACGGTCGGATGAAAAATGATGAAAAAAATGCCATTATGGCGGCCTTTAAGGCCAATGAGTTTCAGGTGTTAGTGGCGACGACCGTCATCGAGGTCGGTGTCGACGTGCCCAACGCCACGTTGATGCTGATTTACGACGCTGACCACTTTGGGCTGGCGCAGTTGCACCAGCTCCGTGGCCGGGTCGGTCGGGGACAAAAGGCCTCGCAGTGTATCTTAGTAGCCGACCCGAAGAACCAACTGGCCATCGAACGGATGACCACGATGACCACGACCACCGACGGCTTCGTGCTGTCACAACGGGATCTGGAATTGCGCGGGCCCGGTGATGTGTTGGGCCGCAAGCAGTCCGGGGTGCCCGACTTCAAGGTCGGTGACCCCGTGGCCGACATTAACGTACTCAGCGTGGCCCAGCAGGTGGCTAAGGTCGTGGTGACCGAACCCAACTGGGCGGAACAACCCGCTAATTTAGCCGTGGCGGCCTTTTTGACCACCACGGCGCACCAACCTACAACCATGGATTAATGAAGGAGACGAAAGTTCATGAAAATTGCCGTTGACGCCATGGGGGGCGACTACGCCCCCGACGAAATCGTCAAGGGTGTCGAGTTAGCCCGCGACGCCTATTCGGATTTAGAATTCTTGCTGTACGGGCAAAAGACTAAGGTCCAACCACTCTTACAGGACCAGACCCGTATCACCTTAGTCGACGCCCCGGAGGTTATCGCCATGGGCGATGAACCCGTCCGGGCGGTTCGGCGGAAGAAAAACTCCAGCATCGTCTTGGCTGCGACAGCGGTCAAGGAAGGCCAAGCCGACGCCTTCTTTTCGGCTGGGAACACCGGGGCCGTCTTAACGGCGGGCCTGTTGATCGTGGGCCGCATCAAGGGCGTGGAACGTCCCGGCTTGACCACGACGCTGCCGGTCCTACGCAAGCTCGACCAGTCGAGCTTCGTGATGCTGGATGTCGGTGCTAACGCCGACACTAAACCCTTCAGCGTGATTCAGTATGCTGTCATGGGGCAGTACTACGCCCAAAGCGTGATGCACGTCGATAATCCGCGCATCGGCCTGTTGAACAACGGGACCGAAGCCGATAAGGGTGATCAAGATCACCGGGCGATTCATGATGCATTGGCCCAGATGCCAGAATTGAACTTCGTCGGTAACGTGGAGTCACGCGAACTGTTAAACGGGGCGGCCGACGTGGTCGTAACCGACGGCTTTACCGGCAACGCCACGCTTAAGGCCATCGAAGGGACGGCATTGTCGATGCTCAAACTCATCAAGGGTGAGATCATGAGCGGCGGTCTGGGTGGTAAAATTGGGGCTGGGCTTTTGCGGCCGGTCTTTCATAACGTCAAGGCGGCCATGGATTACTCGCAATATGGCGGGGCCGTTTTATTAGGCCTCAAGGCGCCGGTGGTCAAGACTCACGGGTCGACCAAGGCACCGACCGTCAAGAACACCATCGGCCAGATTCGGGAGTTATTGAAGGCCCAAAGCGTGCAACAATTGGGTAGCTATTTTGACCAACACGCCGAACAGATGGCGACCATCAAAGAGACTCTGAAGTAAGACCTAGAATCTGCTAGACAAGGCCGTTAAAAACGGTTAGACTACTATTTGAATACTGTGAGCGAGGGATTGGACATGACAAAAGCAGAGATTTTTGATAAGATTGCGGATATTATTGCGGATCGCTTCGAATTTGACCGGGACCAGATCAACGACCAATTGAATTTCAAGCAGGACTTAGATGCCGATTCAATTGATTTCGTTGAGTTTGTCCTAGAGTTAGAAGATACGTTTGGGGCGGAGATTTCCGACGAAGATGCCGAGAAACTCACCACCATTGGTGAAGTGGTCGACTACATCGTCGCCCATCAAGAGCAACAAAAATAGTTACTGAGCGAGTCCGGGCCGCAACCTTTCGTCCCGGGCTTTTTCAATTTAAACGAAAGAAACGAGGAATGTGACGTGATATCTGGATTAAACCAGGAATTAGCGGACAATTTTGGAATATACATCAAGAACCAAGCGTTACTCGACGAGGCTTTTACCCAGGCCTCGTACGTGAATGAGCACCCTAACCAGGGATTGAAATTTTATGAACGAATCGAATTTTTAGGCGATGCCGTCATGCAATTGGTGGTATCGAACTACATTTATCGGCGTTACCCGCAAATGCCGCAGGGGCGTTTGACCCGCTTACGGGCCGCAATGGTCAACGAGAATAGTTTTGCCAGTTTTGCGCGTGAGTGTCACTTTGACCAATACATTCGGTTGGGTAAGGGTGAGGAAAAGGCTCAAGCCCGGCAGCGAGATTCACTGCTTTGTGATATCTTCGAATCCTTCATTGGAGCGCTATATCTCGACCAGGGTCTCGATAGCGTCGTTAAGTTCGTGACCCAGGTAGTCTTTCCCAAGTTGGACGAAGGTCGCTTCGATGAATTCTTCGACCACAAGACGGAACTGCAAGAATTGGTCCAAAAAAATGGGAGCGTGGATATCGACTACCGCCTACTCAACGAAGAGGGGCCGGATAATGACTTGGCCTTTCAAGTCGCCGTGTACGTGGACGACAAGCTGTTAGGTAAGGGAACCGGGCACTCCAAGAAGCATGCGGAACAAAACGCGGCGCGCCACGCCCTGGAAAATTTAAAAGCTGAAGAATAAGGATGGGTCACGATGCGGTTAAAGACACTAGAAATTAGCGGGTTCAAGTCCTTTGCGGACCAGACCCGAATTGACTTTTTGCCGGGGATGACCGGCATCGTCGGTCCGAACGGGAGCGGTAAAAGTAACATTGCCGAAGCGGTTCGCTGGGTATTAGGGGAGCAATCGGCTAAGAGTTTGCGGGGCACCAAGATGCCCGACATCATTTTTGGCGGGTCCTCGGACCGGCACGCGTTGAACCGGGCGGCAGTGACCATTACCCTGGACAATAGCGACCACTATTTAAAAAGTGCGTACACGGAACTCACCATCAGTCGGCGCCTGTACCGTAGCGGGGAAAGCGAGTACCTGCTGAACGGGCAGACCTGCCGACTTAAAGACGTCACGGAACTGTTGATGGATTCGGGGATGGGACAGGATTCCTTTTCAATCATATCGCAGGGTCGCGTCGCCGCGATTTTTAACAGTAAACCCGAGGACCGCCGTAGCATCATCGAAGAGGTGGCCGGGGTCTACAAGTACCGTAAACACAAGGAAAAGGCCCAACGTGAATTGGACAGGACCATGGGCGATTTACACCGGGTCGAAGACATCATCGCTGAACTCGAAGAGCGGCTGAAACCGTTGGAAGAGCAAAGTGATTTGGCTCGCGACTATCTGGACCAAAAACGGCGCTTTGCCATCTTGGACCGCACGCAACTGGTGCGCCAGCTGCAGGCTGAGACCACCCAGAAAGCCACCGTCGATAAAACGGTCCGGCAAAAGGGCGGCCTGGTCCATGAACAGCAATATGCCCAACAGCAGCAGGGAAAACAAGTCCAAACGTTACAGAAAAAGCAACACGACTTGTTAGCCCAAAAAGACACCCTGCAAGCCCAATTGGTCACGACCACGAAAGCCGTCGAACAACGCCAGGGCCAGGTCAATTTGACCAGTGAACAACGGCAGAATCAGGAACGGGAACAGAAACGCTTGGCCCATGAGCTGGCCAGCACGCAGCAGCACCAAACGGCATTGGCCGCCACGATTGAACAAGACCAGGCGGCCTTAGCGGCTTTACGGGCCGAAATGGCGACCCACCAAACTAAGGTCAAGACCTTGAAGAGGGCAACGGATGATCAGGTGTTGGCGCGGTTACGTGACCAATTGGACCATCTGCGGACGGCTTATTTTGACCAGAAGCAACAGGTGGCGAGTTGGCGGAATCAACAACAGTATCTGCAACAAGACCAGGCCCGTCAACAACAACGTGGGCAACGGCTGACCAGTCAGCTCGCCGATCTGAAGCAAACGGCGCAAACGACCGCCCAGCGGGTCCAAGAGTTGACGACTAAAGCGAGTGCGTTACACGACCAACTGACCACGGCTGAACAGGCTTACGACACCGAAGCTGGGCAGTATCAACAACAAGAGACCGCCTACCGACAACTCCAGCGTCAATGGCAAGCGGCCCTTGAAGTCTACCAGCGGGCCAAGACACAAGCAGCCGGGCAACGCGCGGCACTGGCGGAATACGGCGGCTTTTATCAGGGGGCCCGGGCCGTGCTGCGGCAACGAGAGCAGTTCACGGGCTTGCTGGGCGCCGTATCGGAACTCTTGCAGGTTCCAGCAGACTACACCACCGCCATCGAATACGCGTTAGGTGGTCAGCTTCAACAGATCGTAGTGGACACTCCCACCACGGCTAAGGCGGCCATGACCTACTTGAAACAACACCGGGCCGGCCGGGCGACTTTTTTACCGGTCGATACGGTTCACCAGCGGCACTTGGATGCCACGACTCAACGGACGCTAGCACAAATGGATGGCGTCGTTGGGGTGGGGAGTGACTTAGTTGATATCACCCCCGCTGCGCAACCCATTTTAAACTACTTACTGGGCACCACGATTTTGGCCCACGATTTGGATGCGGCCGTGGCCATCAGCCAACGGTTGCACCACCGGTATCGCGTCGTCAGCCTAGCTGGCGATGTTATCAGTGCTAGCGGAGCGATGACTGGGGGCCAGGCGAAGCACGCGTCGACCAGTGTCTTGCGGCAACGGCAGGATTTAGCCCACTTAGAGGCATCGCTGACCACGATGACGACGCAACTGCAGGAACGCGAGACGCAGGTCAAAACGCACCGTGAGGCGTTACAGGCCAGTGACCAACGAAGTCAAAAGTTGCGGGCAACGATGAACGAGTTGCAGCCGCAATGCCGGCAAGTCGACGACCAGTTGGCCACGGCCAAAACCGCGGCCGAACAAGCTAATCGGCAGCTAAAGGCCGCCCAACTCGACTTGCAACAAGCTACGGCGACGGATCAGGACCAGCAGGGCAACGACCTTCAGGCCAAAATCGATCAGGGGGTAGCGACCAGCGCGCAACAGGAACGTGAATTGGCTGACTTGCAGACGCAACTCAAGGACGCGACGGCGCAACAGGCCAGTCGGCAAACGGTCCTGACCGAGCAGCAAACCTGGTTAGCCGGGGCGCAAGAACGAGAACAACAACGACAACAAGCGTTGGCTCAACACCAAAAAGAATTGGCAAGTGACCAGGCTCACCAACGAGGCCTTAAGCACGATCAAGCTCAACTCAAGCAAGACGAGGGCTTGACGCCCCAAGAAGCCGCGGCCCAATTGAAACAAGCGCAAGCTGACCAGACCCAAACGCAACATGCGTTGACGGCGAATGATGATGCGTTGACCACGGTCAACGATCAATCGGCGCAAGCCACGGCGGCAAATGACCGGGCAACCGGGCTCTTGCAGGTCGCAAACGATGACCTGCATAAGGCGCAAGTCACCCAGACGCGCTTAGCGGCGTTGATTGACCAGCAACAGGGTGATCTCGCCGAGAAGTACCAGTTGAGTTTGGCGGCGGCCGCAAAGGACGTGAGTGACTTGCCGAGTGACCAATTGACCAGTCAGCTGAAACTCTTGAAACGGGGATTGGCCGAAATCGGTCCGGTCAACGTCAACGCTATCGACGAATACAAGGACGTGCGACAACGGTACGACTTCTTGACGCAACAACGTGACGATCTTTTGACCGCGCGCGACCAGTTGACCGCGACCATGAGCGAGTTGGATAATCAAGTCAAACAACGCTTCGAGCGGAGTTTTAAGCAGGTGGCTAAGAAATTCACGGCCACCTTCAAACAAATGTTTAATGGCGGCACGGCAGAACTGGTCTTGACCGACCCGGATGATCTCCTGACCACCGGGATTGACATCATGGCTCAACCGCCGGGCAAAAAATTTCAAAACATGGGTCTGTTATCCGGGGGTGAACAGGCGTTGACCGCCATCACCTTGCTCTTTGCGATTCTACAGGTCCAACCGGTCCCGTTTTGTATCTTAGACGAGGTCGAAGCGGCTTTGGACCCGGCGAACGTGACGCGCTTTGCCCGTTACATTCACCAGTTCCAGGCCCAAACACAATTCATCGTCATCACGCACCGTAAGGAGACCATGGTGCAGGCCGACGTTTTGTACGGCGTGACCATGCAAGAATCCGGGGTCTCCAAAATGGTGGCTGTGGATCTAGACCAAGCCAGCACGGTAGAAGGGAAGTAAACACACATGGGGTTATTTGATATCTTTCGGCGGCGCGCTAAGCACCCAAAGAGCGCGGCACCAGACACGAGCGAGACCAGTCAGTCGCTTAGCGAGGCTTCGGCGGCACCCGCCAGTGAGGTTAAAGCGACTAGTGAAGCGGAGACGTCGACTAGTGACCAATCCGTCAGCACTAAGACCACTAATTCAATGACAACACCGACACCCGCGACTGACGGTTCCACGACCGCAGCGAAGACGTTCCAACCGACGCCTACTGAAGAATCAGTTAGCAGTGCGGCACCGGTCGCACCAGCAGCCAGTCAGGAAAATGAGCCGCCGGTTGCCGCTTCAACGACGTCGATTGCTCCGGCAAGTGCCAGTTCAGCCAGTCAGGTTCAGCCAACCAGCAGCTTAGGCTCGACTACCAATGGGGAGTCCGAGACAAGTGCTGAAGCGGAGACGAGCGTCAGTGCTGAAGTCGGCACGAGTGCCGGTGAGAAAGCGGAGTCGATGAGTGAGACGACCCCGAAAACTGCCCCAGAGCAGCCCACCGCAACTAGCGACGAACAACTCTACGATCGCGGGTTGGCTAAGACGCGGCATACGTTTGGCGAACGGCTGAACGCTTTACTGGCGAACTTCCGTCACGTGGACGAGGGCTTCTTTGACGATTTGGAAGAGACCTTAATTGGTGCCGACGTGGGCTTCGACATGGCCGTAAAACTCAGCGATTCGTTACGTGACGAAGTTAAGCTGCAAAACGCGAAGAAGGCCGCCGACGTGCAGAACGTCATCGTCGAAAAGATGGTCGACATTTACGACCAGGCCGGTAGCCAAGAGGAAAGTAACGCCTTGAACGTGGCCCAAGAAGGTCCCACGGTCATCCTGTTCGTCGGGGTCAACGGGGTCGGCAAGACCACGACCATCGGCAAGATGGCCAACCGTTACCATCAAGACGGCAAGAAGGTCTTACTAGCCGCGGCGGATACCTTCCGGGCCGGAGCGACCGAACAATTGGACGTTTGGGCCAAGCGGGCTGACGTGGACATCGTGACGGGCAAGCCACAATCGGACCCCGCCGCGGTAGTCTACGACGCGGTCCAAAAGGCGAAGAAGGAAGACTACGACATCCTCTTCGTCGATACGGCGGGGCGGTTGCAAAACAAGGTCAACTTGATGAACGAGCTGGCCAAGATGAAGCGCATCATCACACGCGAGATTCCAACGGCACCCCACGAAGTGCTGCTGGTCTTGGACGCCACGACCGGGCAGAACGCGTTGACGCAGGCCAAACTCTTCAAGGAAGCCACCGACGTGACCGGAATCGTCTTGACCAAGCTCGACGGAACCGCCCGTGGGGGAATCGTTTTGGCTATCAGAAACGAATTGCACGTGCCGGTGAAGTTTATCGGGCTGGGCGAACAGATCGGCGACTTGCGGCCGTTTGACCCTAGTGAGTTCGTGTATGGCCTGTTCAAGGGCTTGATCGATGTTTCGGCGTTAGGTAAAAAATAAACTAATAAATCATCGGGTGGGTCGTCTGGTAGTTAAATACCGCTGGACGGCCCCCTTTTTGTGGACTGGACCGGCGAATTGTGGGAGTCAGCGGCCGTGACCCACGAAAAAAATTGACGAAAGCCGTAAAAATCGGTACTCTAATAGAGTGTGACACTACCAAGGAGGGGACGTTTATGGAACTAGAGAAGAATTATCGGATTAACTCCCTCTTTGCGTTCTATCAACCGTTATTGACCGTTAAGCAAAATAATTATATGCAGCTCTACTACGGCGACGATTATTCGCTCGGCGAAATCGCCGAAGAATTCAACGTCAGCCGCCAAGCGGTCTACGATAACCTGCGGCGGACCGAGAAAATTCTCGAAGATTATGAGGCTAAGCTGCATTTATATCAAGAATTTACCGCGCGCAACCACCAGGCCGACCAGATTCAGACCTACGTGGCGCAGCATTACCCCCACGATGCGGCGTTGAACCGCCTCGTGGCAGGCTTAGAACATCTCGAAGAACAATGAAAGTTAGGTGGCAGATTTAATGGCGTTTGAAGGATTAACCGAACGATTACAAAACGCGATGCGAAAGTTGCGGGGCAAGGGCAAGGTCTCCGAAAGTGACTTACGGGCCACGATGCGTGAGATTCGTCTGGCCTTACTCGAAGCCGACGTTAACTTTACGGTCGTTAAGGACTTCGTCAAGCAAGTTCGTGAACGGGCGATGGGGGCTGACGTCCTCGAAGGCTTGAACCCCGCCCAACAGATCGTCAAGATCGTGGACGAAGAACTGACCAAGACCATGGGGGAAGAAGCCGTTGACCTGAACAAGGCGCCGAAGATTCCGACGATTATCATGATGGTCGGACTCCAAGGGGCCGGGAAAACCACAACGGCCGGCAAACTCGCTTTGAAGCTGAAGACCGAACAAAACGCGCGGCCGTTAATGATTGCGGCCGACGTGTACCGGCCCGCCGCCATCGACCAATTGGTCCAGGTCGCTCAAGGCATCGACGTGCCGGTCTTTCAACTGGGGACGGACGTCAACCCCGTCGACATCGTACGGCAGGGGTTAGCCCAAGCCGAAGAAAAACATAATGATTATGTCATTATTGATACCGCCGGGCGGTTACAGATCGACGAACAGTTGATGGACGAATTGGCCAACATCAAGGAATTGGCCCACCCCAACGAAATTCTGTTGACGGTTGATGCGATGACCGGGCAAAATGCGGTTGCCACGGCCGAGGGCTTTAACGATAAGCTCGACGTGACCGGGGTCGTTTTGACCAAGTTAGACGGTGACACCCGTGGTGGGGCCGCTCTGTCGATTCGGGCCGTCACTGGTAAGCCAATCAAGTTTATTGGTCAGGGTGAAAAGATGAGCGACTTGGACGTCTTCCACCCGGACCGGATGGCGTCACGGATCTTGGGGATGGGCGACATGCTGTCGCTGATCGAAAAGACCCAAAAGGAATACGACCAGAAGCAGGCCCAACAACTGACCGAAAAGATTCAGGAAAACTCGTTTGACTTTAACGACTTCGTGGACCAAATCAGCCAGATCCAAAAGATGGGGCCGATGGAAGATTTGATGAAGATGATTCCGGGGATGGCCAATAACCCCGCCTTAAAGAACGTCCAGATGGACCCAAAAGACATCGAACATCTCAAGGCGGTCGTCTACTCGATGACCGAGCAGGAACGGACCAACCCCGACGTGTTGAACCCGTCCCGGCGCCGACGCATCGCCGCTGGGTCTGGTCGCCCGATTCACGAGGTCAACCGGATGATCAAACAGTTCAACCAGATGAAAAAGATGATGAACCAGGTTTCCAAGGGCAACATGTCCGGCATGGAACAAATGATGGGCCAGACCGGCATGGGCGGCGGTATGGGTGGCCGCATGCAAAAGATGGCCATGAACCGCATGTCCCGGCAAATGAAGAAGAACAAACGCAAGCGTCTGAAGCGTAAGCGGCGGAAAAAGTAATTAGACCCGGCATTTAAGACCTAAGCTTAGGCTAATGGGTGGCAATCATCCGTTAGCCTGAGCTTTTGCCGGTTATGTAAACGTTTTTACACGGTTGTGCGCCCGTAAATATCACCTGGGGTGGAAGGAGGCGAGCTTGCAATCGCTAGCGCGGTGAAACTGGTTGAACCGTCGGCAATGTAAATGGTAGACAGGCCGCTGGAAGTCCGGTATACTAACCTTACTCATAAGGGAGTAACTAGCAGCAAGCCTGCGACAATATCGTCAGCCAGAAGACGTTCCGGTATTGTCTTAAATAGTGAGACTTATGTGTGTTCACCATTGTGTGTGCATGCGTAGGTCTCATTTTCTTTTATCAGGAGGAAATGAGATCCGCGGGGCACCGAAACCATCACTTTTTTGGAGGCAAAATATGACCAAATTACCGTTATATCAACAGACCGTGGCCAATTTGTACCAAGATTTACAGACCAATGACCAGGGGTTAAACGCGACTGAAGTGCAATCTCGGTTGGATAAGTACGGCCAAAATGCGTTGACTCAACAGAAGAAGCCCTCATTATTGCAACGTTTCATCGGGCAATTCAAAGACCTGATGATCATCGTGTTGCTAGTGGCCGCGCTCTTTGCTGGGCTGACCGGTGAAGTGGTGGATGCCGTCATCATCTTATTAGTGGTGGTCTTAAACGCCATCTTCGGGGTCTTTCAGGAGGCCAAGGCTGAGGAAGCCATCGATGCTTTAAAGGAAATGGCGGCCCCGAACGCCACGGTCCGGCGCGATGGCCAAATCCACACCGTTAAAAGCGACGAGCTGGTGCCCGGCGATATCGTGCTTTTAGAAGCCGGAGACGTGGTGCCCGCCGACTTACGGCTGGTCGAAGTGGCCGGCTTGAAGGTCGAGGAATCGGCGCTGACCGGGGAATCGGTCCCGGTCGAAAAGACCAACGCCACGTTAAGCGGTCAGGACCTGGGCATTGGGGACCGGACCAACTTGGCTTACATGAACAGTAACGTCACTTATGGGCGGGCGACCGGGGTGGTCGTCGCCACGGGGATGCAGACCGAAGTTGGCCGGATCGCCGGGATGCTAGAAAGTGCCGACGAGACCACGACGCCGTTACAAGCTAACCTGGTCCAACTCGGGAAAGCCTTGACTGTTTTGATTCTGATCATCGCCGCCGTGGTCTTTGGCCTCGGGTTATGGCGCGGAACGGCCAACGTAGTCGACATGTTATTGACGGCGATTTCGTTAGCCGTGGCCGCCATTCCAGAAGGTTTACCGGCCATCGTGACCGTGACCTTAGCCTTGGGGACGCAACGAATGGCCAAGCGCCACGCGTTAGTGCGGAAATTACCGGCGGTCGAAACGCTGGGGAGCACCGACATCATTGCCTCGGATAAGACCGGGACGCTGACGCAAAACAAGATGACCGTTGAACAGATCTATCAAAATGGCAAGCTTGTCCCGGCTGGCGACAACCCGGTCCGCCAAGACGACCCGTTAGCGCGGGTGATGCTGCTCAGTAACGACACGCAGCAACTCACCGACGGGTTAGCCGGCGACCCCACGGAAACGGCTCTGGTCCAGTACCAGTTGGACCGTGACTACCCGGTGGCCCAGACGCTAAAGGACTACCCACGGGAAGCGGAGATTCCCTTTGATTCGGAACGAAAATTAATGACCACGGTGCACCCGTTAGCCGACGGTCAGTTCATGATCGCCGTCAAAGGGGCGCCGGACGAATTGCTAAAACGGGTCACCCAGGTCGATAATGCTGGGGAGGTCACGGCCATGACGGCCGACCAACGTCAAGCGATTTTAACGACCAACCACGACTTGGCGACTAAAGCGATTCGGGTACTGGCCTTTGCCTACCGCATCGTGCCCAGTGTGCCGACGACGCTAAGCAGTGAAACCACCGAACAAGACCTAATTTTCGCCGGGTTAGTGGGGATGATTGACCCAGAACGGCCGGAAGTGGCGCAAGCCGTCGCCGAAGCCAAGGGCGCCGGGATTCGGCCGGTGATGATCACCGGGGACCACCGCGACACTGCCGCGGCGATTGCCCAACGGTTAGGCATTATTACTAAGGACGAAACGGCCCACGCCGTCTTGACGGGGGCCGAGCTGGACGATTTAGACGATGCCACGTTCCAAAAACAGGTCGACCAATACGCGGTCTACGCCCGGGTCGCGCCCGAGCATAAGGTCCGCATCGTCAACGCCTGGCAGAAGCGCGGTAAGGTCGTGGCCATGACTGGGGACGGGGCCAACGATGCCCCCGCCTTAAAGGCCGCCGACATCGGGATTGGCATGGGGATCACCGGGACCGAAGTAGCTAAGGGGGCCAGTGACATGGTCTTAGCCGATGACAACTTTGCGACCATCGTGGTGGCCGTCGAAGAGGGGCGCAAGGTCTTTGCCAACATCCAAAAGGCCATCCAATATCTATTGTCCGCCAACTTAGGGGAAGTCTTGACTCTGTTCATGATGACCATGCTGGGCTGGCAGATTTTAGCGCCAGTCCACATTCTGTGGATCAACCTGGTCACGGATACCTTACCGGCCATCGCGCTGGGGGTCGAACCGCTAGAAAAGAATTTGATGGCCCAACGGCCGCGGGGCCGGCAGTCGAACTTCTTCTCCGGCGGGGTCTTTAGCGGCATCCTGTATCAGGGGCTGTTAGAAGGGCTACTGACGCTGGGCGTCTACTGGGTGGCCATCACTTACCCAGTGCACGCCAACGCCGACTTGGCCCACGCGGACGCCTTGACCATGGCGTTTGTGACCTTAGGCTTGATTCAACTCTTCCATGCCTTTAACTCCAAGTCGATTCATGGTTCACTTTTTACCATTGGCATTTGGAAGAACCGCTTCTTCAACTGGGCCATCGTGATTGCCTTTGTCTTACTAGGCATGACGATTCTGGTGCCGGGCTTGAACGGGCTCTTCCACGTGACGGCCTTGACCGGGTTGCAATGGGGGATCGTTATCGTGGCCGCTGCTTTAATGGTCGTGATTGTCGAAATCGTGAAGTTCTGCCAACGACGCGTGGTAAAATAAGACTAAACACGTTTTACGGACAGGAAAGGGAGTTTTTAGGTGGCACTCACTTACCAACAATGTTTACGAGCCGTCGGGGTAGTCTTAGCCAGTGATAGCGTGCCGACCATCGTGGGGGAAGCCGGCATCGGCAAATCCGCGTTGGTGGCCGATTTGGCCCACCAGCGCCACGCCAAGCTCTTCACCACGGTCGTGAGTTTGGTCGAAAAAGGGGACCTGGTGATTCCGGTGCCCCCGCTCACGAAAGAATCCTTTATCCAGACCAAACACTACGGGCAGTTAGCCGACGTGCAGTTTGGTTATTCCCACACCTTGGTGGCGTTGATTCGCTACGCCGAGGCCCATCCGGATGAGGAGATCATCTGGTTTCTTGATGAATTTAACCGGGGCAGTCAGGCCGTGCAAAGTGAGCTGATGAACCTGGTCTTACAACGCCAAATCAATACGTTGTTATTGCCTAAACAGGTCCACTTGATCTTAGCGGAAAATCCGGACACCACCATGCAAGGCTTTCAGCGTAGCCATTACGGGGTCACGCCGGGGGATGCCGCGATTGCCGACCGGACGACACGGTTAGTGCTGCAAGCCGACACGCCGACTTGGTTGGCCTGGGCGCGAGTCCAGGTCAACGGCCAACCGCGCATCGACCCACTGGTCACGGCTTACTTGACGGAGAACCCGACAGATTTATTTACGGCACCAACGGGTGATGAAGAAGGTGCCGATTTACAGCCGACGCCACGGGCCTGGGCGCGAGTCTCGCGGCTCTTACGGGAGCTGGACCGGCAGGACTTGTTGCAAAACACGGCCATCGTTCAAGAACTGTTACGGGGGAATTTGGGCCTTACCGTGGGCACGGCCTTTGCCGGGTACGTCCACACCAAGCGGCCCACCATCACGGTCGAACAGGTCTACACGCAAGATGGCACCGTGGGGCGGTTTCGGGCCTTGAATCCGGCTCAGCAACAACGCTTGTTGAGTCAGTGTGTTGCCGCCCAACACGACTGGCCACTGACCACAAGCGAATACGCGGAACGCTTCACCCAACTGTTGATGCTGTGTGCACCGGACGGGCAATTTGCCCTGGGCCGTGAAATCGCCCAACAAGATGGGCTCCTCGAAGCGCTGCACGACCAAGTTGACGCTACAACGGCCGTAGCTCAGCTCTATTCGGTCCTGACCCAGATTGGGAAACGCGGCAGTCAGATCGAGGTGTAAACCATGCGCAGTCTTTCAGCTCAATTAACCCGCTTAGCGACGTTATCCGCCGCCCAACAAGGGCCAGCCACCCGCGAATTATGGCAATCGAGCGTGATGTATCTGCTCTTGCACGACCCATTTTACGGCCGTGTTTTAAGTCAGCTTACCAGTCGGTTGGCCAACGGGCCGACGCCCTTAGAACTGCGGGCCCGTCCGACCGATTGGCAACTGGTGATTAGCCCCGCACGCTTAGCGCAAACGGGCTGGACGGGACAACAATGGTTGGCGATGTTGCGGCACACGGTCTTACACCTGGTGTGGCAGCACCCGGAGCGCTACGCTCAGGCCGAAACGGCCCCCAAGCAAGCCGCCCTGGTACGCTGGGCAACGGATGCGGCGGTCAACGACTATCTGAGTGACTTGCCGGCCCAGGCGATTACCAGCCGGACCATCCAGGCTTTGACCGGGCAACCCACCACTAAGCAACAGGATTCGGCGGTGTACTGGCAACAATTGCGCCATTGGCAGGCGACCCAAACCACGGGACGGGAGGCGAGTGATACCCGCGCGCCCAACCAGAGCGGCGACCGGACTAGTACCCGCTTGGCAAAAGCCACAACGAATGCGAGTTTACAAGACGGTCACCACGGCTGGGAAACGGCGCTACAAACGCCCCCGGCGGCGCGTGAACAGTGGCGTCAGCAGGTGTTAGCGACCACCGCAGCAACTCTAAGCGCTAAGCAACGGGGGACTTTGCCGGGACGCATCGAAGCAACTTTATCACGAGTCAAAATTGACCGGCCGTTGTCCTGGCAGGGTCTGTTACAACGGCAACTCGGTCAGGTACCGGCGGGTCGCCGACCAGCCTACGGGCGGTTCAACCGCCGCCAGCCGGTACGGATGGATTTACCGGGGCAAATCGTGCAGACCTACCAACAAATTGCAATTTTTATCGACGAATCGGGGTCGATGGGCAACCAGGAGATTGCCTATCTCTTGGGCCAACTGACCCGGTTACTCACGATTTACCCAGCGGCGATTCGGGTTTATCCGTTCGACACCGAAGTGCATCGCCAGGCCAGCTTTCGCTTGCAAGGACGGGTGCCCGACCTTAAACGCGTTGGTGGCGGAGGCACTCGCTTTCAAGCGGTATTCACTGCGTTGCCCCGGTTGCTCGGCAGTGCGCCGGGCCAACTCGTGATTATCTTGACCGACGGGTATGGCGAACGAGCCGTCCGGATGCCGGCACCCGTTGACGTGATCTGGTTACTGACCAGTCCCACCACCCAATTTTCGGTGAGACACGCCCCGGGAACGGTCATTAGCCTGGCCGATGATCCACAACTTAAAGCCTTAGAGGGGGGCAATGTAAGATGACGGTTTTAACGGCGAATGAATTACGGGCGCTATTGTTACAAACGGCGGCGTATCAAAACGCCATGGCGATTTTAAATGATGAGTGGGGCAGTCGGGTGCAGGAAAATCCCCTGTACCAGGCCCCCATCAGTATCGCAGATCTGCAATTTGTGGCCCACCTTCAAGCGACCGGGATTCACCGGCCCGTCCTGGACTTTACGGACTACAGCGCAGTCTCGGAGTGGATTATCACCCATCAAGCGGCCTTAACGCCGAACGTTATCGCCTGGTTACGCCGACCATTCGATTAATTTAAAGGTGTAAAGAAAAAACTCTTTACATCATATCTAGAAACTGGTATATTATTACTCGTTGAAAGAAATACAGGAGGTGTCTATATGTCAGTAAAGATTCGTCTTAAGCGGATGGGTTCTAAGAAGCGCCCATTCTACCGAATCGTGGTTGCCGATTCCCGGAGCCCTCGGGATGGCCGGTTTATCGAAAACGTTGGGACCTACAACCCAATCGTGGCTCCAGCCGAAGTTAAGTTAAACGAAGAATCCATCATGAACTGGTTGAACAACGGTGCTCAACCTTCAGACACGGTGAAGAACTTGCTTTCGAACGCCGGAATCATGAAGCAATACCACGAAGCTAAGTACACTAAGAAGTAGTGATTAGCCATGACCGATTTTAAGGCATTAATTCTTGCGATTGTCAGCCCGCTCGTGGCCCATCCCGGTGACGTGGTCGTCACGACCGCCGAGACGGAGCGATTTTACGAGTATCGGTTAACCGTTCATCCGGACGATGTCGGTCGGGTGATCGGTAAGCAAGGCCGGGTCGCACAGGCTATTCGGACGATTGTCTATAGCGTGCGCGTCCAAGGTAATAAACGGGTTCGGCTCATCATCGATGACCACCCGACAAAGACTCTCGAGTGAGGCGGCGACGTTTCCCTCGAGTTTTTTGTATCATCAAGCTAACGAAGCGGGGCAGGACCCCAGTAAAAATACGACACATAACCAAGATAGGGGGACAACATGACTTACTATACGGTGGGGACTATCGTCAATACCCACGGCATTAAGGGCGAAGTTCGGGTCGTCGCCACGACCGACTTTCCGCAAAAACGTTTCGCTGTGGGCGCCATTCTTTGGGCCTTTTTGCCACAACAAAAACAACCTGTGAAATTGACTGTAGCCACGGTGCGGCAACATAAACAATTTTACTTGTTAGGCTTTACCGACCGGCCGTCGATCAACGACGTGGAAAGTTTGAAGACTGCGACACTCAAGATTACGGCCGACGAACTCCAGGCCGATGACTTAGGCCCCGGTGAATACTACTACCACCAAATCGTGGGCTTAGACGTGGTGGATGAAACGGGCCAAAAGTTAGGGACCGTCAAAGAGATTCTGTCACCGGGCGCTAACGACGTCTGGGTGGTCCAACGCGCGGGTCAAAGCGATTTATTGTTGCCCGTCATCGACCAAGTGGTTAAAAAGGTGGACCTCGACGCCCACCAAATCACGGTAGAATTAATGGAGGGACTCGATTAATGCGGATTGATGTGTTAAGTCTTTTTCCCGATATGTTCAGTGGCCCGATGCACGATTCCATCGTGGGTAAGGCCATCGAGAATGGCCATTTGACCATGCCCGTGACCAATTTTCGGGACTATTCGACCAATAAACACGGCAACGTCGACGATTACCCCTTTGGGGGTGGCGCGGGGATGCTCTTGCAACCCCAACCCATCTTTGATGCGCTAGCCGCGACCGAACACCAGGCAGCTGAAGCGGGCTTGCCCAAGGGGCGGGTTATCTTGACCGATCCGGCTGGGGTGACCTTTGACCAGCATGTAGCCGAAGATTTCGCGCACGAAGAGCATTTGACCTTTTTGTGTGGTCACTACGAGGGCTATGATGAGCGGATTCGCAATCTGGTGACTGACGAGGTCTCGCTGGGTGATTTTGTCTTGACCGGGGGGGAATTAGCCACCATGGTCATGATCGACGCGACGGTACGGTTGCTACCTGGTGTCTTGGGTAATGCCGAGTCGGCGCCCGGCGATTCGTTTTCGACTGGTTTATTGGAATACCCGCAGTACACGCGGCCAGCGGATTTTCGTGGGTTGACCGTTCCGGACGTCCTGATTAGCGGGAATCACCAAAAAATCGATGAGTGGCGGCAAAAAGAGGCCCTGCGGCGGACGTACTTGCGTCGCCCGGACCTCATCGACCACCAGCAGTTAACCGCCTTACAAAAACGCTTGTTGGCCGACGTGCGGATCGAAGAAGAAGAAAAGCAATCTCCTCAGTCAAGCGATTAGCCTTTACAGGGCGCCGGGGATATGCTAAACTTATTTTTGGCTGTTTAGCCACAACAACAACGTTCCGCTGTCGATAATCTGAGATAATGAACGTTGGCGAAAGGAAAGAAAATCATGCGCCAAAATCAATTAATTGCAAAGATCAACCAGGACCAATTACGTGACGACATTCCGGACTTCCGTGCCGGTGATACTGTTCGGGTTCACGCTCGGATCGTTGAAGGGTCTCGCGAACGGATTCAATTGTTCGATGGGGTCGTTATCAAGCGTAAAGGTAGCGGCATTCAAGCAACTTACACTGTTCGAAAGATCAGTAGCGGTGTCGGTGTGGAACGGATTTTCCCATTACACTCCCCACGGGTTGCGAAGATTGAAGTTCTTCGTCAAGGTCGCGTTCGTCGTGCCAAGTTGTACTACTTACGTGATCGGAATGGTAAGGCTGCCCGGATTCCAGAACGCCGTCGGAGCTAAATCGTTTCTAAAAAAGAACGCTCGGTTTTTACCGGGGGTTCTTTTTTTACGCCCTTTTTAAGGGGACACCATTGTTGAGTCGGGGGAAGTCTGACTGGCGGGTTTAAATGGCGAGTCACGTGTGCGATAATTAAAGTCTAGTTGAAGCTGATTGGAGGTGGATTCATGATTAAACAATCAGCCAATTCAATGATTGCCCCAGTACTACTTATTGTGATGAGCATCGTCACGGCATTTAACTTGCCCTTATTCAGCCTTAAGCAGGGCGTGGACGTTGCCGGCATCGTTGTCTTAGGAGGACTCTTGGTGAAGCAAGGGGTTGTGGCCAGAAAAGCAGGTCGCAAGCTGCCTCTGATTTAAAGTCAATTAAGCTCGTGCAGGACCCCAAGCTGGGTGAATTTTGGGGCCTTGCACGAGTTTTTGACTGCCGCTGGCTGAACACACGAAGGTCGGCCTGTGGGAGCTATGATGGCAACGTTTAAATTTATTACTTTAACCTAGGCGATAATTCAAACTGGTGGATCAGAGAAAGGCGCTCCCCGGGGGCTAAATAGTGAGTCGCGTACCGGCTTAAGCGCACCTAGTTGCTGGCTATAGAATTGAACCGATGCCCAACGGATTAATTGGTTGGTACTGGGGGGATAGGTTATATTAAACTAGTGGTGGCTAATATCAAGATTAATAAAAGAGAGGTAAGCATGGTATGGAAAAATCGGACGAAACGATTTTTGTTGATTGCCCAATTGCCGGGGTCCAAAAGATTGTTCGCGGCAAATGGAATATGGTCATCTTGTATTTCTTACATCAGCAGACTTTGCGTTTTGGAGAGCTCAGTCGGAAGTTACCAACGGTCACCCAGGCCCAGTTAACCAAGGATTTACGGTTATTGGAAGGCTATGGGTTGATCAACCGTAAAGTTTACCCCCAAGTTCCACCGAAAGTTGAGTACTCGTTAACGGCTATGGGTGACCAGTTCATGCCGGTCCTACGTGCCTTGGAACAATTCGCGGACGTTTACGAAGTTAAACAAGCTTAGACTTTGGTGGCGCCAAGGTTAAAACCCTTACTGGCACCCCACCGTAAGATGAAAATTTTTATGATTTTTGACGTTGCGCGGCGCGGGAGAAGTCAAATCTATTTAAAAAGATAGTAACTATCAAAAAAGTTAGGACTTTAAACGTGTAGCCAATCTTGTCATACTGGGATTACTTTAAGAAAGTGAGTGACGTCATGAAAAAAGTAATGTTGAAGCAGTATGGCGACGTTGATGTGCTACACATGGTGGAAGTTAAGTCCCCACAACCGGCCGCCCACCAAATCGTCGTGAAGACAGCGGCGATTGGGGTGAACGACCCCGACGTGGTGATTCGGCAAAACGGGCCTTTCCCCACGATGCCGGCCGCTATCAAGCCGGTTTTACCCCATTCACTGGGAGAAGATTTTGCGGGCGTGGTGACGGCGGTAGGATCAGCCGTAAGTCGTTTTGCCGTGGGCGACCACGTGATTGGTATGGCCTACATGGCCACCTATGCCGAAGAAATTTTGTTAGATGATTCTGCGATTGTGGCCACCGTGCCTAAGAACTTAGATTTAGTGCCACTGGGGGGCTTTTATTTAGGTGTGGCAACGGCTTATGCGGCAACGATTCGCGATGGTCAAGTTCAGGCTGGACAAACGGTCTTGATTCACGGCGGGGCTGGTGGTGTTGGCGGTCAAGCCATCCAACTGGCTAAAAATGCGGGGGATCACGTGATTGCAACGGGCTCGGCGAAACAAGCGGCCTATATGCAGCAATTGGGGGCCGATGAGACGATTGATTATCGATCGCAAGATTTCACCCAATTAGTGCAGGACGTTGATTTGGTGGTCAATTTGACGGGGCCCAAAACACTGGCCGCTAGCTATCCCGTCGTCAGACCTGGTGGCCGGGTCACGTCGGTCAATGGGCTTATCGACACGGCGGAAACGAAACGGCGGGGAATTACAGGGATTTATTCAATGGGTTATCTCTCCGTACAGGAGCTTGAAACGGTGATTGCGCTATACAGTCAGGGCAAGCTCACCGTGCGTGTCGACCGGACGTATCCGTTTGAGCTGGAAGCCATTAAACAAGCCCATCGCGATTTTCAAGCGGGTGGTAATACGGGAAAGAAAATCATTGTCTTTAACGATTAAAAAATTGAGAAAAGGCGAGCATTTCTTGTGCGCTAGTCTAGGGGCAGTTCTACCGCTTGGGTTGACAAGTCGTCAAACCAAAAAGGTCGGAGCTGTCTCTTTTAGGTGGGTGAAAAACTAGTGAGCAAGGTGAGCTGGTCAACCATGAGGTTTATGCCTCTGGTTGGCGAAAAAACGGATATGATGGGTTAAAGATTGGATTTAGGGGGAAGACGTAAAAATTAAACAAATTACTTTAACTTATTCATATATTCATCCCAGTGGTTCAAGGGACATAAAATCCAGCTGAAAGCAAAAAAATCCGTTGCTGGTCAAACCAGCAACGGATAATAGAGAAACAATTTTAGTTTTCACTGGGTTCCTCATTAGCCGACGTCCGTTTTTGGGCGTTGTGGTAGAAGAGCCAAGCTACGGCCCCAAAGAAGATGGGACCGATGATGGTCCAGAAGGCCGTCATGTAGTCGTGTTCGAAGATCGGTTGCAGGCAGGTAAAACCAATCCCGCCGACCAATACGATCAGGACGACCGTCACGATGGTGTTGGTCCAGAAGCGGCTGGTGTAGATTTCAAACGGCCACTCCAAGTCGGCGCGCTTCTTGAAGAACGGGAAGGCCCCAATCAAGAAGAGGTACGGGAAGGACGTGGAAACGTTCCCCATGTCGGTCAAAATCAGGTAGAACTGCTTAGCAGCCGAACCCCCGAAAGCTACCAGGAAGACGAAGATGGCCACAATGATGGCTTGAAGCCACATCGAGTAGGCGGGCATGCCGACTTTGTTGAGCTTGGTCATCTTCTTAGGCCACAGCTCCGGTGACGATCCCAAAATGAAGGATTTCAACGGGGAGTAGATCAACACAAAGAAGGAGCCCAAGTAACCCATAAACATGCTTAACCCGGTCAGTCGGGCAAATAAATGACCTAAGCCCACTGCGGTCCCGGTCGACAGGTTCAAGGCGTGGCCCAGAACAAGTCCCAGATTGTTCATTAACACGTAGGTGATGTTTCCTAAGTTTACGGCGTTGTGGCCCAAAATATCGTGCCAATTGGCGCTAATGCCCCATAGGAAGATGGAGATTGAGTACATCAAGGTAATCGCAATCGTGGAAATGATGAGGCCCTTGGGGAAAGTCTTTTCGGGCCGGTCCATCGAGTCGGTGATTCCGCCCATGGATTCCATGCCGGCGTAAGCGAAGACCGCGTACGTCACGAAGGAAATCAAGGCCATCGGGGATGAGAATTGCGGGTTCGGGGAAGCCGTAAAGCTGTGCAACCCGTTGATGGGTTGGGCTAAATGGCCACCGTTAGCAATCACAATCACGATGCTAGCCACGAAGAACAAGGCCGTGAGGAACATGACGAAGATGCCCCCAGTGATGAAATCTTCGCAATCGAGTTGACCCCGCGGGTGGCAAAGAAGGTGACGACTAGGATCCACAGAATTCCCAACAATCCCACGGTTTACGTCGACGTGAGGCCGAACAACGACCAGGTCTGCGTTTGGTCACTGCCGGAAATCAACGTGGACAGTGGAATCCAGACCTTGGACGAGGTCGACAACATCCAAATAATCCACGAGGACAACCAGATGAAGGTGCCAATAAAGGCCCATTTTTCGCCAATCGAGCCGGCTAACCAAGAGTAAATGCCCCCCTTGGCTTCTTTAAAGGCCGACCCATACTCGGCCAGCATCAATGCGCTGGGCAAGAAGAACAATAGGGCGGCCAGCACGTACCAGACGATGCTGGCATAACCCATTTGGTCGTAGGCCACCGTGGTGTTCGCAAACCCATAGATGGCCGTAAATATCATTAAGATTAAAGTAGGTAATTTAATCTTTTGCTGTTTTTCCATTTGTTTTAATATCTCCCATTTGGTACGGGCGAACTCGGATCTAAGACGACCACCAAGTCCGTCCAATCAATTTATAAATTCAAATCTTGGTGGTAGTTCAAGGGTCCTAAGTCCGTGGCCTGGGTAATCAGTTGCGTCGCTAACTGACGGTAACGACTAAGGCCCAATTCGGCGGCCTTAGTGGACTGGGTGGTTAAATAGGTTGCCAATTCCAAGCCAGTTAACTTTTGGGCGACAGCGTCGGTCGTTTGGACTAATTGGCGCAGGTCGATGCGCAATTGTTTTTGCGTGTCGCTGACCAGGGCCTGAGTTGCGTGGTAGTGGGCGTCGTTTAAGACGCTGACCAGCTTGTAGACCCAGTAAGCCGAATCCGGTGAATAGGTTGCCGTGCCGAGACGGTAGGCCGCAGGCGTCTGAGTGATGCCCGCGTAAAACGGGATGTAGACGCTTTGTGCCCCCACGCCCATAGCTAACCAGTGGATACCGGCTAACGCAGGCTCCAGGTCTGGCCGCAGTTGCAAAACGTGTGATTCTTGCGTCTTGGCGAGGCTGACGGGCCGAAACCGGGTCTTGTCGGCGGGACTACCGGCCCCGACCGGATCGTACGGGGTGCCCTGGTAGTGACTGCTGAGGTAGTCTTGGGCGTCGTTGACCCCGAGTTTTTTGGTCGCGTACTGAATAAAGGGTAAGTCAAATGATTGCGGTTGCGCGGCGACTTGCGGGGTGAAGACATGCTGGCCGTACCAGACTCGCGGAGTGTTGTAGTACAGGTCCGATTGGTCCTGGGTCCCAAAGATCTCACGCCAATTGAACCGGTCGTTGTGCGGGTTGAGGTGGTTGTGAGCCACGAATTCCTGCAGGTGCGGCGCGGTGATGAAGTTGGCCGGGTCGTTGAAATCGACCACCTGAATGGCCATCTGGTTAGCGACCACGGCGTAGGCGTTATCCGGAATCCGTTGGGCGACCCAGTAGTGGCCAGCACCCGTTTCGAGGTACCAGGCTTCACGTTGGTCAGCGAACAGGATCCCGTTCGATTCAGCGGTGCCGTAATGGCTGACCAGTTGGCCGAGACGCTTGACCCCGGCTCGTGCACTGTGCACGTACGGGAGAACGACGGTGACCATGGCCTCTTCGGCGATGCCGTTTTTGACTAATGGGTCACAGCCCAGGACCCGCTCGTTGGAGTAGGTACTTTCGGTGGCGCTCATCGCCACACCATACTCGTTGATGCCGGATTCTTCGAAGACGCCATACTTGGTGGTCCACTCGGGCGTGGCCGTGTACTTAGCTGCTTGGGCTGGTAACGGCATGGTAAAGCCATTGTCCGGACTGGTGAAGCTTACCGGTTCACTCGCTGTTTTAGCGGGATGGACCACGAAGTGCTTGGGCCAAGCGGCCTTAGCGTCTTCGTTACGACCGATCATGACCGAGCCGTCCAACGACGCTTTAGCCCCGATAAGAATACTGGTACAAGCAGAATAATTCATAACGACGCTCCTTTCATTTTTTGCATAAAATTACGGTACTTATTCTAACATTTTTGGGTTAAAATGAGTGGTTTCGGGGTTAACTCTCATTAATTAATTTATTATTCTCATCAAAGTAAATATTTATACAATTAGCGCATAGTGTGACGTCCGTAAAGAATAAATCAGTCGGTGGGCTATCCCGCCGTTTGCGGGGCTTAGGCCCATTGCCGGTTAACGGCTGACTAAGCGCGCGGTGCGAATAAACATTGGGGGAGCGAGAAGACAGATGAGAAATTCATTAGAATTAAAGCGGCAGGCGCAACAATTTTTGGTGGCGATTGGGTCAGCCGTAGTCAACGCCATCGCGTTAAACGATTTCTTGATTCCAGGTAAGATCTTTAGTGCGGGCATCAACGGGATTGCTCAAATCTTGGCATTAGCCAGCCAGGCCAGTGGGTTACCGATTGGGACTGGCTGGTTCATCCTCCTGTTCAACTTGCCCATCGGCGTGTTGGGCTGGGTCAAGGTGGGGCAAAGTTTTACGCTATATTCCATCTTCGTAGCGGGCTTGACCGCGGGGCTATCGCTGATTTTCCCCGTAGTGGCGGTCGCGCATAACGCGTTACTGGCGGCATTGTTTGGGGGAATTTTAACCGGTGTTGGCGTGGCTTACGCGTTGAAATTCGGGTTTTCGAGCGGGGGAATGGATATCGTGGCCGTAGTCCTGCAAAAAACGACTGGACGGACGATTGGGACGCTGATGCTACTGATCAATTTGGCCATCATCCTCTTGGCGGGCGGTCTGTTTGGCTGGGAGAGTGCGTTGTACACCATCATCTCCATCTACGCGATGTCACGGGTGGTCGACAGTATCCACACGCGGCACCAGAAACTGACGGCCTTCATCGTGACCACTCAGTCAACGGCGGTCATCGACCAGCTTTACCAAACGTTGATTCGTGGGATTACCGTGATTCCATCGATGGGCGCGTATCGCCGGCAGACCAGTACCGTGTTGATGGTCGTTATCTCACGTTACGAGTTGTACGATTTAGAACACGCGGTCAAGGAGACCGACCCGGACGCCTTCGTCAACTTGGTCAGTACGGTGGATATCGAAGGGAAGTTTTACGATGAGACCGAACAACTCAAGGCCCGTCAGCAACGCCAACACGAACATTAAGATTGCTCCGTTTCCCACCAACCGGTATAATAGGAGTTATCCTAAAATGAGAAGGGAACGAAACTTATGCCAATTGTAAACATCGATTTGATTGCTGGCCGCTCACAAGCCCAATTGAAGGCCTTGGTCCAAGACGTCACCAGCGCTGTCACTAAGAATACCGGCGCCCCGGCGGAACACGTCCACGTCATTTTACGCGAAATGCAACCGGACCGTTACGGCGTTGCGGGTGTCTTAAAGAGCGACGAAAAGTAACCAAAAGTTGAAGAAATCTTATAAACCGCCATCAATGCCGAGATTATCGCGTTGGTAGCGGTTTTATTTGTGAATTTAATTGGCGAATGGCGGACTTTTCGGTATACTAGAGACAATTGTGACAGCACGGTTCTTTATAGCCGTAGTTAATGAACGTATGAAATGGAGATTCTGACGATGGATGATCAACAATACATGATGGCAATTGACGAAGGGACGACCAGTACCCGCGCGATTTTATTTGATCGAAACGGTCAGATCGCGGGTCAGGCCCAGCGGGAGTTTCATCAGTACTTTCCCCAACCGGGATGGGTGGAACACGATGCTAACGAGATTTGGAACGCAGTCCAATCCGTAATTTCGGATGCGCTGATTAATTCTGATGTCCAACCCTACAAGGTGCGGGGCATCGGGATCACCAACCAACGGGAAACCGCGGTGATTTGGGACAAACGGACCGGCGAACCCATCTACCATGCCGTTGTGTGGCAATCTAAACAAACTAGCGCTATTGCTGACCAATTGAAGGCCGATGGTTACACCGAAAAGATTCATCAAAAAACCGGCTTGGTCGTGGACTCGTACTTCTCGGCCACGAAAATCAAGTGGATTTTAGACCACGTCGATGGCGCTCATGAACGGGCCAAGAATGGCGAGTTGTTATTCGGAACGATTGATACCTGGATTCTCTGGAAATTGACGGGCGGGCGGGTCCATGCAACTGACTATACCAATGCCAGTCGGACCATGTTGTTCAATATCCACACGTTGAGTTGGGACCAGGATATTCTGGATTGGTTAGGAATCCCGGCAGCAATGTTGCCAGAAGTGCGCTCGTCATCGGAGATTTATGGGTACACGGCGGGTTATACCTTCTCCGGAGTCCAGGTCCCAATTGCGGGGATCGCGGGAGACCAACAAGCCGCTTTGTTTGGGCAAACAGCCTTTGACCGCGGGATGGTCAAGAACACCTATGGGACCGGGGCGTTCATCATGATGAACACTGGGACGGAACCGACGCTTTCGACCAACGGGTTGCTGACCACGATTGCTTATGGTTTAGACGGTCAGATTAACTATGCACTGGAAGGGTCCATTTTCGTGGCTGGTTCGGCGGTCCAGTGGCTGCGCGACGGGATGCGGTTCTTCGACCATGCCAGTGAATCGGAAAAAATGGCCGTCGATGCTGAGACCACCGGCGGCGTGTATGTCGTGCCGGCCTTTACCGGTCTCGGAGCGCCGTATTGGAATCAAGAAACGCGCGGTGCCGTCTTCGGGTTGACCCGGGGCACCACGCGCGAACAGTTCGTGCGCGCGACCGTAGAAGCCATCGCGTACCAGACGCGGGACGTGGTCGACACCATGACCAAGGAAACCAAACTACCGATGCAGTCCTTGAGTGTTGACGGTGGGGCGGCGAACAATAACTTCTTGATGCAGTTCCAGGCCGACATCTTGAAGACGCCCAT
This sequence comes from Levilactobacillus suantsaii, assembly GCF_004115745.1. GTDB lineage: Bacteria > Bacillota > Bacilli > Lactobacillales > Lactobacillaceae > Levilactobacillus > Levilactobacillus suantsaii. Next base: position 16,423 of record NZ_QXIL01000004.1, on the reverse strand, counting down.
CAAGCGGGCGGCCATCAACGAGACCACGGCGCTGGGCGCGGCTTACTTGGCCGGACTAGCGGTCGGCTTCTGGTCCGATATCGATAGTATTCGCAAGATGCACAAGCTACGAGACGAATTCGTGCCGCAAATGGCGGACGACCAACGCGAAAAGTGCTACGCGGGTTGGCAAGCCGCCATCAACGCGACCCAAACATTCCACCAAAACTAATTAAACCTAAGCAAAAAGTGCCAGTGAAACCATCTCCTATGAGCGGAGTCGTTTCGCTGGCACTTTTAAATTGCGTTTAAGGGTTATTATTTTTATTCGGCGACGTCTAAGTGCAGGTAATCTGCCAAATAGTTAGCGAGTCCGTCATGGTCGTTATCCACGGCGGTGACGTCGTTAGCCAATTGCTTGATGGCTGGCGTGGCGTTTTGCATGGCAACCCCCCAGCCGGCGTAGTCGATCATGGCCCGGTCGTTGTGTTCGTCACCAAAGGCGATGATGTTAGCACGCTGCACGTGATAATGGTGGGCTAAGACTTCAACCCCGGTGGCTTTTTGAATGCCCTTGGCCCCTAGTTCCACTACGGAATCGGGGCCACCCCATGGGGCCGCATCGATTTGGTCGTTAAAATTGTGTCGTAGATAACTCAAGAGTTGGTCTTGATGACTCCGGTCGACGGCAATCGTTAGACTAGTCGGGTTTTGGGTCAGAGACTTTTGGTTGAGAATTTGATTGCTCTGCAAAACGGACGGGAAGAAGCCGATTTGGCGGGGCTGGTCCTGCATGGCCAAGAAGAGGTGCTTGCCTTCCGCCGCAATCATTTGAATGCCGAGTTCGGCGCGGTGGGCTAACAGGTCAAAGGCGATGCCCCGGTCGAAAGTGTACTGGTACTCACCAGCCCACTCGTGATGGGGGATATGCCCCAGACTACCGTTGAAGTTAATCATCGGGCCGTCCAGATTTAAATCGTCATAAATATTGGCGGAGAGGCGATTGGGCCGCCCCGTCACGATACTAACCAGGTGTCCCGCCTGGCGTGCGGCCGTTAAGACGGCCTTGGTTTTGGGACTGACTTGGGATTGTTTGTTGAGCGTCGTCCCATCCAGATCAATGGCAATAAGTTTTCGTTCCATTTTCAAAACACCTCACATTTTTGAAATAACTAGTCTTTCTAATCTAACATAAAATGAAACAGTTTGCGACTATTTCAACTAGAGTGTGACCGGGGAAACGGGTATAATGGGAACGGTTGAAACCAAAAAAGAACGTATTTTGTAGAATACAAATAGTTAGTTGTAGCTAACAAGATGGGAGAATAACGGTGAATTTACCAGATGATTTTGTGACGAAATATCAGCACCTTTTAGGTACTGAAGCCCCCGCATTTTTGGCAAGTTTGACGACGGGAACGACGACGGCGGGTTACCGAGTGAACCCGCAACGGCAACTTTCAGCAAAGTTGACGGCGGCACCCCGGGTACCCTATGCGCCTTGGGGTTATTACGGAACGGTCAAGGGACGAAGCTTAGCCCACCAGAGCGGGGCCGTTTACAGTCAGGAACCTAGTGCCATGTTCGTGGGTGCTACAGCGGCACCCCAACCGGGCGAACGGGTCTTGGACCTCTGTGCTGCCCCTGGTGGCAAGACTACGCATCTGGCCAGTTACCTGCAGGGTAGTGGCTTACTGGTCACGAACGAAATCAACCGGAAGCGGGTTCGCGTCTTGGCGGAAAACGTCGAACGGTTCGGAACAGCCAACGCGTTGATCTTAAACGATTCGCCGGACACCCTTAGTCCGATTTTTCCAGATTACTTCGATAAGGTGCTGGTCGATGCACCGTGTTCTGGCGAAGGAATGTTTCGTAAGGACCCAGCGGCGATGGACTACTGGTCCTTGGCGTATGTCGAAGAATGTGCCGCACGGCAACGGGAGATTTTGACCGAGGCCGTAAAAATGGTCAAACCTGGTGGCCAGCTGATTTATTCGACCTGCACCTTTGCCCCGGAAGAAGACGAACAGATGATGGCGTGGGTCTTGAAGACCTTCCCCGAGTTTTCCCTGGTTCCCGTTGAAAAGAGCGGTGGCGTGGTTGATGCACGGCCGGAGTGGGCCGATGGTAATCCAGATTTGAAGCGCGCCGCACGATTGTTCCCGCACTTATTAAAGGGCGAGGGACACTTTGTGGCCAAGCTCCAACGGGCCACCACGGCCGAAGCCAAACGAGTTCACGGCCAAGCCCAGCTGGGGCAGGCTCTGACCGGTGCACAGCGAAAACTCTGGCAAGACTTTGCGCAACAAGTTCTCGGGACGGTCCCCGCGGGTGATTTGGTCACTATCAAGGATCAGTTGTTCCTCACTCCGGCTCAGTTGCCGGCTTTAACTGGTGCGCATGTCTTCCGGCCGGGCTTGCATCTCGGGACTTTCAAGAAGAACCGGTTCGAACCGGCTTATGCCTTGGCATTGGCCAGCGATCCCCAACAGGTTGCCCAAACGCTGACTATCGACAGTGAGCAGTGGCAACAATGGGTTCACGGTGATGCCTTAACGTTAACGACGGCGCCAGCGAAGGGCTGGTACCTACTGACTTGTGACCAGCAACCGGTTGGTTTCGGGAAAGTCGTCCAAAAGACGGTGAAGAACTTCTTTCCAAAAGGCCTGCGATTCACGGTCTACCCGGAAGATTTGACTTAAGTTAGTCCCATGAAAGTAATGGTTACGCTCGCTCCCATGATTGGTGGAAGCGAGCGTTTTTTAGGCGAAAATGATACAAAACGGTTGCCTTCGAGTCGCTCTAAGCGTGTATACTATTTCTCATTGTGCGCCAAAAAGGGTCACCGGTAATGAGGACCGGTGACACGGAAACAAAATTGAGGAGGAGTGGCGAATGAAACGACAATTGAGTGTGGGGACTCAGCGGGCAATCCACGGCGTTTATCGGTTGAGTGATGGCGTCATTCAAAGTTTGAACGTCGTGATGATGGTGGGCGTTACGTTGATCTTAGGGACGATTAGCTTATTCCAACGGCGACGGTAGGACCTCAAATCGGTCGCAACTTGAAGGTAGACGTTATTTTCAGAGAATAACGGTCGGCTTCAGGTGATCATTAACGATTCAACGAGTCCATGAAATATATCACCATTAAAAAACCAGCAAGTGCGATGCCCAGGACAGTAATCTTGGGCACGTGACTTGCTGGTTTTTGTTGGTTATCGTTCGTTGTTTAACTGACGTTGACGCCGGTAATTTTCAAGTTCGGGTGAGAACAAGAGTGGTTGTTGCCGTAGGTCAGCCACGGTGCGGGCCCCGAGAAGGGTCATGATGCGCCGTAGCCCGTCCTGCCAGTTTAAGAGGAATTTTGCGGTGGCGTCCTCGTCCGTTTTCAACAGGTGATGCAGGACTTGCCCGGCACTGCCGACCACCGTGGCCCCTAAAGCTAGCGCCTTGGCGATGTCTAACGGGTTACGGATGCCGCCCGTGGCAATCGTTGTCAAGTCAGGAACTGCTTGGGCTTCCAATAAGGATTCGACCGTGCTTTGGCCCCAATTAGCCAGGTAGTCCAAGTCCTTTTGTGGTCGGCGGAAATTTTCAATGGTCGCAAAATTGGTTCCTCCACGACCGCCTAGATCGACGTAGTGCACGCCCACGGCGGCTAGGCGGGTCAACGTTTCGCGGGCCATGCCGAAACCGACTTCCTTGACGATGACCGGGACGTTTAAAGCCGCCACCGTTTCACCGATGCCATCGAGCCAGTGGAAGGCCCGGTCGCCTTCAGGCATGATCAGTTCCTGAGCGGTGTTCACGTGGAGTTCCAACGCGTCGGCCGCCAACATGTCAACTACCCGCTGCGCCTGAGCGACGGTATGGCCGGCACCCAAGTTAGCGAAAACCAAACCGTCGGGGTTGTTTTCCCGTAACGGCGTAAAAGTCGCAATGGCCCGGTCATCCTTTAAGGCGATACTCTGCGAACCACTAGCAACGGCCATTTTGGTTCTGGCAGCTAGGCGACCTAACTGGGCGTTGACCTGGCCGGTCCGGGGACTGCCACCGGTCATAGCCTCGATTAAGAGGGGGATTGGAAGGGTCAAAGGCCCCAAAGTCGTGGTCAGATCCGTATCGGCCACGCCCATCTCCGGGAAACTTTGGTGTACGAACCGGAGCTGATCAAATTGACTGGTCGCTTGGGACGTGTAAAATTTTTCGGCAAGTGAGAGGTGTTCATCTTTACGGTGAGCGTGGCGTGACAGTTCCATAATGGACTCCTTATTCGATGACGTGATGGACGTTTAATTTCAATGGTTCGATGCCGCGACGTTCCCAATCGTGCAGGAGGTGAGCCAGGTCTTGAGCAGCATTGATGATGACGATCCCGCAATCACCGCCCCCGGCACCGGAAGATTTTGCGGCGCCACCACTATTGACCGCCGTATCACACATCGTCTTGAGCAACTTGGTCTCAATGGTGACGTGGCTGAGGTGGGCCAATTGGTTGAGCAACTGGCGGTTCTTGGTGATTTCACGTTGGATGGCGGATAAGTCACCGTCGTGAAAGCCTTGGATCATGCGGTGTAGGCAATTCTTGCTGGCCTGTAAGAAATCGTGATAGCTTTGGCGCTTAGTTGCCTTGAACAACGCGATGCGGTCAACTAAGTGGGACGTGGAAGCCGGGGTCCCCGTCCAGCCAATCAAGAGGCGTAAGGGGGCTGGGGGCGTCAAGAGTTCGATGTCGAGTCCCGGCCAATCAATGGTCAACAGTTCAGCTAAGCTGAGTTCGCGGCGGGCCGAGGCCAACCAGTCGCGGTCAAAAGCCCGGTAGGCGATCCAACCGCCGTACACGGAGGCCGCAATATCGCCTAATGAACCGTTCCCCTGGACGTCTAAGTGGGCGATGGCCGCCAGTTTGAAGAGGCGGTCTTTGCTCATTTGGATGCCATAAAATTGACAGAGCGCTTTGACCGTGGCGACGGTGACCGCCGCCGAAGAACCCAGGCCGTACTTTTTTCCGTCGACGCTATCGAGTTCACTGTTCACGTTCAAGTGGTACATGTCTAACGGCTTACCCAAGGACTGGGCGTACTGCTCGGTCAAATGAATCGCCGATAGAATATAGTGGAAGGGATTGTCCCGGTTGTCAAAGACCAGTTCGCTTCCCTGGCGTTGCCAGTAGATGGAATTTTCTTGGTACTGCTTAGAGGCGATGCTACCGTAATCGTGGCTCGCTTCGATGGTCACGGTTACGAACTGGTTGAGTGCGACAATAATTGCCGGGTACCCCGGCTCAACGACGGCGTATTCGCCGGCAATATAGAGTTTTCCGGGTGCTTGGGCGGAAATCAAAAAATCAGGTCCCTTCTGCGACGTACGAGTCGCCAATAACTAACATGAAAAATTGTGTAATTGAGTTGATTCTGCTGGATAGTCGATCACAGCCAACTGAGGCCGGGACCGGGATGGGCCACGATGACGCGGTCATGGCCAAAGTCATGGGTGAACCGTGCCGTGATCGCGGCGATGTCTTGAGATTGGCAAAAGACTTTCAGGTTCGGTCCCGCGTCTAAGGTGTAGTAGCAGGCGATGCCCGCGGCACGTAAATCCCGCACGGTCTGCATAGCCGTCAAGGTGGCGCCATTGAAGTAGCTGAACGCTGGGTCGGCGCTTAACGTCAAGGCGTGCATGCGCATGGCGTTACTTTCAAGAATCTCACCGACCTGAGTGAAATCGTGGTCCAGAATAGCCGGCTTGATGGCCGCTAAATCGTGAGCCACGACTTGTTTCCAAGCTGGGTAGTACGGGGAGGTGGCCACGCTGGCTTGCATCCCTTGGCGGGAACTGACCCGCTTTTGGTGCGGATCCAAGACTAGCGCAACGATGGCGACGGGCCAGGTCACTTGTTCCAGCAAAGGTTCGGCGTAAGAAGTAGCATCATTGTGACCAGCGTGCCATTCGACGAAGCCCCCGTAAATGGAGCGGGTGGCGGAGCCGGAACCGCGGCGCGCTAGCCGTGATAAATCCCGGCGACTGAGCGTCAACCCCGCTGCTTGACTAGCCGCGCCAGCCAGGGCCGCAAAGGCCGAGGCCGATGATGCTAAGCCAGCTGCCATGGGTACGTGGTTCGTAGACGTGACCCGAGCGAAGGTGTCCTGCCGGCTTTGCGCGCGCACTAAATCTAAGAGGTGCCGGACCTTTTGGCTGGCCGCTGGGGACAGTCGTTGCTGGTTAACGGTGACCTCGTCGGCGCTCAACGCCGGGTCGAAGGCCACCGTGGTATCCGTATAAAACTGGTCGAGGGTCAACGATAAGCTGCTGGTCTCCGGCAGAATCAAGTGTTGGTCCGCTTTCCCCCAGTACTTGACCAGAGCAATGTTGGTGTGGGCGCGAGCCGTGACGGCTGTCGTCATTTGGACGCCTCCTTTGAGTGGTGAAACGCTTCGGTCCAGGTGGCGGTGGCGCCAGCGGCTAACACGGCATCTTTGACGCGCTGAGCACTTGCTGCGGAGTCACACAGGGCGATAAGACAACCGCCCATGCCGCCCCCGGTCAGTTTAGCGCCTAACGCGCCGGCTTGCAACGCGACCTGAATCAAGCGGTCGAGTTCCGGTGAGCTGACGCCCAAACTGGCGAGTTGGGCTTGCCCCTGGTTCAAAAGTTGGCCGAGCTTGGTAATGGCGCCCGTCTTGAGGGCGTCGCGGGCCGCGTAAGTCAGTTGCCCCAATGTTTCGAGTTGCTGGGTCGTCGCTTGGGGAAAAACGGTCTTGCGGCGGGCCACAGCGGCGACCGCTTGACCCGTCTGGCCTTTAACACCGCTATCGGCGATGACCAGGTACCCTTCAAGGTTGAACGGAATCTGGGTGATTATCTGGTGGGGCAAAAGCCAAATCGGTGTGGCCGAGCTGGCAGTCGCTGCATCGATACCACTGGGATGGCCGTGGGTGACCTTTTCGGCGATACCAGCGGTCGCTAACAGGGTTTCACGGGCCAACGGGCGGTCAAAAAAAGCGTACATCGCCCGGGTGATGGCCACCGCGACGGCGGCTGAGGAACCCATGCCCCGTTCGGCCGGCAAGTCGCTTGTGATAGCCATGTGAAACGGGACGTCATGACCGTGGAACCGGTCTAAAAGGGCGGTGATCAAAGCCACGACGCCGGCTAAATGGTGATTCAACTGAGCGATGGGCCCGTCAAAGTACCGACTGGACAAGGTCTGTCCACTCGGAATCGAGGTCATCACGACGTGCGTATTTACCGAGGGGAGTGGGAGGGCGATGGCCGGTTGACCATAGACCACACTGTGATCCCCGATAAGAATTATTTTGGCATGACTCATGCCGGTGCCCGTTCGAGACAAACTAATCGCTCGCTTTCTATCTGAATTTATCTACCAGAATATCATACTCTACTGCTAGTTATTGCGCTAGTTTTGCCCGTCAAAATTCCGAAATGAGCGAAAAATTAACGTTTTCTATAAGATTTGGCGCCAATATGGACGAAAATTGCCGCAAAATACGTCGAAGTGAAGCGTAGCGCTCGGGGGTGAAGTGGTGTATCATAGTGCCAGTTATAATCGCATTTGTGCAGAAATTGGTGAGCAGACATGGATCAAGACACGGTCTACGCGGTCGTTGATATCGAAACGACCGGTACCAGTGTGCAAGATGGCGATCGCATCATCCAAATTGGGTGTGTCTTCGTCCAGCATAATCAAATTATCAACCACTTTACGACTGACGTGAATCCACTCCGCGAGATTCCGGCAGCCATTTCCCGGTTAACGGGGATCAGCAACCAGCGGGTCCGACACGCACCGTTGTTCGATGATGTGGCCGGGACCCTTTACAGTCTCTTGACGGATACGGTCTTCGTGGCGCACAACGTCAACTTCGACTTGCCGTTCGTCAACGCCGAACTTGCCCGGGTCGGGTATCCGGAACTAGACATTGAAGCCCTCGACACGGTCTCGTTGAGTCAGATTCTCTTACCGACGGCGGCTAGCTTTCGGTTGCGGGACTTGAGTGGTCTGTTTAACATCGAACACGACAGCCCGCATTCGGCGGATAGTGATGCCAGCGCGACCGCGGAACTTTTTATTTTTCTTTTCCGGCGCTTACGGGCGTTGCCGCTGGTGACCTTACACCAGATGATTGCCTTAAACGCCAGTCTACCGCGGCAGACCGCGACGCTTTTTCGCGTGGCGTTAGCGCTGAATACGCAGCAACCACGGAAATTACCGGACTACCTATACGTGAAGAACGGTCTGGCCTTACGGCGGGCTGAACCGGCGGTGCCAACACCACTAACGGCTCCGACTAAATATCCCAAGACCAAAAAGCAGAAGCAAAAGCTGATGCCCCAAAACTTGGAATGGCGTCCGGAACAGGCGAAGATGATGAATTACATCTATAATAACTACGCCCATGCTGACCAGCACCCGGTCAAACAAATGGTGGTCGAAGCCCCCACGGGAATCGGGAAGAGTCTGGGGTACACGCTTCCCATGGCCTATTTGGGCCAGACTGGCCGGCCAGTAGTCATCAGTACGGCCACGACGCTCTTGCAGGAACAATTAATGGAACAAACGCTTCCATTATTACGGCAGATTGTGCCGTTTCCCATCAACGCCACAATAGTTAAGGGCAGTCGCCACTACCTGGACTTACAGCGTTTCGCTGGAACGCTCGCGTTGAACGAAAGCTCCAAGCAAACCCAATTGTTGAAGCTACGGTTGTTGGTCTGGTTGACCATGACCACTACTGGTGATCTTGATGAGTTGCACCTGGCAACGTATCGCGCCCCGTACTTTCAAGAGATCGTCCACGAAGGCACGGTCACTGAAGACAACCCGTTCTATGATGATGACTTCTTACGGCGACGGGATCAACAACTCAGTCAGGCCCAGTTCGTCATCGTCAACCACGCCTATCTAAGTGAGCATGCGGCCGACTTAGGTCACCAACTTGACCGCCCGTACCTGGTCATCGATGAAGCCCAACACCTGCCGGATAGTACGCTGCGGCAACGACGACGGCGGGTCAAATTTGCCAAAATCATCAACGAATTACACCACATCCAGCGCGATATCAGCCGGGAGATGGGGCCTAGCTTGCTGACGCTGTTCGCCGCCGACCAGGAGACACAAGCGACGCTGACGCACTTGTTGCACAGTAGTGAACGGGTCGAAAAGGCACTGGTCACCGTGGTCAATCAGCTCTTCTTGAACTTTTTGGCGGCTAAACGTGGTAACGCGCAGAACACTACCATCGAAGAGCTAGTCAGCGCCGACGACTTGGCCCATAACGGACAGCAACTCCACACAGCGTTGACCCAGATTAAAAATGGGGACACCCAACTATTAGTCCAATTAGGCGTTATTCGTCAGCGCTTCGACCAAGAACACGAACGCTTCGTGGCTTCTCAACGCTACCTCTTCGAACAACTCGATACCCGCGTCCACTTGGTCGATGAGCTGTTGCAACGACTGCTCGGTATCTTTCAGGAAGCGACGGAACAAGATGCCAGCAGCTTGTTTTGGGTCACCATCAACCACGTGGGTGACCGGGGGAGTTTGGAACTGGCTAGTGGCTTACTGGCGACGCAGGGTTTTTTGCGTCAGCAGATCTATGCGGCCTTTCAACCGGTCTTACTCACCGGAGCGACGTTGTTTTCCTCTGGCCGTTCGCAGTACGTGTTGGATCAGTTTGACCTCGACCGCGAGGACACGGTGACCCACCGGATGCGTAGTAGTTTCGACTACGCCACGCAGGCCCAACTCCTGTTGGCCGATTCGGGGCCGAACCTGACGCGGGTGGCACCGGCAGATTACGTGACCTATTTGACCACGGCACTGACCCAGTTGGCTGGTGCCGTGCATAAGCAGACACTGATCCTGTTCAATTCCTTAAATGTCATCGAGCAGGTCTACGACCAACTGATCCACCAACCAGAATTCGCCCGCCGCGAGATCTTAGCCCAAGGTATCAGTGGCAGTCGGGAACGGATGACCAAACGTTTCGTGACCGGCCATGACTCGATTCTCTTGGGGGCGGCTAGCTTCTGGGAGGGTATTGATTTACCGGCAGACCAGTTGGAGCTCCTGATTGTCACGCGCCTGCCGTTCGAGTCGCCTGACCGGGTCTTTGTCAAGGCCAACTACGCGCGATTGGAAGCGGCGGGGAAGAACCCGTTTTATAACGCCGCCTTGCCCGCAGCTACGTTACGCCTGCGCCAGGGGGTCGGTCGCTTGATTCGGACGCCGCAAGACCGTGGGGCCGTGGTCATCTTGGACCAACGACTAGTGGAGCGGCAGTACGGTAAGAGTATTTTACGCGCCTTACCCAAAGATTTGACGCCGGTCACGGGAGATGTCGGCGAGTTGACCCAGGCACTGGTTAAATTTTTTGAAAAGGATTCCCCAGACTCGGTCGACCCCGCTTGAAATTTGATATAATTGAAAATGATTGAATCTAAGTGAATAAGGGAGTACGGACAAATTGATGAGACAACAGTACCAACGGCGCCGGCGACCCCGGCATTGGGTGTTAATCGGGGTCTTGGTGGTGATTCTCGTGTTGCTTTTGGGTGGGGGTTACTTAATCCACCGAGCGACCGATCCGTTTAACCAGGCCCAGACGCACGCCGAAAAGGTCGCCCGCCAAAAGGGCCATTTGACCAAAACGACGCACTTCTACTGGACCAATCTTGACACGACCTACTACACGGTCGCCGGGCAAAACAAGGCTAAACAGTCGGTTTACGCCATCGTGCCAAAGTCCAGTAAAGCCGACGTGACGGTGCTCAAGAAAAAAGACGGCATGTCACGCAACGTGGCGTTGAAGCGTGTTTGGCAACGCAACCCCAAGAAGGTTTTGTCGGCGGCACTCAGCTTGTTTAACGGCAAACCTGCTTGGCAAATCAGCTACCTAAGTAAGAGTGGTAAGTTGTGTTACCTGACGTTACAATATAGTAATGGTAAAGTGTTACAACAAATTTCGAATCTTTAAGGTTTAGAATCTGAGGAGGTTACCTATGAAACAGTTAGCTCAACGTGCTAGAGCCGTGCAACCCTCGGCCACCTTACAAGCATCCCAACGCGCCAAAGCTTTGGCCGCCAGTGGAGTGGATGTCATCAACTTGGGGGTCGGTCAACCCGATTTCCAAACACCGGCGCCCATTAAAGCGGCCGCTAATCAAGCTATCCAGGCCGACAAAGTCGATGGTTACACCGCCACCACGGGAATCGCACCCTTGCGTCAAGCCGTGGCTGACCACTTGCAGGCCACGCAAAACGTCATGGTGACGACCGACCAAGTGGTCGTGACTACCGGGGCCAAAATGGCACTGTACGCGCTGTTTCAGGTCCTGCTCGATCCCGGTGATGACGTGTTGTTACCGGCCCCGTACTGGGTCAGTTACGCCGAACAGGTGCGCTTAGCCGGCGGGAACGTCCTCGAAGTTGCACCCACGGCCGACCTCAAGGTGACACCCGAACAATTAGCAGGGGCCGTGACGGCTAACACCAAAGCTCTGGTCTTGAATTCGCCACAAAATCCGTCGGGGGTGGTCTACACGCCCGCGGAATTAAAGGCGATTGGTGACTGGGCGGTGGCGCATGACCTTTGGATCGTCTCCGATGAGATTTACAGGGACTTGGTCTACGACCGGCCGGCCCCAGAACCGTCTATGTTGACGTTGAGCGATGCCATTACCGACCATACTATCGTCATCAACGGGGTCTCGAAGACTTACGCAATGACCGGTTGGCGTATCGGCTGGGTGATTGGGCCTAAGGTCGTTACCGCGGCCTTGGGTAAGGTCTTGTCTCACATGACCGGAAACCCCGCGGCGGTCAGCCGGTACGCGGCATTGAACGCCTTGACCGGTGACCAACAATCGGTGGCAACCATGAATGCCAGTTTCCAGGAACGGTTGGATTTGATTTACCCCTTGCTAACAGCATTGCCCGGGTTTAAACTGGCCACTAAGCCGGCCGGGGCGTTCTACCTGTTCCCCGACGTGAGCGCGGCCATGACGAAGAAACACTGCGCGACAGCTAGTGAATTCGTGGGTCGCGTGCTCGACGAGGCCCACGTGGCGGTGGTGTCGGGTGAAGCGTTTGGCTTACCGCACCATATCCGCTTAAGTTACGCGGCGGATCGCGACCAATTGCTGACGGCGATGGCGCGGCTAAAGACGTTTATGGAAGCTTAAACGTTTCAAAACGAATTTGAATGAAAATGGACAAACGGTCGGGCGCTCAGAGAGGTCCGGCCGTTTGCCCGTGATGGGAGGACTATTCATGGATGAGTTTACACGACGCTATATGCAGGCGGGTCAGACCAGTGTGGCCAACTTTTTGATTGACCATTTCCAAGAGGTGGGGATGACCACGGACCAACTATTGGTCTACCTCCAATTGAAGCGCTGGTTGGACCGGGGTGACTACCTGCCCGAAAGTGACGTCTTGGCCCGCAACCTAGGCTGGGACACCAAGCGGGTCTTCGAGGTCTTGCACGAGATGATCGCCCAAAAGCTGATGACCATCAACACGGTGACCAATGACCAGGGACGCAAGGTGGACCGTTATGACTTTCAACTGTTAGATGAAAAGTTGAGTCAAGTGCCAGACCAGTCATCTCCCACGGTAACCCCGACTAGTGCGGCGACGACCAGTGCGGACCAACAACCGGCGGCCCCCGCGGCTTCTTCACGGGCAACGGTCTTTAATCAGATTGAGACTGAATTTGGGCGGACTTTGTCTCCCATTGAGATGGAGACCGTCAGTCAGTGGCTCGATGAGGACCATTACCGTCCAGAATTGGTCCAGTTGGCCTTACGTGAGGCCGTCTTGAACCAGGCGTACAGCCTGAAGTACATGGACCGTATCCTGCTGAACTGGGAGAAGAAACATTTGACCAGTGCGGCACAGGTCCAGCGCGAACGTGAGAAGCAAGCGCCCCGGCGGAACACTAAGACCAACGAACCTAACCAGCCCAGTCAACCGCATTTTGACTTTAAAATTTATAAATTGACCGATGACTAGTGACAATCGGTGATTGGCGTCGTGTACCCGGAAAAGGTGCGCGGCGTTTTTTAGTTGCCTTCGAGTAGGTGGAAGGGGGTAAGCTAGAATTTGTGGCGGGTTAACGGCCCGCACGTGGTTGCGGGGAGTCATGTTTGTCGCTTGCAAACGGTTTATTTGATAAACTAGCGGGGATGAAGACCAGCACCCATGACTTGATTAGGAGGCAACAACTTATGAAAACAGCAGTATTTGTGAAACCCGGTGAGATGACCGTCGAAGACCGGCCGATGCCGGAGATCAAGGAACCAACGGACGCCGTGTTAAAGATTGTGCGGGCTTGCGTCTGTGGGTCTGACTTATGGTGGTACCGGGGCATCAGTGACCGGCCGCATAATAGTCCCGCGGGCCACGAAGCGATCGGTATCGTCGAAAAGGTGGGCTCAGCCGTCAAAGATGTGCAACCCGGCGACTTCGTAATTGCCCCCTTCACCCACGGCTGTGGCCACTGTGCCGCTTGCCTGGCGGGTTTTGATGGGGATTGTTTGAATGCGGAATCCGACGGTGAAATCGTGGGTTACCAGGGTGAATACCTCCGTTTTCGTAACGCGGCCTGGGCTTTGGTCAAGGTACCGGGGCAACCTGGTGATTACACGGATGACCAGTTGAACGACTTGTTGACGTTGTCTGACGTGATGGCCACCGGTTACCACGCTGCAACGAGCGCCGAAGTGCACCAAGATGATACCATCGTCGTGATGGGCGACGGCGCTGTAGGCTTGTGTGGTGTGATTGCGGCCAAGTTGTTGGGCGCTAAGCGGATCATTGCGATGAGTCGTCACGCCGACCGCCAGGCACTGGCTAAGGAATTTGGTGCAACGGACGTGGTTCCGGAACGGGGCGATGACGCGGTCAAAGCGGTCATGGCCTTAACTGACGGTGCCGGCGCTGATGCGGTGCTGGAATGTGTCGGCACGGAGCAATCCGTCGACACGGCGGTCAAGGTCGGCCGTCCGGGCGCGATTGTAGGCCGGGTCGGTGTACCGCAAAAAGCGGACATGAACACCAACAACCTATTCTGGAAGAACATCGGGTTACGGGGCGGTATCGCCGCGGTGACCACGGATGACCGGCAGACCTTACTCAAGGCCGTGTTGGATGGCGAGATTCATCCTGGGAAAGTGTTCACGCAACGCTTTAGTTTGGATGAGATTCAGAAGGCCTATGAAGCGATGGACCAGCGGAAAGCGATTAAGTCGTTGCTGGTGGTGAGTAGAGCGACGAATAACTAGATAATGTAAGGTGGGGTCAAAAAATCATATTTTGGTTTTTTGACTCTTTTTTGTTATGAGAAGTCTATAATGTTGTGGAAATTTCTTCTTGAAAGATTCAAGGGAACAGTTTTAAGACGTTAAATTTAGAAAATAGTAGATGAAATTGAATATGACTACACAAGCTGTATGGTACACTAAAGGTGTTAATAAAAAAGCGTATGGAATTAAGTAGTCAAAGAAAGTTATCTTGATCCCCAATAGTCATTGTCCACAGGTCCCTTAATTGAGAATATTGAGGAGGATGATGACGAGGATAGGTTTACTAGCGGTTGACATCAAGTTCTCATAAATTAATAGAAACCGTTTCAACAAATGGCGTTATTACGCCATTTGTTATACTTGATACTATGATGGTTTACTTTAAATGATATTTTGATGAGTATATGATGGCTTCAGATGCATGGTAAATCTATAAGGTCAAAACCCCGACCCCGTGGCGACTATGACCCACGTTTCGCTTCAGATGCATGGTAAATCTATAAGGTCAAAACCTGACCCGGTCGCGACCATGACCCACGTCTCGCTTCAGATGCATGGTAAATCTATAAGGTCAAAACCGACTAGATGGGACAGGTATCTTTGTGTCTTGCTTCAGATGCATGGTAAATCTATAAGGTCAAAACCCACAGACATGGGCTTTATGTTTAGCTCGGAGCTTCAGATGCATGGTGAATCAGTAAGATCAAACCACCGATGTGGAATGATTCAGTAGTTATGATTTTTGGATGCATGGTAAATTTACTTAGAAATGTTCAGTATGGTTAAAAATGGCTTTAGTAGTCGGCATTTGGTCGGATTATTAAAGCCATTTTTTGATAATCTAAAAATTTAAAGGGAGTTTCTAGTTAAGAAAGTTGCGGAAATTAAGATACAAGTGTAATTATTATTGTTCAAATTTAACAGCTAAAATAAAATAGTTCTAGACAGATTGAAATGGGGCGCGCTAAACTATAATCAGTAGCTGATATGGAGATTTTAAATCGGGTAAAAGGGGCAATTATAATGGGAAAAAAGTACGGAATCGGGTTAGATATTGGAACGAGTTCCATTGGTTGGTCCGTTGTGGATGAATCTGGTCATTTAATTCGTGTCAAAGGCCAAACGGGATTAGGTGTCCGGTTGTTTCATGAAGGACAAACAGCTGAGGAACGACGAACTTTTCGGACAACTCGACGGCGATTGAGTCGTCGGAGATGGCGGCTACGGTTATTGCGCGAACTATTTGATGCTCCAATTTCAGCAATTGACAAAAATTTTTTTGCACGTCAGAAACTATCCAGTTTATCACCGCAGGACAAGTACTTTGCTAGTCCATATCATCTTTTAGATAATCGTTCGGATCAAGATTTTTATCAACAATATCCAACGATTTACCACTTGCGGCAAGCATTGATGACCAATAAAAGGCAATTTGATTTACGTGAAATCTACTTAGCAATTCATCATATCGTGAAATATCGAGGGAACTTTTTGTCCAGTGGGACTGCCAAAGATTTTAAACCTGGCGAGTTAAAACTAGAAACTTATTTTGAAACGTTGAATGCTCAATTAGCAATTCTTTTTATAGATGAACCAATCCAGTTACCTTCATTAAATTGGGATGAATTAGTGACTCTATTGACTGATACTAGTCAGTCGCGGAATGACCGTCAAAAAGCGGTGTAAAACAATTGATGGCGAATGGTGATTCTCAATGGAAAAAATTTTATACGGCTTTCACCAAGGCAATTTTAGGATTAAAAGCCCAAGTAGGGTTACTTGTGGGTATCCAGGATGCTACAGATATTAAAACATTAACGTTTAGTCTAGACAGTCTTGAAGACCACCAAGAAGATATGACAGCATTGTTGTCAGACGAACAAGTACAGTTTATAGACTTACTGGCAAAATTATATGCAGCACTGCAACTGACAATCATTATTCCAGATGGACAGACGTTTTCCGGGCAAATGGTCAAGACTTATGAAATCGGCAAATTACAAGTTTAATCCGAACAAGCCCGGAATCTTTCAATGGCAGTCTGTTGATGATGTATTTTTAATGGTCGTTGATTAATTAGTTCAAGTGCTGCTAGGATCTCATCAGTCGT
>NZ_QXIL01000049.1 GCF_004115745.1 Levilactobacillus suantsaii | reverse complement strand
GGACTCATAGCCTAAGAACTCCTTTAGATGATTGTTATGGTGACTTCATTCTACAGGACTCAGGCTAGGAGTCTATTTTTATTTTCTTACTTGTTGCACTTCAATTGTAAATTCGTCGGTTAAAGTTGAGCCAATAATTGGGCAATCGTTTGGTCACCTTGCAAAAGCGGAATCGTTCGCCTGATGGTCCGATCGTCGTGAACGGCGGCAACTAAAAAGGCGGCCAGATCGCCCCGTGACACGCTGCCAACAGCTAACGGGTCACTTTTAAGCAGACCAGTCGGCCGGTGAAACGACAACGCCCCGGGCTCCACGATGGTGTAATCGAGTTTCGTTTGGTGCGTCAACCAGTGGTCGGCATAAAATTTGGCCGCATACAGGGGCCGTAACGGGTCAGCCCAGCGATTACGGTCCTCGGCAAACAACATGCTGATCAACAAAAACCGTTGAACACCAGCAATCTCCGCCGCCTGCATGGTTTTGACTGCCCCATCGAGGTCTACCAGTAAGGTCATGTCGTCCTTGGTCCGACTCCCGGAACCGGCTGCAAAAATTAGTGCGTCTTGCCCCAGTAACTGACTAGCCAACTGCTCAGGCTGGCTAAACAGGTCGAAACGGCTGACCGAAACGCCCAAGTCCTCCCAGTCCTCACTGTCTTCTCCCGGCCGTAACCCGGCCACCGGGGTATCCCCTTGGGCCAATAACCGGGCGACCACTAACCGACCGACCTGACCATTGGCCCCCACCACAAACACTCGCATTGCGTTTAACTCCCTTCTCAACTTCTGTCCCTATAAGTATACACTAGGTGGGAAAAAGCCGCTAAAACGGGCAAAAATCGCGGCCTTGGCGGCAGATTTAATCCGGCAACCACCCAAATCGCCGCAATCTGGAGAGTAAATTTTTACCCCATCATTAAAAAGTGCCATAATGGAAGTTGGGTGTGGGTGACAGCCAACTACCGAGACAATTTATAAGGAGGTCCCGAGTTTTGTCAGACTCAGAATTAACAATTACCGATTTGGACGAAAGCGCCCAAGAAACTGCTTTGATGGACTTTGTCAAATTTTACGTGCAACACTACAAGCAGAACAATTTGGAAATCTTATCCCAGTACAAGGTCGACTATGCCATGAACGACATCAACCAGTACTTGTTCGAAAACCGCTACTTTGCGCCGGAACAACTGGTCGAGGCCGTTTTAAAGACTAAACGTGAGCTATTTTTGACGATTTTAAAAACCCTCAAACTCCCCTACAACGCTAACGGCGCGTTGAAGGATAACACCTGGGACGGCTGGTACCGCCAAAGTTTCGCCAAGATTCAACAAGGTATCTAGTGACGTTTCTAACCCTATTAAAAAACGGATCCGGAATTTTTCCGGGTCCGTTTTAGTTTAACTGGAGTTAAAGCTTGCCAACTAAATCGGTACCAGGCTTCAACGTCTTGTCACCCGGATGCCAGTTGGCGGGGCAAACCCGGTCGCCGTGTTCCGCGACGAATTGGGCGGCAGTCAACGTCCGGAGGATTTCTTCGGCGTTGCGGCCGATGCCCATATCATTAATCGTGTAAGAGCGGACTTTGCCGTCAGGATCCAAGATGAAGACGCCGCGATAAGCCTGCCCCAGGTCCTGGTTCAACACCTGGAAGTGCCGGGCTAACGTGCCCGCGGGATCGGCAATCATCGGGTAAGCGACTTTGCCCACTTCCGGGCTTTGGGCGTGCCAAGCCTGGTGCACGAACTCGGTATCTTCGGACACACTGTAGATTTCCGCGTTTTGGGCTTGAAAATCACTGTAGTGGTCGGCCAAGTCGCCTAACTCCGTCGGACAAACAAACGAAAAGTCGGCTGGGTAAAAGAAGATGACGGACCAGTGGCCCAATAGGTCGGCTCGCGTCAAAGTTTTGTCTTCACCGTCTTGATAAGCGGTGACTTGAAAATCGGGTAATTCAGTTCCAATAAAGTTCATAACTTATGACTTCCCTCAATTCGATTTTTGATTCGCCTAAAGCATACACGCTTTTTTAAAATTAATCAATAATGATTCTAAATTAGACTGTAAAATTCTTTATTCCCAGGGAACTAACCCCTAGTTATAAAAATAATAATGATTATCTGGTAGAAAATTTGCGTTCTGCTTGCACATTTTGAGAAAGTACGTTAAACTGACTTTGTAAGATATTTAGAAGCTGTTAGGTGAGGCTCCTATACGGAAAATGCTACTGCTCAGAAACGTCGAGAAACGCCAATGAGTCAGCTGTTCAAGTCAACATAAGGCTTGATCTAATGTAGCTGTTGAAAGACTACGCCGTATAGTGCTAAAACTCAACGATTAGCCGACTTTAATTCGCATGTTATTTTAGTGCGCTCGGCTATGAATTGTTAGCCGAGCGCTTTTAATGTCAATTTGAACTTAGCTAGGAGGTGATGAACATGACGCAATTGAAAGATGATCCCGGAGCGTGTCACTCTCTTGTGGGAAAGGTGACGTCGGTTCATCCCTCTTGGTTGACGCTTTGAGGAAGGGCCACTTACGTTAGCTTTCCCGGGCCAGACGCCGTAGCTTGATGCGGTGTCACTCGACCCTAGACTTTACCTTCGATTTACAGTCCGCCTTTAACTCAGATACCGTTGGCGTTGTAGCCAGCACGCTTGTCATCTGACCTTCTCGAATTCGTTTGGGGACTGTTGAACCGAAACCATTTAACTGATAACGCAAGCTAGAATTACGTTGTTTTTCCGGCCCGACTTTAACCTTGAGGCATTGACGTGCTAGTTCAAATCGTGCTTCACCGCTGGGGGAACTCAGCGGGGGAAAAACGCTAAGTAATTGACGCCGTTTCCGCTATGATGGCTAACCTAAACTCTACTGTCGACTATTCCTTGGCCAAACCGTTTTTCGCGGTTATTGATGTGAACGCGAGCGACCCATGGGCTGATGGGAATCACCCCGCAAGTTAACTCGCCGCAACATGAATGAACTGGTCAAGACTGACGCACGCTAATCAAAAAGACCTCGTCATCACCCTTTATAAGGTGTGAACGAGGTCTTTTAATTTGCGACGAATTTACAATTGAAGTGCAACACATAATTGAATAAAAAGGCTTATTTAACTGCACCCCAAGACTTAATTTTGCGGATGTGTCAAGGGCGGTGATAAAATGCAGGTTTATGGCGGTTTAAAAATGTAGGTTTTGGGCGGTCAACCGACGCCTTTTAGTCGATAAGACTTTCCGGTAATCTTGACGACATGGACATGA
>NZ_QXIL01000048.1 GCF_004115745.1 Levilactobacillus suantsaii | reverse complement strand
TCCTTATGCTCCCACGCTACGCTCGTCCGCTACCATTGACAGCAAACAGTTAGTTTTTCTAAATCTTAGCAAGAATTCAACTGCTATGTTTGCTTCTAAAGCCCTTATTTTTCGTTTCTAGCGATTTTAAGACTATTTATATATATTTATACCAAAACAAAAATAAAAAGCCCTCAGTGAGCTTTTAGAGGGCTAGATGACGAAACCAGGACGATTAATAATATCTTCTTGTCTTTTTTGCAAAATATAAGTGTATAAGGAATCATACAAATTCCTTTTGATCTCGTCAGGTTTATTGACAGAAGCTTCAAACAATTCTTGAATATCAACTTGCCAAGGATCAGCAAGCATTTCATCAATTGGTTTTAATACTTTCTTTTCGTCAATCTTAATGACTCCTAACATCAAAATAATGCTTTCAGTTTAAATTCACAGATCTTACAGCACCGTTATTCAAAATTTGTTACCAAGCTTATAAAGATTATCTGCACAAAGCGACTAAAAAATTTTCGCTTAAAACAGTGTAATCTGCAACACTTTTTAAATATTTAAAACATAACAATCTTAGTTAGGTGCAAACATAAATTGAATTAAGAATACAGCCAATTCAACAACGGCAAGAACTGATTTCATGGTTATCAGCAGACCGAGTGAAACGAGGTCAATGTGCACTTACACCCTTGACACTTGTCAAGGGTAGATTTAATCCCCATCAAAATGGGGATTATTTGTATTAGAAGGCTAGCGCCAACGATAAAAATCCTAGAGCCAAATCTCAAGATTAATCAATCACATTACGAAGGATCCAATGACTATAAGCAAGACGAGCACCGGGAGTTATTACCCAAGGGTGATTAATTTCGAAAATTTGAATTTCAGTTGCTAAGTAAAGTGGCGTCTTACCATGATTAAAAGCAAAAACGGGTTGCGGAAAATCAGGCTTACTAGCAACCTGATGAACACTTTGACGAGAATTCATCTGCCAACGAATTTTTAAATCTTCACGCGACAATAATTTTGGCAGGTGTGTTTTTTCAATTTGAGCTTGTTGTTGCAACTTTTGTGTAAAGGCTTGTTTAGTCTTGTTTTGATGCCAATCATCAAACAGCTCATATTTGTTGGTTTTAAAATCTAAATCCATAAAGCCGGCCTCCTAACCAAAATCAATTTTATCCAGCATCGTTTCAGTACTAGCCTGGTCTAAGCCTAAATAAGCTAAAGTCATCGCCTCACTGGAATGATTGAGCAGATTCATGACTAAGCCAATATTATAATTTGATTGCGTGTAGACGCGATAAGCCCCGGTTTTGCGCATTGTGTGGGTCCCTAGATAATTAATGCCTAACAGATCGCCAACCTTACTCATGATTTTGTAAAATTGTTTTTCTGTAATATGGCGCTCGGGGTGTTGAATGGAAGGAAAGAGCCATTCAGAGGCTAGTCTATGATCAAGTAGCCATTGACGGTACAATAAGAGCTCTGTTTGAACTGGTTTAAGATACAAGGTATTAGGCTTACCCGTTTTTCGGTCGTGAATGAACGCATTTTGTTTAATAGAACCGTCCGGATTGAAAATATCGGTTTGTTTTAAGCGCATGACGTCACTGACTCGCAACAGTGTCGCTTTGCCAACTTGAAAAACTGTATAGTTACGCCGGCCAGCTTTAAAGTTGTTGAGTAAGGTATCTTGCACCTCTTTGAGAACGTTTGAATCTTTGATGGGTAAGACAACTTGTTGCATAGTTTTAGCTCCTTAAAAAATTGATTTTTAGTACAAATTAAAGTACAATATTAAGTACAATGAAAGGGTGGTAAATATGACATTAGCACTAACACAGAGCGATTTTCGCGCTAACCTAAAAAAATATTTAGATCAAGTTAATGACGAAGACGAAACCGTTTATATTGCTCGTTCAAATAGTCGCGCAGTAGCCATCGTTTCACAAGAAAAAATGGACTGGCTAGAAAGAGCATTAAAAGCTAAAGAAGGTTCGTTAGAATATGCAATTGCACGTGATCAGTTAATTAAACGCCATGTTTTACCTGACGATGAAATTGTTGAATCAGATGATGATTATTGGGGCCAGTTTAAATAATGAAAAAACTAAGATTTAAACCACGTGCAACCTTTAATGCTGATCTAAAACGGTTAGCCAGTTTAGACAAATCTATTATTGATGAAGTTCGAGCAGCCATTGACCTGATGCTTGAGCAACAACAATTACCACCAGAATTTGAAGATCATGAGCTTAATCGGCGAATGAGCGGTTATAATGAATTTCACTTACGAGATACCCCGAAAAACAAAACACCAAGCGAAACTAACGATGTCCTGGTTGTTTATACGATTGATAAAGATGAACTAGTCTTAATTGGAATTCGAGTCGGATCGCATGATCGTTTATTTCCTGGTCAAAATCGTTCCAAAAGGTATCGAAAAAATGACAAATAAGAGAAGTCATTTATACCATATAGAAATAAATAACCCCTAATATCTACATTATAGATATTAGGGGCTATTCTTTCAATGTTTTTGAGGGGTTATTTGTTAAAAATGGACCCTATTTATAATTTTGTACAAGTTCGAATAGATTATCTTTTATTTTGTTTCGAACTTTTCTAAAGGCTTGTAGTTTTTCTTTTTCTGTTCCAGTGGCTTTTGCAGGGTCGGGTAATGGCCAATGAATACTTGTAGCTTGTGGTGGAATAACTGGACATTTATCTCGTGCATCACCGCATAAAGTAACAATTAGATTAGCTGAATTGAAGTAATTTAAATCAATCAGTTTTGAATACTGCTGATTAATATCGACACCATCTTCTGCCATAACTTGTACTGCATTTTTGTTTAAACCATGCTTTTCTACGCCCGCACTTCTAATTTCAAATTTATCGGAAGGAAAAAGTTCTTTTGCGTATCCTTCGGCCATTTGGCTTCGACATGAATTCCCGGTACAGAGAAAATAGATTTTTTTCATTTGGTTACTCCTTAATCATAATATTTTCTTTTAATCCATAGTGCTACATCAACTAATAAGATCATTACCGGTACTTCAACCATTGGGCCAATAACGGCAGCAAATGCTTCTCCAGAATTCAAGCCAAATATAGCGACTGTTACTGCAACAGCTAATTCAAAGTTATTACTTGCAGCGGTGAAAGATTGTGTCGCAGAAATTGAATAACTAGTTTTAGTCTTTTTCGCAATCCAAAAGGTTATGAAGAACATTAAGACAAAATATAGTAATAAAGGAACAGCAATTCTTATTGCGTCCATTGGTAGTTGAACTACTTTTGCACCCTTGACAGAAAACATCACTACTATTGTAAAGAGTAAAGCCCAAGTAGTAATTCTGCTTATTTTTGGTACATATTTATCTTCAAACCATTCTTTACCCTTTGTTCTAATGATAAAGTAACGAGAACCAATGCCCAAAATGAAAGGAATACCAAGATAAATAAAAACACTTTTAGCAATTTCACTCATTGTAATATTAATTGTCTGTGTTTGTAGCCCAAAGAATTTTGGTAAGACACTAATAAAGAAGTATGCATAAACGGAATATAGCAAAATCTGAAAAATTGAGTTAAAAGCTACTAGACCAGCAGCATAATCGTTATTACCCTGCGCTAATTCATTCCACACAATAACCATAGCAATACACCGTGCTAAACCGATCATGATTAAACCAATCATATAGTTTGGATAATTGTGTAGAAAGATAACAGCAAGAGCAAACATTAAAATAGGGCCAACGATCCAATTTTGAACTAATGAAAAAGCAAGTTCCTTTTTGTCCTTAAATACATCACCCATTTTGCCATAATTAACTTTGGTTAGTGGTGGATATAGCATTAATATTAAGCCTATTGCTATTGGAATTGATGTTGTACCGATAGACCAACTATTAATTATTTTAGGGAGCGATGGAAAAGCTAAACCGCTAATAATTCCCAGTGCCATAGCTAAAAATACCCATAAGGTCATATAACGGTCCATGAATGATAAATTTTTAGAAGTACGCATAATAGCCCTCCATATAGATATTTATCTATGTATAATGCAAAATAAAAAAGCTAACAGTTTGAATGTGAATCCTTACATATGCAATGGTCAGTTTTAGATAGTATTTGTGTTAATTCACTAATCAGTCCTTCTTTTTTGTTTGAATTTAAAGAATAATAGTGCCACTTAGTATCTTTTCTTACGTTAACTAATCCACTTTTTTCCAGAATACTCATATGGTGGGATAGAGTCGGTTGTGTAAAGTTAAAGTGTGCAAGTATATCACACCCACACATCTCACCACAGGACAGCATTTCTAAAATCTTAAGACGGTTAGGTTCAGCAACCACCTTTAAAAGTGATGCCAAATCTTTATACTCATAGTGCATCAGTAAATTCCTCCACATTAAACATAGACGACTATCTATATTGTATCACATGAATAATGAAAAAGATTGCCGTTCGGACGAAATTAGATTTTTTACTATTATTACAAAACCAGCAGTATTAATATGTTATTCGCCAAAGCCAACCATGTTTTTCTTCATTTGCCGA
>NZ_QXIL01000047.1 GCF_004115745.1 Levilactobacillus suantsaii | reverse complement strand
TTTTGGGTCCTCATGATATCCAAGCAGTTGAGTCAAAGCTAAACAATTTACCGCGCCGGCAAACTGGCTATCAAACACCCAAAGAGCTTTTCTCCGCTGCTTCCGCCGGTTAAGTTAAGCCCATAAAATATGAATATTAATGAAAATACTGATTTAATAGGATTTGTCGTGTGGCTAATTTGTTCTTGCAATTTGGGTTTATTTCAATTTTTTCGCTTGGTTCACCGCGGCAAACAAATCCAGCGCCGCCTGTTCGGTGGACCACTTCGGGTACATGGTCCGTTTTTCAAAACTATTCGATAAAAAGACCACGCCCGTCTTGCCGTTGCGACTCAGGACAAAGGTACTTTCGTAAAAGTCCCCCAGGCCGTGCCCGTAATAGCCGGTACGACCTAAATGATAAAGCCCCCCTGCATAGTGACTATCACTCGCCGCCTGATGTAAGATCTGAGCCCCGGTCGGTGTCGACAAGAGCTTACCTTGAATCACCGCCCGTTCGGCCCGGAACAAGTCACCGGCACTCATGGTCGCGTTCCCGGTCGCCACTTCGACGGCCATATCGCTAGTCGCCGGAACGTGGGCTTCCTGGTAGACGCCCGGTTGGTTGCCCCCGTAACTCATGGTCCGGTGCTTGGTCTTACGCTGGAGTTGCGCAAAACTGGTGTGGTTCAAGTCTAGCGGCGTGACCAGTTGTTGGTAGAACAACCGGTAATACGATTCGTGCGTCACCTGGCGTAAAATGCCCGCCAATAACACGAAACTGATGGGTTGGTAATCAAATTGACCGATTTTATCCGGCAGGATGGTCGCCGTTTTGGCGGCGGTCTGGTAGACCTCCTTTTCGGTCAGCGTGGTGTTCGATTCGATGTCCCCCACCACCCCACCGGTCATGTCGAGCAACTGGCGGATGGTGATCTGGTCGCTATGCTTGATTTGCGGGTAGTACTGGTGTAAGCGGTCCGTCAGCTGTAACTGGCCCGCTTGGACTGCGCGCACGACCAAGTAACCCGTCAAGGACTTCTGGACCGAATTGATCAAGTACTGCGTGTCCACCCGGTTCTTCTGGCGTTTGACCATGTTGGCGTAGCCAAAGGCCCGCTGATAAACGACCCGGTCGTTTTTGACCACCAACGCCGTCCCCACGAAACGATGGCCGGTCAACGTTTGGTTGATCTGCGCCGTTAATTGCGGCGTCTTTTGCCCCAGATTCTTGCGGTCAAAGGCCGTGACCTTCTTCGCTCGGTGCGCCTGACTCTGGTCTGCATCCGTTTGGATGGCGTGGCGCGACTGCTTGACGTGCTTGTGATTGACGGCCGCGACCTCGCGCTGGTCAGTAGCGTCTAGCTGATGTACGCCGTACACGACACCCCCGATACCCCCTAAAACCACCAGTAAAATGAGCCAGTGCCCCAAATTTCGCCGATTCATGTTGAAACTCCCCCCTGAAAATCGTTTCACTATTACCCCTGATTATACGAAAAAGTTGGTTAAACACAATCCTTTCCCCTATTGCTTTAACCAACTTAAAGGTCTAACAAATTAAATTATAATGGTGTCTTGGCCAAGACGTTCAAGTGGGCATCGAAGTCATAACGAATTGGCTCCCCGTTGGCTACTTCCACCTTGGCGATGTCGGCGTCCGGCACCCGATCCAAGTACTTGATAAGTGCCCGCAACGTACTACCGTGGGCCACGATCAGTTGGTTTTTGCCGGCCAATAGTCGGGGGGCCACCTGATTGACCCAATAAGGTAATAGGCGGTCGTAAGCCATCTCTAGACTTTCCCCGCGTGGCTCCAGATGCGGGCTGAAGCGGTCATAGCGCCGGTCTTGGTGCACCGTCTCCAGTAAGGGCGGCACCACGTTGAAGCTCCGGCGCCAGATTTTGAGTTGATTGGCGCCGACTTGGGCCTTGACCGCGGCCTTATTTTGGCCCCGTAAGGCCCCGTAATGCCGTTCGTTCAACCGCCAAGATTTATACTCAGGAATCTCAAGCTGGTCAATGCACTCTAAGACGATGTTGGCCGTGACGATGGCCCGCTGGAGCATCGAGGTGTGTAACGCCTCAAACCGTATGCCGGTCTGCGCGACGATTTCGCCAGCTTGTTGGGCCTGCTTTCGCCCCTTAGCCGTTAGGGGCACGTCACTCCATCCCGTAAAAATATTATCTCGATTCGCGACACTTTCGCCATGTCGTAAAATGACTAACGTTGCCATGCCGTCACGCTCCCTTTCTCTTCCAAATACACTGCCTATGATACCATAGCCCTTAAGGGAAGCTAAGCCAACTGGTTTGGGTGTTGACTGACCCATCTTAGGCGACCTTACTCGCTCAACTAAAAACGGCCCGGCAACGTGTGCCGGGCCGTTAGGTGACTCAACCGCCAAAAGCTTTAGTGGGCATCACCGGTTGGATGATTAACTTAATAATTATCATTTTCAGTAGTGGTGTTAGCGTGTGGCAAGTCGGCATCCAAGCCGTCGGTCTCGTCCGCTGATTGAAAGTCACTCGCTGCCATTTCAGCCTGCTTGGCTGCCAATTGCGATTCGCGCGCCTTGACCCGGTTCCCCATGAAGGTGATGACTGAGCCAATCAGGATGACCACAATCCCCACAATGGTATTCGTCAAGATGCGCTCGTGGAGCAATAACGCCGCTAAAATTGGCGCTAAGCCGGGTTTGATGAAGAAGACCAGTGACGCCGTGGAAACATCGGAGCGTTCCATCGCCAGAAAGTAGAAGGCAAAGCCCCCACCCGTGACGCAGACCCCGATGAAGAACAATAGCCAGAAGTATTCCAGGCTAACGTTCTTTAAAATCGGCATCGCCACAAAGTCTTGTAACCCGTTGACGCTATTCAACCCGTTAGCTACGGCGGGAATGTGCGTCAGTAGCATAATTACCAGTAACTCGATGGATCCTGCCAAAAACGTGAAGCAGGTCATGGTAATCCCGTTGAAGTGGTGCCGCACCGACCCCCACCTAGAAACGATACTGTACAACCCGAAGGTCAACGCAGACCCAATGGCCAGCGCCAACCCCAGTGGATTGGTCAAATGCGCCGGGTTCACGATAATGACCAGGCCAATGATGGAGACCACCACGGCGATCAGGTTCGCCCGGCCCAGCCGTTCGTGCAAAATCAAATACGAGAAGATGAGCGCAAACACAGGGTTACAGCTAACGAGCACGGCCACCGTCGACGCTTGGTCGACCGTGATGGCCAACTGGTAGAGCGTCATACTAATGATGACACAGACCAGCCCCGTTAGGGCAAATAAGGCCCAGTCTTGCCGGGTCAAATGATGTTGCTGCTTAGCGAGCGCCTTTAATGCGATGGGCAGTAAGACGATTCCGCCAATAAAAAAGCGAATCAAATTTAGTTGAATGGGATTGAACGCCCCACCCGCAGCTTTGAGCGCAATTTCCATGGAACTAAACATCAACGTTGAAAATAAAATATACAGCATTGTTTTTCTCAAAACGACAGAAACTCTCCTTTAAATAAGTGTCAGGCAGTCGACTAAGCGACGTGCTGAACGATGACCATTAAAATCGGAATCACCACTAAGCTTAGGAGGGTCGTTTCGGTTACCATGATCGCCGCATAATCAGCATCGGCGTGGTATAATTTCGAGACTACCGGGGCGTTGGTCATGACTGGCATGGCCGCCTGTAGAATAAAAACTTGTTTCATGAGTATCGGCATGTGCGTGGGCAGCACCAGACAAGCCATCAATAAGGGCGCAATGATAAACCGCCCCAGTAAGATGCCCAGACTGTCGCGGTCGATACGGATATTTTGGAGCCCGGCCCCCGCAATCGCGGTCCCGATAAAGATCATCGACAGCGGAATGGTCAGGTTACCAATATAATTGAAGTCTTGCATGATCCAATTGGGCAGTTCGATGCCCAATAAGACCAGCGCAACGGCCACCATGAACCCTAACAGCGGTGGCGAAAAGACCTTTTTCAAGGTCGCTTTTAAACTAAATTCCGCGCTCCCCTGGCCGTCGCGTTGGATCAAGTAGACCCCGAGCGTCCAGAAAAACGTGGTGTTGGCCATGTAGTAGACCAGTACGTACGGCAAGCTTTTCGACCCAAACAGGGCCATGTTGACCGGTAAGCCGACGAAAACGGTGTTGGAATTTAGAAACATCGATTCAAAAAGTCCTCGGTGTTGGGGATTAATGCGTAACAAATGGTACGCAATAATCGACAACCCAAACATAATCAGCATCGACACGATGGGAAACCGTAAGTCTGGCAAGGTACTTTTCAGCTTGGCCGCCGTAAATTTCGAGGTAATGGTACTGATCATGTAAGCTGGTAAAGCAATTTGAGTGACCAGCCGAGCAATCAGCTTGGGCGCCTGGTCATCGAACCAGCCCCGGCGCGCCAAAACGTAGCCCAGCGCAATCATTACTAAAATAATAAGCACGCCGGACACACTATGAACAAAGACCCCCATTTTGCGACCCTCCTCAGTCATTATCATAAAAAATTAAACATTCTTAAGTAACGCCACCCAGTATAGCACATTTCTCAATTTGGCTTGTTAAGTAATCGGTTCCAAATCCATTCTTAGCAGCCTTTGTGCCCCCTTGACAACTTCACAAGCGTGTCCGCTTTTCAACCTGAACCGGCCAAATCGGACTGCTAACTCACCTACTAAACCATTTACGAAAGTCCAAATCTATGGTGTAATAAATGAATTAGGGCAATCATTTGACTAACAGGGTATTAAAATCTTGTTAAGGAACGGCGCGCCTTTCTCAATTCGGTGACGTTCCGTTTTATAATGGGTAAAGATTTTTGACAAAAAAGTAGATTGTAAAATTAATCCGAACGCTGTTCGGACAAAAAAGATCAGCTTCCTTTAAAATGGTGTTTACCACAAACCCATCTTTTAGGAGCTGATCTTTTGTCTAGTATAACCTAT
>NZ_QXIL01000046.1 GCF_004115745.1 Levilactobacillus suantsaii | reverse complement strand
AGGCCTTGTTGAACCCGGGCGACGAGGTGGCCGTGGAAGTGCCGACCTATATCGGGGCACTGGCGGCGTTCGACCTGTACCAGCCGACCTACCACGCGGTGCCGCTGGAACCAGACGGCTTGGACTTAAACGCGTTGGAGGAGACGTTAAAGCGCCATCCTAAAATCAAGTTGCTTTACACGGTGCCAGACTACCATAACCCGACCGGCATCACCATGAGCGTGACCAAGCGCCAGCAACTCGTTGACCTGGCCAACCGTTACGACTTCGTCATCTTGGAAGATACACCGTACCGCGACCTGGGGTACGAGGCAGCACCATTACCGGCCATCAAGAGCTTCGACACCCAGGGCCGGGTAGTCTTTTTATCGAGCTTCTCCAAGATTTTGATGCCCGGCTTGCGGACCGGCTGGCTGGTGGCCGATGGGGACCTGCTCGCGGCCATCATGAAGGTGCGCCTCGCCAGTGACCTGGAGACTACTAACATCACCCACGCGGCGATTGCGGCCTACATGCAAGCAAACGACCTCGACGCCCATATCCAGACGTTGAAGACCCACTACCGCGCCCAACGCGATGCGATGGTGACCAGCCTGGAACAAGACTTCCCGGACGAGGTGAGCTTCACCAAGCCCGCCGGCGGTTTCTTCGATTGGGTCACCTTGCCTAAGGGGATGAACGCCGCGACTCTATTGACGGACACGATGATCCCGCGGGCCCACGTGACCTACGTGCCAGCGACCAACTTCTACCCGAACCGTGACGTGACCAACGCCATGCGCCTAAGCTTTAGTGGCCTGGAGCCGCAGGTCATCACCACGGGGATGCGCCGGTTGGCCGACCAGTTGAAGCTGGCCATCCACCGCCAGGCCCCCGTCCTGTAACTCGACTCGTCAATTGCCTCGCTTTGGTCAGTGACCCGGCGAGGCTTTTTGTGTGGTTACAGCGTTAAGTTAAGTAACCGGTTAGACGTAACTTATAATAGGAAAAACTTGAGTCACCACGACCGTCAAACTAACCAATCTAAAACCGGCATACCGTGACCCACTGGCAATAAAAAAGGGGGGCTAACCCCCACATAAAAAGGCGTTCCCGAGAAAATTCTCGGAAACGCCGATCGACCCGCTACCGCTGATGGGCTGATATCTCGGCATGTGTGCCGCGAGACAGGTGACAACATATCAAACAATCAACGAAATTCGATTCGGTAGCGCTGTTCGCCGTCGATACTGCGAACGGTCTCTTCCAAACCATCGGTCAAGCGCCCGTCGCACCAGAAGCTGGGGTGGGCGTGACCGGTAAAGGAGAAGGTGTAACGTGCCGTGTGCGCTGAACGGGATACAGTGAGGTAACCACGGTCTTGGTCAGACAACTGAACGACTTGATCTTGTTGCTTGGGATCAACGTAAATCGTGAGCATATCTCTCGCCTCCGACTTAATTATACGGGGTTCGACCGAAAGTTATAATCAATTAGAAAACTAAATTAGGACTACCTTAACTAGATGGGGCAACACTGCATTATCAGTAGAAAGAGAGACCGAAAATATATAAATGGACTAGGCACGAAAAAATGGGCGAGCGGTCGCGTCACCGACGAAAATGCCGAAATAAAAGACCGGCGATTACATTTCGCCGGTCCATTCCCTTAAAGAGATTAGTCGTTTCCGTTCTCCGCGGAAGCGATCACTTTAGGGTAACATTGTGTTGCCAAAAAGCATCACCCCCTTTCATTTGATACCTGCAGTTTAAACGCCTAAACGAAGAAAAGCAAGTAACTTATCCTACCTTAACGCCGCTTTAAAATTAACGGAATTTAAATCTCATAATTTTTCTAATAATGAAAACGGTACAAATAACAGATGTGTTACAAAAATCGTTATAATGTTTCATTCAGAAGACAAAAAGAGCGATTAGCTTGTTTATAAAGAATGTAATCGCTATAATCATAGTTGTAGTTGGGGGATAGGAGCATGAATTATTAGTGACTTAATAAAATTCTTAACAAAATCACTAATATCGTGATATACTATTCCTGCTTGATAGATTACATACAATATGTTTGGAGGAAAAAGAATATACAATCAAGTTTAAAGAAATCTCTTTACTTGGGTCTTGCTGCATTAAGCTTTGGTGCCGTTGCTACCGTCTCCACCACTGCTTCTGCTAAGTCCTATGCTAAGGCTGGTGCTTACTCAACGTTAAAGGCAGCTGCTACTGACCGGAACGTTGAAGCTACTGGTACTAACGCCCTTTACACGAAGCCAGGTACTGTTAAGGGTGCCAAGGTCGTTGCTTCGAAGGCCAAGATGGCTGAATTAGCAACTTCCAAGAAGTCTGCTAACTACTTCCGTGCTTACGGGACTAAGACTACTAACCGTGGTTCCGTTTACTACCGTGTTGTTACCATGGACCAAAAGTACCGTGGTTACGTTTACGGTGGTAAAGTTGCTGATACCTTTGGTGGTGGGATCAAGAAGGATGAAACTACGACCGCTAACACGACCGACACTAACATTGGCAAGACGGTTTACTTTGCTAACCCTGGTAAGACTAATGTTACGTGGACTGCACCTAAGTATACGCAATACAAGTCTGGCGCTTCCAAGAACGTTGTTAGCACCCAACCATTCTCTGGCGATACTTTGAAGATCACGAAGGCTGAAACTAAGACTCGTGAAGGCTCATTGTACTACTACGTTGAAGACCAAACTCATCCTTCTGTAAGTGGCTGGATTTACAATAAGGCCGTTACTGATGATGCTAGTGTTGCCTTTAACCAAGCAACTGATGTTAAGGTAAACTTTGTTAACGATGGTAAGACAGTTGCTAGTGGCATCTTACAGGACTTAAAGGCTGATGGCGGTGACAGTGCTGCTAATGCTGTTGGGACTTCTGTCGGTACTGATGCAACTAGCAAGGTCGTTACGACTTCTGGTTCTACCACCACTACTACCGCCTGGACTAATAAGGCCTTGAAAGGTAGTGGCTACACTTACGACTTCTCTAATGCTAATGCGGCTGCACTGTTAGCTGCTAAGACAGGTGATACAATCACTCTCAATGTTAAAGCAGGGAATCAAGTAACGACGCCACTTTACTTCTACAAGTCTTCTGGAGATGTTACTTCTTCTGCTACTCAGTTAACTGTATTCCAGGATGCTACGAAGACGCCTGCTAATGCAGAAACGATTGTCCTTCCTACGTTAACTACTGGGTTCAAGGGTGTTAGTGGTGCTGATTACACTTCTGCAGATTTGAATTCATTTGCTACTACTAATAAGTTGACGAACCTTTACACGCCAACCTATAAGACTTCTGATGGTAACAATGCTTACACTGAATACACGTTAGTTTCTGCACAAGCTGGTACTTACAGCGTTAGTGGTCAAGCTCAACTTGTATACACTGCTAAGGAATACACTAATGCAACGTCACCAGTTGGCGATGGTACTACTAACTCAACTCAAACTGATACTGGTCAAGTTGTAGGTGATAACCCAACTACTACTACGACGGTTACGCCAGGTGCTGATTCAGATTCTAGTAAATAAATTTTGAATTAACATCTGTTAAATAGACTGTTTAAAAGGTATCTGGATCTAATTAGGTCCAGGTACCTTTTATTTTTTCAGTTTTTATCAACTAATTTTGGTTTTTTGTCAACCGGTGTTGATGAGGAGTGTTACTGGAACCTAATTCACTTTCGAATTGGGTTCCTTTTCTTTATTCTGATTTTAAATTCAAATGGAATTAAGCATGCCTCATTGAGAAGTTAATTTTAATCGAATATAATTAACACAAAAATTACCTACTGTGGTTAATCATTTAGATAAAGAGTGACCCGTGTCATCCTTTTTACCAATTTGGCAGTCGATTTTAGAGTCGTATAGCATTTTTAATGAAAGCACTTATATATCTACGATTGGAGGCTTTTTTATTCGAATATTTATATCGAATTTGCGTCAGACCGTTGAAAAAAGTTTCCAAAGGTAGGGGAGCTTGGTATACTTACTTCGTAACAAAATTCAATTACTTAGGGGAGAATAAAATGCAATCTAGTTTGAAGAAAACGTTGTATTTAAGTTTAGCCGCAGTTAGTTTAGGTGCCGTTTCATTGGTATCCACAACTTCTGCTTCTGCAAAGTCATATGCAAAGGCATACGCCTACCACACTTTGAAGACGGATGCGACTAAGCGTAATGTTGAAGCTACTGGAACGAACGCGCTTTACACGAAGCCAGGAACGGTTAAAGGTGCTAAAATTGTTGCTTCCAAAGCAACTATGGGGAAATTAGCTACTTCCAAGAAATCGGGAGACTACCTCCGCGCTTACGGTGTTAAGACGACTAACCGTAACTCCGTTTACTACCGAGTAGTAACGATGAACGGTAAGTACCGTGGCTACATTTACGGTGGTAAGACAACTGATGCTTTCGCTGGCGGGATTAAGTCTGCTGAAACGATGACGAAGGCAGATATGCCTAAGGAAACCACGGTTTACTTTGCAAACCCTGGTAAGAAGAACGTTACTTGGGATGCACCATACCTGACTCAGTATAAGTCTGAAAAACAAGTGGCTAACACAATGCCATTTGCGGGTGACAAGCTGGTCATCACTGATGCTGCGAAGAAGACTCGTGAAGGCTCATTATACTACTATGTCAAAGATACTAACCATCCTTCCGTAAGCGGTTGGATCTACAGTGAAGTTGTTACGACTGATGCTAATGTTGCTTTCAACCGAGCTACTGATGTTAAAGTAAACTTCACTAATAATGGTAAGACCGTTGCTACAGGTGTCTTGAAGGACTTGCTTGCCGATGGTAGTACTACTGCTAAGGCCAAAGCTGTTGGAACTTCAGTTGGTACGAATGCCACTGGCAAGGTTATTAAAACTGACGCTGCCGGTAAGGCAAATGATATTACTGATTGGACTAAGGGTGTCTTAAAGGGTAGTGGATACATTTACGAATTTTCTAATGCGAATGCTTCTGCTTTATTAGCTGCTAAGACGGGTGACACTATTTCGCTTAGTGTAAAAGCGGGTAATCAGGTAACTACGCCACTTTACTTCTACAAGTCTTCTGGTAGTGTTATTGAAAAAGCTAGTCAATTAACTGTATTTAAAGACAAGACCAGTACGCCGGCCAATGCAAATACGATTGTTCTGCCTAAGCTGACTACTGAATTTAAGGCCCAAATTGCAAGAACAAATTAGCCACACGACAAATCCTATTAAATCAGTATTTTCATTAATATTCATATTTTATGGACTTAACTTAACCGGCGGAAGCAGCGGAGAAAAGCTCTTTGG
>NZ_QXIL01000045.1 GCF_004115745.1 Levilactobacillus suantsaii | reverse complement strand
TGAGTAAACGGACCACCTTTTTATCAATCTGATTGATGGCTCGCCGGTCGCGGGTCAACGGGTCGCTAGGTCGTAACGCCCAGGCGGTGAGACTCACGCACAGGACCCCGGCCAAAGCGACCACCAAATCGGAACGCATGGCCGCGGCCACGCTGATGGTCGACAGCCAACCGGTGAACAGCGGTACCGTGAAGGTCGCGACACTACTGAAGGTGAAGAAGAGTCCGGTAATGGTGCCCTTAATCCGCGGGTAGAGCCGCAAGAACAGATTCAACCCTAATTGCATCGCCCCACCGGCGGCCAGAAAACCAAAGGCAAACGCGGCCACGATAGCCACCGCTGGGATACCCACGTAACAGATGGCGGCCAAAGCGATGAACGACCCGCTGGTCATTGCCAGTAAGAGTTTACGTTCGGCCACCCCGGCGCGTAACAGGACGAAGACCACCAACACCCCGGTGATCGACCCGATGCTGTACAGCGATAACAACAAGTGGGCCAACACACCGCCAAAGCCATAAGTCCGAGTCACGAACAGGCTGATCCATTGGGTGTAAAGAATCATCAAGGCCATCGAGGTGTACCCGTACCCGGCTAACCCCACTGATGCGAGCACCCGCCGGCGTTTCGGCAACCGTTGCGCGGTCGTCGCCGTAGTGGTATCGACTCGGTTACGTGGCGGGAAGGTCTGCCGGTTCAAGCAGATGAGATTGCCGACCAGAATCACACTGGCGAGCAGAAACGACCAGCCGTACCAGGCGTTGGTGGCTTCGATGCCGGCAACTAACAGGGGTAAAAGAAACTCCCCCACCGACACGAAGGCCTTGACCAAGATGTTGGCCGCTCCCTGGCGCCCCCCCATCTCGATGAACGTCGCGTAGGTCCCGGAATCTAACGCCGAGTTGGCGACCCCCGCCAGGATGGCTAATCCATAGGCCACTTGTAAATTAGTGACCACCGCCATCCCCAGGAAAAAGATGAGGTAACTGACCATGCCAACGTTAACGAACACTTTGCGGCCGAACTTGTCGGAAAGTCGGCCGAAGAGAAAGTAGGCCAGGATGCGGCCGATACCCACGCCCGAAAAGACGTAGGACACCGTGGCCAAAGGCGAGTGCCATTGTTGACTCAACGCCTGCATGTTTTGGGTCAGGATGATCAACCCGATGCCGTGGACCAAGTAATTCAGGTATAAACTCCAGGATAATGACCGTTTGGACATCATAGATTTCCTCCTTTATCGACTCCCGGGTAAAAGAAAAAGGCCAGCTAGATTTTGCATCTAGCTGGCCTGATCGTCTCATCACGCAGGAAGGACCGTGAGAGAGAAATGTGGAACTTAGCCTCGCTAGACTCGCGTGTCTAGCTGGCCAAGACAATGACTGACTTCGCTAACCTTAGACACGGACGTGTGTGCCGCCCGCATCTAGAACCCGATACGGACGCTATCTAAAGTAAACTAAGCCCAGATAATACGCAGTGGTTGGTAAGGTTAATCTCAGCATTGTCATCGTTCCTTTCCGGTTAAGTGATTAGTTGCATTAAAGCATTATCATTTTATCTTGTCAATGGCTAATTTAATTTTAATCTTAAATTAATCCTAATTAGGCGCATGTTACCGCCCGCTGGCTTCGGGGGTCACGGCTTGCGTGGCATCGGTGGCGGTCCCGTTGGTTGGTGCCTGGCGTTTCAAGCCCCAGCCCGTAAAGCCACTGATGATCGAGAAGACCGGTGACAACAGGCTGAAGAAACAAAATGGCAGGTAGGCTAAGGTGGAGACACCCAGAGTGTTAGCGGCAAAGGCCGCGGCAACGCCCCATGGGACCAGGTAGTTGATGACGGTCCCGCCGTCTTCTAATACCCGGCTCAAGGCCAAGTTGGCCAAGCCGCGTTGGTTGAAGGCCGGTTTGAAGGCCTTACCGGGTAAGATGACGGACAGGTACTGTTCACCGACGAAGACGTTGACGCCGATACCGGCAAAGATGGCCGCGGTGACCAGTGAGCCCGACCCGGTCAAGCGCTTGACCAGCGGCATCATGGCCGTTTGAATCAGACCAAACTTCATCAAAAGGCCCCCGAGCGATAGCGTGAGGATAATCAAGGAGACCGTCCCCATCATGGAACTGATGCCCCCCCGTGACAGCAAGTCGTCGACGCTGGTATTCCCGGTCTTCGACACGAAGCCGGATTCAATGGTCGTGGCTAAACTGGCCAAGGAAGTCTGGGGCCGTTCGATGAAGATCATCACGATGGCAAACCCGATGTTTAAGAACAAGGTCGCAATCGCCGGCACCTTTTTGACGGCGCAGATAACCATGATGATCAACGGCACGACCGCCCACCAGGTAATGGTGTAGTGGGTCTGTAAGGTGTTGAGCGTGGTTTGAATCTTGCCCAGCCCGGCGTCACTGGCCGCCCCACTACCGATGATGGCGTAGAGCACTAGCGACACCAGAAAGGCCGGAATCGTCGACCACATCAGGTTTTTAATGTGGCTGAACAGGTCGGCTTCGGCCACGGCCGACGCCAGGTTGGTCGAGTCGGACAATGGCGAAGTTTTGTCGCCGAAAATCGACCCGGAGATGATGGCCCCAGCGACTAAGGCGGGGTTCATCCCCATGGTCGCGCCCATTCCGAACAAGGCGATACCGACCGTCGAAATGATGGTGAAGGAACTCCCGATAGACGAACCGATGATGGCACAGACCAGAAAGACCGACGGCACGAACCACTTGGCTGAAATCAGGTGAAACCCGAAGACCATCATCGATGGGATGATGCCGGCTTGGATCCAGACACTGATCAAGGCCCCAATCAAGATGAAGATGACGATGGGGATGATGCCGGTCTTGATGCCGTCAATGATGCCGCCGTGAATCTTTTCCCAGTCGGCCCCGCGGACCTTGGCCCACAAGATGACCAGCGCGATGACTAACATCACCGGTGTTTGCGGGGAGAGACCAAACTTGATGACCCCGACCCCCATAATCGCCAACATGATGACTAACACGGCTAAGGCTTCCCCCAACCGAACGGGTTGCCATTGTTTTGCTTGCTTCATATCACTCACACTCCTCAATTTCTCTCATTAAAAAAATCGCCCCTGCCGCAAGTTTCCTTGCAACAGGGACGATTGATCGACTACCGTGGTACCACCCAGCTTGACTAGCCAGTCCCGCCTTAGGGGGCCAGTTAGTCCACTCTCTAGATGGTAACGGCTCTAGTCTTTCCGCCTGACGAATCAGGACGTTCCACCGTATTTCGTCGACATCACCCTGATCGGTTCGCAGCACCCACCGACTTTCTGACACCCAGATGACTCGCTACTTGTAATGGAAGTTAGCGTTCAATATTTGATTGACTAGAATGATAGCACGATGAGAAAACCACGTCAACCAGTCATTTTAGATTTTAGCAAAGGGGGCTGGATATTCCAACATACCGCCCACGTGAGCCAATGCCCCGGCGTTCAAGGGTTTGATGAGGTGATTGCCCATCGGCACTAAGCGGGGATTATGAATCGAAAATTCTTCGGCCATCACGTACCCGCGCTGCCCGTAGTAGTTGGGGTCACCCACGACACTCACGGCCGGATAGCCGGCTAAGCGAGCACGTACTTCTAACTCACTTAAGAGTTGACTCCCCACACCATTGCCTTGCCAAGTTGGTTTCACAGCCAACGGGGCCAGAGCCAAGATGGTGGTGGTGTGTTGGGTCCCGCGCACCGTGACCGGCGTCAGGATGCCGTGGCCCACGACCTGGTCGATTGAGGGCTTGGCCACCATTTCAAAGGTGGGTTGGTAATCAAACGTGGTCCGTAACTGGTGTAAGAAGCCGACCTCTTGGCCCTGACTCTGCGGGACCGGGGCGAACGCATCCGCCACTAGTTGGTCAACTTGGTCAAAATCGGTCGGTTGAATCGTTTCAAAGCTTAACTTCAAGTTGTCTACCTCTCATTTCTCCGTAGCTTACAACAAGTCGGTATGGGGAATCTGCTCCCCAGCCGGGACAATACTGTGTTATTATACACGACTGAACCTAGAATTCGAGGAATCTCCCCGAAATTTAGCCAAATCACTTGAATTTGAACGGGTATCCCCGTAAACTAAGCACAACTTTATTAGAATTGAGATGATTTTCTTGACGCACAAACTGCGTTGGGCCATCGCCGCGGTGATTTTGTTCGTGCTCTTCGTCTTGGCGGCCATCTACTGGGGCTTTCTAGATCCCAGCAAAATCGGTCTCGAATGGACCATCTTGTGGTATTTCGTGGCCGCCGGCGGGGCGTACTACTTCTACTTTAAAAACGTCACCTACCGTGCGATCATCTACTACGCGCACCAGTTGGACTACCACTACGCCGACTTAAAGGCCTGGGTCCCAAACTTGCGCGAGAACCAGGACGTGCCCAATCCGGACAAGCCCCGCTGGTTCAGTCCCTTCGCCAAGGTCCCTATCACCGCCACCAACATCATTGGTGACAAGTTGCTGGCCGAAGCCAAAGAAAAACACATTCCGCTCTACCGCTAGTCATTGGGCGATACCGGCGAAAACCTAAAACAGGAAGCATGCTCCTTTCAGTGGGGCTTGCTTCCTGCTTTGAGTCCCCGGTAAATTTCAATGGGAACTTATTTTTTCGGACCGTCGTAGGTCTGCGACTGCTTCAACCATTCCTCGTCGTCGGGGTCGGCGCCAACGCGGTGGCCGGTGTCGAGGTCTTCAATCTGGTGCATCTCGTCTTCATCTAAGCCAAAGGCAAAGATGTCCCGGTTCTGTTCGATGCGGTCCTGGTGCGTGGACTTCGGGATGACCACTTCTTCACGTTGGACGTGCCAGCGCAAGATGACCTGGGCCGCACTAACGCCGTGGGCCGCCGCAATCTCGTTGATCACCGCATCGTTGATGGCGTTATTCTGGCCACCACCCAGCGGACTCCAAGCTTCGTGCAGGATACCTTGGCTCTCCAAATAAGCGTGGAGGTCCGTTTGTTGGAAGTATGGGTGCGTTTCGACCTGGTCGACCACCGGCTTGACCGTGGCCTTTTCCATCAGGTGTTCCAAATGGTGCTGCTGGAAGTTCGAGACACCGATATTCTTGATCTTACCTGCCTGGTACAGGTCTTCTAAGGCCCGCCAGCTCTCTTCGTAACCGGGCGCTGGCCAGTGGATCAGATACATGTCGAGGTAGTCCAGCCCCAACTTATCCAAAGTCGTTTGGAAGGCCTGCTTGGTCTGGTCGTACCCGCGCACGCTGTTCCAGAGTTTGGAGGTCACAAAGATCTCGTCGCGGGGCACGTTGCTTTCGCGAATGGCGGCGCCCACCCACTGCTCGTTGCCGTAGTAAGCGGCCGTGTCGATGTGGCGGTAACCCGCTTCAAGTGCCCATTTCACGGCGTTTTTCGTGTCGGCTGCATTGTCGACGCGAAACACCCCGAGCCCCAATTGGGGAATCGTATTGCCGTTGTTTAACGGTAAGGCCGGAATCTCATTATGCATGTTTCATAACCACCTTTTTTAATTTGGCAAATTACAAGTTTAATCCGAACAAGCCCGGAATCTTTCAATGGCAGTCTGTTGATGATGTATTTTTAATGGTCGTTGATTAATTAGTTCAAGTGCTGCTAGGATCTCATCAGTCG
>NZ_QXIL01000044.1 GCF_004115745.1 Levilactobacillus suantsaii | reverse complement strand
CTTGAGTTTCGTCGCTTAAAGCATAGCACTAGGGAGGCTTAGATGCCTTTTTTTGTTATCAAAAAGGGCCTAGTACTTTTGGAATGGAAATACTTTCCAACACCAAAAATTCTAGACCCCAAAAAAACAAGTTGATTTATGCGTACAAATATTATAAAATGTATTTGTTCAATAAATGAAAGTGGTTCATAAGATTGTGATTCCTAAAGCATGCCGGCGCAGGGAGTCACGAATTATTGAAAGGGCTTTCGATAGATGATGAATACTTGGGTAAGCAATTATTTTTGACAAACCCCTTAATTTAGGAGGAATAAAATTGGATAAGAAAAAGAATGTTTCCAGTAAGTTTATTTTCTTCTTCGGTTCATTTGGTGGTATCTTGTTCGGTTATGACATTGGTGTTATGACCGGAGCACTACCTTTTCTGAAGACTGACTGGAATTTAACAAATGCATCATTAGTTGGTTGGGTTACTTCTGCTGTGATGTTCGGTGCCATCTTTGGTGCTGCAATTGCTGGGCAGCTAGCTGACCGACTTGGTCGGCGACGAATGATTCTAATGTCGTCTTTGGTTTTCGCTATTGGTTCAATTCTATGTGGATTTTCACCTAACAACGGGACGTTTTACCTGATTGGCATGAGAATATTTTTAGGACTGGCTGTTGGTGCGGCCTCTGCTTTGGTACCAGCCTATATGTCAGAAATGGCACCGGCACGATTACGTGGGAGTTTGTCTGGGATTAATCAAACGATGATTGTCTCTGGGATGTTGATCTCATACATTGTTGACTTTGTTTTAAAGGATTTACCAGAAAGCATTTCTTGGCGTTTGATGTTAGGGCTAGCTGCTGTTCCTGCAATTATCTTATTTGCTGGGGTTCTTAAGCTGCCTGAATCACCTCGCTTCTTAATCAAGGCTAACCGTTTAGATGAAGCACGGCAGGTTTTATCATTTGTTCGTAAACCA
The DNA here is from genome assembly GCF_004115745.1 of Levilactobacillus suantsaii. Taxonomy (GTDB): domain Bacteria; phylum Bacillota; class Bacilli; order Lactobacillales; family Lactobacillaceae; genus Levilactobacillus; species Levilactobacillus suantsaii. The sequence continues at coordinate 4,777 of NZ_QXIL01000044.1, read as the reverse complement.
GAAGAAGTTGAACCTGAAGTTAAGTCAATTCAAGCAACCGCACAAAACGAATCAAGTAACATGGCAAAGACCTCATGGGCAACACTGTTTAACGGCAAGTATCGTTACTTGGTTATTGCCGGGGTTGGTGTGGCTGCTTTCCAGCAATTCCAAGGTGCCAACGCAATCTTCTACTACATTCCATTGATTGTTGAAAAGGCAACTGGTAGTGCAGCAAGTTCTGCATTGATGTGGCCAATTGTTCAGGGGGTTCTGTTAGTTCTTGGTTCACTCTTGTACATCTGGATTGCTGATAAATTCAATCGGCGGACGTTGTTAACTCTAGGTGGTACGGTGATGGCTTTGTCCTTCCTGTTACCAGCCGTGATTAACAGTCTAGTACCAAATGCAAGTCCAATGATGATTGTGGTCTTCTTATCAATTTATGTGGCCTTTTACTCCTTCACTTGGGCGCCATTAACTTGGGTGCTGGTTGGTGAAATCTTCCCGCTGGCCGTTCGGGGCCGGGCATCTGGTTTATCATCATCCTTTAACTGGATTGGTTCATGGGCCGTTGGGTTACTCTTCCCAATTATGACGGCTTCAATGTCACAAGAAGCGGTGTTTGCTGTCTTCGGTGTTATCTGTGTCTTGGGAGTGCTCTTCGTTCGTTTCTGTGTTCCAGAAACCCGTGGTCGCTCACTCGAAGAAATCGAAGCTGCTGGTACTAACCGTGGTAAGAAAACTGAAACGGCGCAAAACAACTAGTATTTTTGAATGATTTAGGAGGCATAACGAAATGAACTTAGTCGAAACGGCGCAAGCCATTGAGGCGGGGCAGGTTTCCTTAGGGATTGAATTAGGCTCAACTCGAATTAAAGCGGTGTTAGTCACCGATGACTTCAATACGATTGCTTCCGGTAGTTACGTTTGGGAAAATCAGTTTGAGGATGGTGTTTGGACCTATTCACTTGAAGAGGTTTGGTCCGGTATCCAGCAGAGCTATACGCAAATGGCGGCGGATGTTCAAAGTAAATATCATGCTAGCTTGAAGCATATTAATGCGATTGGTGTTAGTGCAATGATGCACGGCTACTTGGCGTTTGATAAGAACAATGAGTTGTTAGTGCCTTTCCGAACTTGGCGGAACAATATTACGGGCCAATCAGCTGATGAATTAACCAAGCTCTTTGATTTCAATATTCCACAACGGTGGAGCATTGCCCACTTATACCAAGCGGTCTTAAATGATGAGGACCACGTTGCCAATGTTGATTTCATCACGACGTTAGCCGGTTATGTCACTTGGAAATTGTCTGGCGAGAAAGTCTTGGGTGTTGGAGATGCTTCAGGTGTCTTCCCAATTGATGAAAAAACTGGTAGTTATGACCAAGCAATGCTAGATAAGTTTAGCAGTCTAGATAATGTTAAACGTTATCCATGGCAGATTGAGAACATTCTACCTAGCATTTTACCGGCTGGTAAGATTGCCGGTAAGTTAACCGCTGAAGGGGCTAACTTATTGGATGCCAGTGGCAACCTTGAAGCCGGTAGTGTTATGGCACCGCCTGAAGGCGACGCTGGTACTGGGATGGTTGGAACAAATAGTGTTCGTAAGCGGACTGGTAACATCTCCGTTGGGACATCAGCTTTCTCCATGAATGTTTTGGATAAAACATTGTCGAAGGTTTACCGCGATATTGATATCGTGATGACCCCAGATGGTTCACCAGTTGCCATGGTCCACGTTAACAACTGCTCATCTGATATTAACGCTTGGGCAAGCATTTTCAGTGACTTTGCTGCACGGTTAGGTGTTGATCTAAAACCGGATCGACTTTACGAGACACTTTTCTTGGAATCAACTAAGGCAGACGCTAACGCCGGCGGGCTGGTTAACTATAGTTATCAATCTGGTGAAAATATCACTAAGATTCAAGCCGGTCGACCACTGTTTGTTCGAACGCCTAACAGCAAGTTCTCTCTGCCAAACTTTATGCTGACTCAGCTTTATGCAGCATTTGCACCATTGCAGATTGGAATGGATATCCTGGTCAACGAGGAACACGTACAAACTGACGTGATGATTGCGCAGGGTGGTTTATTCCGGACACCAGTAATTGGTCAACAAGTACTGGCTAACGCTTTAAATATCCCCATCACGGTTATGAGTACGGCTGGTGAGGGTGGCCCTTGGGGAATGGCTGTCTTGGCGGCTTATGCCCAACGTCAAACGAGTGAGAACCTTGAAGACTTCTTGGATCAAGAGGTCTTCAAGAATCCTGAAAGTATGACGTTGAGTCCTGAGCCTGCAGGAGTTGCTGGTTACCAAGAGTTCATCAAGAATTATCAAGCTGGATTGCCAGTGGAAGCTGCCGCTGGCGAAGCTATTAGCGACTAAGAGAAGAGAGGTTAATTGAATGTTAGAAGATTTAAAGCAAGAAGTCTACGACGCCAACATGCAGTTGCCTGAATTGGGATTGGTTACCTTTACTTGGGGTAACGTTTCCGGTATTGATCGGGACAAAGGCCTGTTTGTCATCAAACCTTCTGGGGTTGATTACAATGACTTGAAGCCCAGCGACATGGTTGTTGTTAACTTAAAGGGTGAAGTTGTTGAAGGAGATATGAATCCTTCCAGTGACACCCCAACGCATACAGTACTTTACAATGAATTCCCTAATATTGGGGGAATTGTTCATACGCATTCACCTTGGGCAGTGTCATTTGCCGCTGCTAAGATGGATATTCCTGCAATGAACACGACGCATGCGGACACGTTCTATGGCGATGTACCAGCTGCTGATGCCTTGACTAAGGAAGAAATTGAAGAAGACTACGAAGGCAACACGGGTAAGACCATCGTGAAGACCTTCAAGGAACGCGGCATTGATTACGAAGCCGTTCCCGCTTCTTTGGTTAGTCAACACGGTCCCTTCGCTTGGGGGCCAACGCCAGCCAAAGCAGTTTACAACGCCAAGGTTTTGGAAGTGGTTGCCGAAGAAGACTATCACACCGCTCAAATGACGCGTGCTAATCGGGAATTGCCACAGTATCTGTTGGACAAGCATTACCTGCGTAAGCATGGGGCCAACGCTTACTACGGCCAAAATAATGCTCATTCCAAAGATCACGCGGCCCGTCAATAAATTTGTTATCCAATTTTAAAACCAAATTATACTAAAAGGAGTGCTCAATTATGTTATCAGTTCCAGATTATGAATTTTGGTTTGTTACCGGTTCACAACACCTTTATGGTGAAGAACAATTAAAGTCCGTTGCTAAGGATGCCCAAGATATTGCTGACAAGTTAAACGCCAGCGGCAAGTTGCCTTACAAGGTTGTCTTCAAGGATGTTATGACAACGGCCGAAAGCATCACTAACTTCATGAAAGAAGTTAACTACAACGACAAAGTTGCCGGTGTGATTACGTGGATGCACACGTTCTCCCCAGCCAAGAATTGGATTCGTGGGACAGAATTATTGCAAAAGCCATTGCTGCACTTGGCAACGCAATACTTGAACAACATTCCTTATGCTGACATTGACTTTGATTACATGAACTTGAACCAAAGTGCTCATGGTGACCGCGAATATGCTTACATCAATGCCCGTCTAAACGTCAACAACAAGATTGTTTACGGCTACTGGGGTGATGAAGACGTTCAAGACCAAATCGCACGTTGGGAAGACGTTGCGGTTGCTTACAACGAAAGCTTTAAAGTTAAAGTTGCTCGTTTTGGTGATACTATGCGTAACGTTGCCGTTACTGAAGGTGACAAAGTTGAAGCACAAATCAAGATGGGCTGGACGGTTGACTACTATGGTATCGGTGATTTAGTTGAAGAAATCAACAAGGTTTCTGACGCTGACATTGACAAAGAATACGCTGATCTTGAATCCAAGTACACCATGGTTCAAGGGGACAACGATGCTGAAACTTATAAGCACTCCGTTCGCGTTCAATTACAACAATACCTTGGGATCAAGCGTTTCTTGGAAAAGGGTGGTTACACTGCCTTCACCACGAACTTCGAAGACCTCTGGGGAATGGAACAATTACCTGGTTTAGCCGCTCAATTATTAATTCGTGACGGTTATGGCTTCGGTGCCGAAGGTGATTGGAAGACCGCTGCCTTGGGTCGTGTGATGAAGATCATGTCTCACAATGACCGGACGGCCTTCATGGAAGACTACACCTTGGATCTACGTAAGGGCCACGAAGCTATTCTTGGTTCTCACATGTTGGAAGTCGACCCAACGATTGCTTCCGACAAGCCACGGGTTGAAGTTCACCCATTGGATATTGGTGGTAAAGCTGACCCAGCTCGTTTGGTCTTCACTGGTTCTGAAGGCGACGCCATTGACGTCACTGTTGCGGACTTCCGTGATGGCTTCAAGATGATTGGCTATGCTGTTGATGCGAACAAGCCTGAAGGCGAAACACCTAATTTGCCAGTTGCTAAGCAACTTTGGACACCTAAGGTTGGTTTGAAGACTGGTGCCTTGGAATGGATGAAGGCCGGCGGTGGTCACCACACCATGCTTTCCTTCTCCTTAACGGAAGAACAAATGGAAGACTTTGCTACCATGGTTGGTATGACAAAGGCGTTCATCAAGTAAGCTAAACATTTAAAATGGTTGTGGTTGCCGGCGAGCAATCACAGCCATTTTTTAAGGAAGTTTGTCAAATGGTGTTGAAGGATAGTTTCTATCCTTTGGAGATCTCCTCGTGTGGGAGATCTTTTTTGTTGTTTTATTAGTTGCGGCGTTTAATCTGGTGTGTTGTCTGAATAT
>NZ_QXIL01000043.1 GCF_004115745.1 Levilactobacillus suantsaii | reverse complement strand
TTGTTAAACTGATTCATAGGGGAAGACCTCCGTTGATTTGGTTTAGACGCTTATAATCATACGGGGAAGGTCTTCCCTTTTTCAATACTCATTTACACAAAATATTTTACACTCTCTTTGGTCGTGGCAATATATGCAGTTTTTGCGTTAATTTCGTATGTGAAAAGTATTATTGTGAATAAAAATGTGGTAATGATCAATGAGAAGATAAAAACCAATTATGTTTTGCAAACGTTGGCATCACTATCAAGTCGAGATAAAGACTTTGAATCGGAGAATCTGTCCTTTTTTATGAACGATTTAAAATTGTTAGAAACGAACTATTGGCGACAAATATTCTCTCTTCTTGGGGCCGTAGTAACAACCGTGGGGACCTTAGGGTATGCCTTTTACAGTGATGTGAAGTTAGCCTTGATTTTCATTGCTTTTATGGTGATACCATCGATATCACCGAAACTATTCAGTAAGTCAATCCAGAAAAAGACAGAAATGTGGTCGCAAACCAATAAAGGCCTTTCGAGGACGGTTAGAGATCTATTTCATGGTGCGCAACTACTAAAACGATACAAATCGATTAATAATACGTCTTCTTCCCTAAATCAATCAGTCTCAAGAATGGAAAAGTCGAATGCTGGGTTAAATATCCGACTAGCTTTATCAAATTCCGTAATTGGTTTTCTATTTTTCATTTTCTCATACGTCCCAATGGGAATTGGAGTTTATTGGACCATCATCAATAGGATTACTTTATCTCAATTTGTCGCTATCCAGTATTCATCGACCTGGATTCTTAATGGGTTTAATACGATGGTTTCGTCTTACAATACAATTAATGGAACTAAGCAAATAAGGAAAAATATTTTAGAAAAAGAGCAGTTAAAGACAGGGCTAAAAGAGAAATTTAGTCAACCAAGAACGCAACCGTTCAAAGAATTAACCTTGGAAAACGTATCATGTAAATATGATGAGAAGGCTATTTTTTCGCATGTGGATTTAGGTGTCAAATCTGGTGAAAAGGTTTTGATCAGTGGACCATCTGGGATTGGAAAGTCGTCATTGATTAGACTAATTTTAAAGGAACTTAAAATTGATACAGGCACTTTAAGGATTAATGGGGGATCCTATAGCCAAGAAGAGGCTTATGATATATTTGCAGTGGTTGAGCAAAGCCCGGTTGTTTTTGAAAAAAGCATTCTTTACAATGTCACATTAGGTAATAATGCGAGTGATGAGAATGTCGTCTCAGCGCTTTTAGAAGCTGGCCTACCTGAATTTGGAAATTATGAGTCACTACACAAGATAGTAGGAGAGAATGGTCGTAATCTATCTGGCGGACAATTGAAACGGTTGGAAATCGCTAGAGCCTTATTTTTTAACCACAAAGTGTTGCTAGTTGATGAAGGAACTGCATCGTTAGATGTTAAAACTTCAATCCAAATTCATAAATTATTGTTAACGAACAATCAGCTAACAATAATCGAGGTAGACCATCATATCCCGGATCAAATTAGAGACCTGTATACGTCACGATACATTCTGACGAAAGATGGGTTACAAAGAGATTCATAGTATTTTGAAAAGAGAAAGTGCTTTTCTATGCTGGAAGTTAAGATGTACGAAGATTTAGACCGGAATTTAAACTCGGTAAAGATTGCTGATTATTTTGAATTTTCTCAGAAGGTTAACGCAGATGTTGAAACGCAGTAATAAGCAGGGAGAGCACTTGTGTTTTTGCAATTTTTATAATATGGAAACTGCAGAAAAGGTATCAAGAAAAATACAAAGACATGTAATGAACTCAGGACCATTGTCAGCCGTAATTGATTTGATGATGTGTCCATAAGTAATATTTCTAGTTAAATCACCTGGTACCACAGCAGAATTTAGATTTTTCGTTGCCTACGTTTATTTTATGAAGTATTTGGAATAACAAAAATGACCAATTACATTAAGTAATTGGCCATTATAATAACTAGCTTTCGGCAGTACCTAGGCTAGCGACCGGGCGAACCGACCTTTCCTTATTTACAGATATTACTAGTTCATATCGAGATAGTCAATTAAAACGTTAAGTATTCTGAAAAAAGTATTTAGCTGAGTATTGTCTGCATACCAATCATAATGCCTATGAAATCGCTTGATTAGACGTCGACCTTGTCGACAACGATGTTCACTCATCTTTTTACTTTGCAGTGATTTATGAAGATAGAAAAGAGAGACAAGGTCGTTTATTTTGATATCTTGTAAATAGGTACGACTGATGCCAATATATTTGGCCGCTGTTATAACAGGAGCAGATGGGCGACGCAAAAATTCTCTATCTGAGAACAGATTGACTAATAAAGGATTACTGTGAGCGCAAGCATTCCGAATATTTTTACTAAATCGAAGATAGTTCTTAATCTGACGAACTCGTTTTATTTTTTTACGTGAATAATAAAAATCAACAAACATAGATAGCGTTCCAAATGTCATCGTTTCCATAAGTACCCACACAGAAACGTCTTCGTGACGTTTTTTGTAAAAATCATGGAGATATTTATTACTTCCCCAATATTGGATAGTTTGAGAATATTGTGCATGATGCTGTTTCTTAAAATCGGTAACAATGGTGTAACCGTCCTCAGTAGGATCGTTTGAAATTAAATTCAATAGGACGACTTTGATAGCGTGCTCAATATCTAAGGATAGGTCCATCAAATAATCGCGTAGTTGCATATCAATTGATGCAAGGTCGGTTAAATAAGCGAATTCTAGATGGATATATTTACCATGTTCGTCTTTTGGAAAGTTGGATCGATACGATGATAACTTGTAGTAATAATTAATTTTAGTCAGCATATCTTTTGCTTCGGTGGTATTAGAAATAGTAAAGCGGATATTTTTTTGCTTCATATGCTCAATCAATTCAGAAGTACTTTTCATCTGCTTACGGTGATGGGCTGACATTAACTGTTACCTTCTCTCTTATAAAAAATATATTCTACCAATTGAAATTAAGACGATTTAAAACTAGCAAATAAGCAAGCGTATATTCTTTATTTTAACAATAAAGACCCATCAATCTAACGTTAACCGATTAATGATTTCGCGATAGTCAGGGTATTTTTGAAGTAAGTCTTGTTTGTGCATCAGTTCAAAGTCGTCAAACGTAAAGCCAGGTGCAACAGCACAGCTGACAAGACTAAACGAATCTGGTTTTATAGTTTCAGAACCAAAAATTGTACCTGCGGGAACGTCAAATTGAAATTGTTCGTTGTTGGCAGGATTATTGCCAAGTTTAACAGAGTAGAAACGACCTTCAGGTGAAATGCAGTGGATGGCTAGCGTATTACCTGCATGAAAGTACCATAGTTCGTCACGCGTTAAGCGGTGAAAGTGTGAGACTCTTTGATTATCTAGCAAGAAATAGATGGAAGTGTAGTAGTGTAGTTTTTTAGTTGTTCCCGGTGAGTTAAAAGTATCCTCACTTTTGTATACTTGGCGATACCAGCCGCCTTCGGGATGGGGACTTAAATTTAACTGTTCAATGTAATCTTGCTTATTTATCGATGGCCTCCTGCTTTTGTCGGGGTTAAGATTGAAACGTTGCCTTACTTATATTAAAAGCCTGCTTGCCTTTCGATTATAGTTGAAGGCAAGCAGATTAGCTACGCGAAATTAAGCGTGGCTTTTGTTATTATCTAGCCCTGAACCATAGTGCCCATTATCCATTTAGTTAGTTGAATAAACCAGCAGTTGAAGGTTAGCGGGGGCCTGTGTATAATGACCAACATTATAATAAATGAGAGGTGCACGGATAAAAACTATGAATAACTCAACTAGCGTAACGTATCCCGCTGTCTTGGCGGCTAACGAAGATGATGGCTATACGGTAATATTCCCTGACATTGCGGACGCCGTGACGGGTGGCCGTAGTTTGGGAGAAAGTTTGGTTAACGCCGAGATTACGCTGGGCCGTTTCTTGGTCAACCATCAAGAGGCTTTACCGCAAGCTAGTACGATGACGAGTCTGGCGCACCGTTACCCGACTGATTTCATTCAGTTTGTGGCGGTAGACCTCAATCAAGTGAAACCGCAACCTTGGCAGCACCGCTTAGCCGGGATTGATATCCGGCCCATGAATTTTACTGACTAATCAAAAAAACACCCCTTGATCCTTATCGATTTGATAAGTGATCAAGGGGTGTTTTTAGGTGTTCTTGGATTATGAGTTCGTGGTTAAGCGGGGTAGAAACTCAAACCAGCATCAAGCAGTGCGGTTACGGATCCCAACAATGAGTTTCCAATGAGGCTGGCAGCTAAAAGACCAAAGATTAACAGAACAATGGTCAACGAAATCAAAGCGAGGACCATCGTGTAAAATCGGTCCATGCGGGGTGCAGGAACATCACTGACGATACTAAAAAGAAAGCCCAGGGTCATTAAGACGTTAGACGGAACCAAAACACCCACCAACATTTCCAGTCCAGCTGGATTTCCTTTTCCCGTGATGAGGCAAACGAGAAAGACGATGAGGTTGAACGCTAGAATCAAGTTCGTGAGGGAGGCAAACTGATTGATGTAGTCCAGAAAACCCAGTGGGGTCCCGGGATCGATTAGTCGTCGGAACCCGTACCCAATACTGACATAAATCAGCCAAACTAAGAGTAAGAGCAAGAAGCTGACAAATACAATTTTGGCGATGATGCCATTGAAATTGAGATAAGTATAGGTGGTGCGGGCCAGCGCCAGGCCTTTATTAGCCAGGAGCGTCAGGGAAAGCGTGGTCAAAAGCGCCTCAATCGCGAGGGTCAAGGCGCCAAACCAGCGTCCAGCGCTAGGGAGCGGCGTTGCGGGATGGCGAATCGTCTCGAGCCACCACTGGAAGTAGTTGCCGGAGAATTCTTTAACGCTGGCTAATGATTCCCGGCTAGGCGTCGGTTGTGCCGGGGTCGGTTGGTCCGTTGAGGTCGACTGGTTAGTCACGTTGGTGCTGTCCGCCGCGGATGCAGGTTGTGCAGTGATGGCTGCGATGGCGAATCCACATTTAGGACAGAATTTAGCGTTGGGATTGAGTTGCGCCCCACAATTAGGGCAGAATTTTGATGCTTGAGTGGTCATAGTTAGCCTCCAAAATTAATCTTCTGAGTGATAGTCGCGTAGTTTTTGGGCACCGGAAATGGTGGTAATCTGGTAGTTCATGTCGGTGCTGTCATCGTCACTGGTATCGCGAAGCGACGCCACGTACTGATAGACCTGAACGTGGGCCTCTTCGTCGTCATCATCATTGGCCGTGTTCCAGAACTTATACTTGACCGTGTAGGTGACCAGGCTGCGTCCCTTTGGTCCCGGGGCGATGCCTTGATATCAGTATCAGCCATTTCCGTATAATCGATGTCGTCATCGTCGTTGTAGCCGTGGGCCATGCGGACAAATTGCTGGTAGTTAGTGTTGCTACTCCCGTGGTCGAAGTAGTCCTCATAGGCGTTATCATCATCGTCCGCTTCGTCATCGGGATCCGTCCCAGTCGTCATGTCGTCGACCATCATAAACAGGTTGCTGATGATGTCATCCGCGGTGTCTTCGCTAATCAAGTTACTGTAGTCCAAGGACAAGTCGGCATTGCCATCGTCACCTTTAGCAACCTTCAACGAGGCACTCCGGGCCGTTCCGGCATTCGAGGTGTATTCGGCGTAGAGAGTCATGTTCGGGGACCAGGGCTGGTTTTTCAGCTCATAGTAGCCGTTACTGTCGGCGATGCCCAGTTTTTGACCGTTCATGTAAATGGCCGAGCCGGCAACCGTGTGGACCGTGGCCGTGATGGTGGTCAAGCCAAGGTCGTAAGTCCGACTCTTGGTGATGTGGTAGTCACTACTGTTGATCAGGTGGTGCTTTCCGACCTTCCCGCTGGATTCCAGGTGGTATTCACCGGGGACCAGTGGGCCTAATTGGCGGCTAAAGGTCGAACTGTCGGCCGTGGCCACGGTTTTGTGGTCCAACGAGATCTTGGTGTTGGCGTGGTTCGTCGTGACCCGAGGATAAATCGGGGTGACTTGAATCTGGTACTTCGGGAAGAGACGAATTGTCAAATCAAGTGTAACTTTTTACCGAAGAAAACTTCAGATGGTGTCTTCCAGCCTAAGACCTTACGGGGGCGATTATTTAAATTCCTGACAA
>NZ_QXIL01000042.1 GCF_004115745.1 Levilactobacillus suantsaii | reverse complement strand
ACATCATGTCTCACATTGAAAACCTCCTAAAGTCAATGTGATTCATAATATCAAAAAATGTAGGAAAACCGACATTTTTACGCCGTCATTTTCCTACATTTTATAACCGCCATGCACAGATGTGATATAAGCTATCAAATAATAGTTTATATCACATAACTTCCTATTCTTTTGTTAACGTTCCATTCTCGATTCTGTAATGAACCATGTAGTCTCTAACATCTTCCAAACGATGTGTAATTATAATCATTGAAACATCAAGCTTTGCCAATTCATCTAAAAGCTCTTTTGTAGAATCACTGTCAAGGTTCGCTGTTGGCTCATCTAGGATCAATAGCGAGCTATTGGCCACTAATGCTCTGGCCAGCCCTATCTTCTGCAATTGTCCTGCCGATACATCTACTGCTCCATCTTCCTCAGTTTGCGAGATAAAAGTATTTTCATGATCAATTAAAGTCTCAACAAATTTCTTCAAACCAACCTCACTTAAAATACGATTAAAATCACTTGTGTTTATCTTTCTTCCTAGCAGAATGTTTTCTTTTAATGAGGTACTGAATAATTGTACCTTTTGTGGAACCAAAGTAATTTTCCCACTAACTCCACTCGTTAATCCACTGCCATCACTTAAAATAATTTTCCCCTGTGTTGGCCGTAGTAGTCCAATAAGTAAGTTAATAAAAGTGCTTTTCCCAGCCCCACTTGGTCCAGTCAAAACAATCTTATCAGGATTTTCCAAGTTCATCCTAAAGTTAATGTTCTGCAGAATTGGTCTTGAACTCCCCTGATAGGTAAAAGAGACGTTTTCTAAACTTAGCATCTTCATCTGTGCCCTATCTCGTTTATCATCAATGTAGACTCTTTCCTGACGCCAATACTTTGATATTCTATCCACAGAAACACGACCATTTATTACTTGTCCGTAATATATAGGCATTGAGTAGAAAATCCACATTAAGCTACCATTTAGGATAGAAAAGCCCATAAATTGCCCCAAGCTAAGCTTTCCATACGCTACAAAGACCAGGCTAACAACCATAATCGTAACGTCAAAAATGAACCCTATACCCAGGCTGAGACTCGCCATTTGGGATCTCCTCCGATAATTATCTAGTACACTTTCGGAGAACTTATGATAAGTCTTGTTAAACATTCGTAATATTGGTTCTTGGGCTTGGAAAATGCGAATTACCATCTTCGTTTTTAAAATCTGCAACATTAATGTTTGAATTCGATCCTGATCTCCTTGTCTATGCTCTTGGGTTGTTCGTACAACACCTTCTGCCAACTTCGGAATTAGTATGGAGCTTGTTCCCAAAGCCAAAATGATACCAGTTAGCAATGGCGATGTAAAAATTCCGAATAATACAGCAGCCAAAAAGGATATCAATCCCACAAACAATTCCACAATTGTTTCTCCCATCATTTTTCCAACAGCTCCAGCATCTGAATTATTTAAAGATAGCCACTGGCCTTCCAATAATTCTTCATCCGAGTATCTCGGAAATTTAATAGTTGATCTAATTGTTGTAAAAATAATATTCTGTTCAGCAATGAGTGTTAACATTTTCTCTTTGTACGCAATGTATTTTTTTAAAACACCAATTAGTATACTTAAAACCAACAAAAATATAGCAATTTTTAAGAAGTCACTATTTCCTTTTTGTGCACTGATAACTAAGTTATTCAATTTGTACGCAAGAAAAAACTCTGCGATTGCAACAATAACTCCAGCAATCCCCAGTAATAAAAAATTAATCGGGGAAAGCACGGTTCTATAAAAGTTTCTTTTCTCCATACGCTTTCCCTCCTAATGCAAAGAAACAATCCTCTTTTTTAACTAAATTGAATGTATGCGTTATGATGATAAATCCAATATCTTTATTTAGTTTTCTAAGAGTATTCATGAGCTTTACTTGATTACTTTCATCAATATCTGAAAAAGGCTCATCCATCAGTATTAGATTTTGACTGGTTAATAAGGCTCGTGCAATTGCTATTCTCCTTAGCTCACCTGGTGAGAATATACTTGGGTCTGATATAAAAGTATCCAGTCCATTATCCAAATTTGAGACAATTTCTGCTGCCCCTGATTCTTCCAATGCCCGATACACTATTTCATCAGACATTGGTTCACTGAAAGTTAAATTATTTCTAAGTGTGTCACTATAGAGATCAACATTTTGGGGAACAAAGGCAGCTAATCCCTGGAGTGAATCGTATTTTCCTTTGGCAGTGGTTATACTAATTTCTCCACTTTGAGGCTTTATTTCTCCAAACATTAGCTTAAACAGTGTAGACTTTCCCGCACCATTTTCTCCAACAACAAACGTTATTCTTTGCGGATCAATTGATCCCGACAGATTATCTAAAACCAATCTATCTTTATCTTCATACTTAAACTTTATTCTGGAAATTTCAATACGTTCAACTATCTCATTTTTCCAGCCATCATTAGGACTAGTATTTTGAGTCTTGCTAATTGACCCACTAATCCTCTAAATTGATGATTTTTGATTAACAAGGAAGGACAACGTAATTGGCAAAGCTAAAAATGAATCAAAAACGGATCCAATGCCAGCATTCCAAACGCCAACCATACTCCCATAATTTATTTCACCAACCTTAACTAGCCAAAGGCCTAATCCTAATGAAACTATTTCTATCACATATATACCACCACTCATTATTCCAATATTAGATGCTCCAGCTTTGCTATACTTAACAAACCACAGCTGTTTTTTAGAAAATAATGTGTAGTTTCGCGAATTAGTCCAGTCATCTAATTGAAAGATTTTTAGAATCGGAAGATTTTTAAATATTTCAGTAAGAAACCCTTTTTGTTTATCATCAGCTGTTTGATACTCTTTCCTATTTATGAGACTCTGATTATAAAAATAATACGCACTGCAAAACAGCACGACTCCCATAAGTAGGTAAATGCTCCCAAGTATTCTTGATACGATAAAGATATAACACAAGCCAAACAACAAAGTCGTACAAAAGTCTATAAGTGGTACAATCCCACTTTCTAAGAAGTCAGATACGTTTTGAACATCCAAACTAACCAAATTAATGAACTTTCCAAAACTAGAATTTGATTTTCTATCATTCAATTCTTTATGGATCAGTCTTTCTGAAATTTCCTGACTAGTTCGTTGATGCACTCTAGTAAATATTATTGAAGTTCCATAATAGATAACTGCATATGCAATTGATCCAGAAATTAAAACAACTAATATTCCCCACAACCTCTTAGAATTTCTGTTAAGAGCATAGCCTATGCCAACTTGCAGCATTAATGAAACAAATAGATTAAAGTTGTTTAAGAGTAGTTTCCCCAAAATCAGCCCACTAACTTCGCGCCATTTTATTAATCTGTTTCCACTAATGCCGATCATGGTACCCCTCCTTGGAATCTACTTTTTTGTGTGATCTACATCAGCCTCTTTGTAGAAAATCTGTCTTGTAATATTGCTTGCTTCTACAATATCCCCATCAATCATTCTGATAGTTCCAACACTTACAGCGGCAGCCATGCTGTGATAAAGGAACCAATTGCACCCGCGTTTTTTTTGCAAGTCATCTAGACTAATAGCTGTTTTCATAAGAATCTATCTCTTTTTTAGGTGATGTGCTATCGTTGGAGCGAGTGTATCACTAACCAAATTCAAATCAATAAATAACCTAATTTCAATTTCGCGAAAAACAAATATCTTCTTGAATCATTGAGGTTCCTCTATCACGGTTCCTTTAGTGTCCGAAAAAACATTGTTATTGGATAGACTGCAAATTCAGAATGTCTATTTATTAGTTTTATCAAGGCCAACACCAATGCGAGTTTTGGGCACAAGTCTTTAAATTCCAACGACGAATTTACAATTGAAGTGCAACACGTAATTGAATAAAAAGACCCATAGCGGGTACAATCACTTAACAACCACGAAAAGCAAAGAAGTACGCGCTATGAGCTATCATCATTTTATTATATCTGAACGAGAAAGTATTCTAGAATTTTCTGCAAAAGGTATGACAATTCGAGCAATAGCCTTATGGCTAAAACGTTCACCTAGATCTGTTTCACGTGAGATGAATTGGTTACCAGGACGTTGCTCTTCGTCCAAATCCCAAAAGAATTATCGTGCTAAAAGGTGTCATAGTTATAAACCACGAATACTTGATCAAAAATCAATCTTATGTCAAAAAGTCATCGAGTTAATCGAGGAACATCAATGGTCTCCTGAGCAAATCGCAAAACGAATGGTACTAGAAAATTACGGACACATTAGTTAAACACCATTTACCGACACATTGAACACCATAATCTCAATCTACTGGCCAGATCCTTATTCACCAAAACAGCGAGGAACTAACGAAAATACTAATGGCCTAATTCGAGAGTACTTCCCTAAAAATCAAAGCTTAATTTTACAGACTGTGGAAGAAGTAAAACGCTGTCAGTAGAAAATAAACCATCGCCCTAAAAGAGTTCCTGGGTATCATACGCCAGCGGAGATTTTATTCGATAAAGTGTTGCTCTTGGTTTGACAATTCGTCGCCCAAAATAAAACAGGACCCGCAATGGCAGATCCTGTCGGCAGACAACGGCTTAGGCTGTCTTCTTATTGGCCCGAATATCGGCCAGATAATTTTGACTCTTTTCTTCACTAAATTCGTGTTCCGACTTGGCAATGACCACCGTGGCTAAGGAGTTCCCTACCACGTTGACAGCGGTCCGCCCCATGTCAACTAACCGGTCGATTCCGGCAATGAAGGTCAACCCACTCATTGGGACTCCAATCGTGGAGATAGTGGCCAACAGGACCACAAAGGACGCCCCGGGAACCCCGGCCATCCCCTTACTGGTAATCATCAAGACCACTAATAAGGTAATCTGTTGTCCCAGACTCAAATCAATATGGTAGGCCTGAGCTAAGAACAAGGCTGCTAAGGATTGATAAATAGCCGAGCCATCCAGGTTAAAGGTATACCCGGTGGGAATCACAAAGGAGACAATCCCCTGACTGACCCCGAACTTGTCCATCTTATCAATCAACCGTGGTAACGTGGCTTCAGAACTCGCCGTCGAAAAGGCCAAGATGGCTTCATCTTTAATGACCGACAGTAAATCCCATAACCGGAACTTGAAGAGCTTGGCGACCAGGCCCATGAAAACTAAAATGAAGATGACCATCGTCGCGTAAGCCAGCAAGATAAAGTAACCTAACGGCGCCAAGGCCGACAGTCCCATTTGCGCAACCGTGACCCCAATCAATGCACAAACCCCGATTGGAGCAGTGTGCATGACCCAGTTAGTGACCCGGAACATCACTTGGGAAACGGCATCCAAGAAATCAACGATCACTTTTCCTTGCTTACCAATGGCAGCCGTCCCTAGTCCGAAGAAGACGGAAAAGAAGATAACCGGCATCATGTCACCATCAGATAACGACTTGAAGAAGTTCGTGGGAATGATGCCCATCAACGTCGACCAGATGCCCGTGCTCTTGGCTGACTTGGCCGTGGACACGTACTGGCTGATGTCAGTACTATGTAATTGATGAATATCGATGAAGGTCCCCGGATGGAAGACATTCCCAATCAGGAGCCCTAAGGCGATGGCAATCGTGGTCATGATTTCGAAGTACAGGAGGGTCTTCCCGCCGACCCGACCTAATTGTTTGATGTCACCCATGTTCGCGATTCCGACCGTCAAACAGGACACCACGATTGGTAGCACAATCATTTGAATCAAGCCGATGAACATGTTCCCGATGTTCTGCATGGCGGTAATGGCCATTTTATTCTCGTAGAAAATGACCCCTAAAATAATTCCTAAGACTAACCCAATTAAAATTTGCCAGCCTAAACTAAGCCGGTAACTGCGGTACCTTTTCATTATCTTCACCCATTCTCACATAGTCTAATTGTTTTTTTAGATTTCATAGCACCCCATAATCATAGCACAAGCTAGGCTTCACGACGCACTACACGAAGGTAAAACTTGAATTTCTTCATTATATTTCGTTATTCACGTGTCCTACTGTCTGCTATGGCCAGCGATTTTATCTGAAATTGGGCCTCACCACCAGTTCTGCTCAGGTTAAAATTCAAAGTTATACAAAAAAAGGAACCCTGCTGGGTTCCTATAACATTGCGTGGCAACGTCCTATTCTCGCAGGGGGCGATCCCCCAACTACTATTGGCGTGCTGAAGCTTAACTTCCGTGTTCGGCATGGGAACGGGTGTATCCTTCAGGCTATCGCCA
>NZ_QXIL01000041.1 GCF_004115745.1 Levilactobacillus suantsaii | reverse complement strand
ACGACTAGCGACCAATTGGGGGACTTCAACGTCATCGTCAACAACGCCGGCTTAGGGCCGACCACGCCCATCGACACCATCACACCGGAAGACTTCCAATGGGTCTACTCCGTCAACGTCGGCGGGGTCCTCTGGGGCACCCAAGCTGCCCACCAGGCCTTCAAGCAATTCGGCCATGGGGGAAAGATCATCAACGCGACCTCCCAAGCTGGGGTCGTGGGGAACCCGAACTTGTCCCTGTACAGTGGGACTAAGTTTGCCATTCGGGGGATTACCCAGACCACGGCGCAAGACCTGGCCGAAGAGGGCATCACGGTCAACGCCTTTGCTCCCGGCATCGTCAAGACCCCAATGATGTACGACATCGCCCACGAAGTTGGCAAGAATGCCGGCAAGAGCGATGAATGGGGCATGTCCACCTTCTCCGACGGTATTGCCATGAAACGGTTATCCGAACCTGAAGACGTGGCCAATTCCGTGGCCTTCTTAGCGGGCGAAGATTCTAACTACGTCACCGGTCAAACGCTGATCGTCGATGGCGGGATGCAGTTCCAATAAACCTAACGTTAATTTTTTAAGGTCCTCCACATTGCCAGCTTTGGCAGGTGGGGGACTTTTTGGTGTGCTACGGCTGGGGAATCCTATGCTAAACTGAAAGAAACGGTAAAGGAAGCGGTTTAGAAATGCAAGCACTCGTAGTCCCCCAAGCTGGTGACCAGCAATTAACGCAATTGAAATGGATCGAACGGCCCGTTCCCACGCCCCAAGCTGGCGAAATCCTGATTCAGACCCGTGCGGTCGGCTTGAACCCGGTCGATTACAAGGTGATCGAATCTGGCGTTGACGCGTGGCAGTATCCGCACACGGTGGGCCTGGACGTGGCCGGCGTCGTGCGCGCCGTGGGGCCTAACGTCCAGGGATTTGCGGTCGGCCAACGGGTCTGCGGTCACGGTAACTTAGCCGTTGATGGCAGTTTTGCGGAGGCCGTGGTGGCCACGGCCAGTGCGGTCACGGTAATTCCCGATACCGTAAGTTTCACGCAAGCCGCGGGGAGTTTGTGCGCCGGGTTGACGGCCTACCAGGCAATCTTTCGCAAGGCCAACTTGAATAACGTCCACACCGTGTTGATTCACGCGGGCGCGGGCGGCGTCGGCAGTATGGCCATCCAACTGGCTAAGGTGGCCGGTAAACGGGTATTCACCACGGTTTCCGCCGCCAAACAGGACTTTGTGCGGCAATTATACCCGGACACCCTCATCGACTACCGTACGGAAAACGTCACCCAACGTATTCACGACTTGACGCAGGGTCAGGGCGTGGATTTGGTCGTGAATACGATTGGCCATCCGGACGCCGACTTGCCCCGGTTAGCCTACAACGGCCAACTGGTCTGCGTGCTGGACACACCGACTCAGGTGCCGGCTAGCCAAGCCCTGACCGTCAGCAATCTGGACCTGGGCGGGGCACACCGTAGCGGGAACGCCGCGCAAGTGGCCGACCTGGGGCAAATGGCGCACGACTTGTTGGCCCTGGAAGCTGGCGGACAGGTGTCACCGCTGATTACCCAGGTTTTGGACCGCCGTGACATCGTGGCCGGGCTCCAGGATTTAGCAGCCGACCAAGTCGTGGGGAAAGTGGTCGCTCGTTTTGACGCTTAATTAACTATCCAAATAGCGCGAGTTTTAGCCGTTGGTCGGCAATCACCGACCAACGGCTAAATTTTTTTGAATTTAATTTACCATAATGACAAATTATGACAGGCGAAGTTTGTATACTAATCGGGTTGTATTAATTAACGTTAACCGGATTGATTAATCCTTCGGTAACGTGGCAAGTGATTATTGATAGGAGGAAAATGTCATGAAATTAGGCAACATTGCGGGGGCTGTGCTAGCTATGACCACGTTAGGTGTGTCGTTGGCCGTCGCGACGCCGGATACTTCGGCTCAGGCCAAGGCAAAGGTCAACAGTATCAAGACGTTCCCGAAGGCAATGCGGGGGAATTGGTACCGGTACGGGGAACATAATGGGTTCTACTATAAGCGAATCAAGATTTCAGCGAAGAAGTTCGTTGCTCATAACGCCCTGGACCCAACCGGGACGTCTGATAAGCTCCAGACGTTCACACAATCCTTGCACGTTTTGAAGGCCAAGAAGTCACCGAAATATTCTAAGAAAGCGCAAAGTTGGTGCTACGCGTACACCAAGAAGAAAGTCACGACGATCCATCAGTGGGTCAACGTGGACCAATTTCAAGATCCAATCC
Organism: Levilactobacillus suantsaii; assembly: GCF_004115745.1. GTDB lineage: Bacteria > Bacillota > Bacilli > Lactobacillales > Lactobacillaceae > Levilactobacillus > Levilactobacillus suantsaii. The sequence continues at coordinate 4,014 of NZ_QXIL01000041.1, read as the reverse complement.
GCTACAAGGTGACTCATAAGACCTATAACGGCAAGAAAGTGAAGGTCTTGACCGTGGTCAGCACGAGTTATAACAACCACACGGACCACTATTATCAAACAAAAGCGCAAGCCAAACACTTTAACCCAGCCGGTGCCTTACATAACTAAAGGTCACGACCAGTAAAAATTAGTTTAGGAGGAAATCGATGATGAAATTAGTCAAAATTCTAGGGACCTTACTGGCCGCCGTGACGTTAGGCGGCGCCATGGTCGTGATGGGGCCAACGGAACCCGCACAAGCCAAAGCCGCGAAGAGCCTGGCGACGGTCCCGCAAAAGTTTCAGTGCACCTGGTATTACTATGTGAAGTACGGGAAGAAAGGCCACTATAACCGGTTCACGATTTCGGCCAATAAAACGGCTTACCGCAATTACACCAAGAAGAATAAGGTGACGACGGGGTCGAGTGTCCTCAAATCGCGCAGTCTCAAGAAAGCCTACAAAGGGAATGATGGCAGTACCTGCATGTTCATGAGCAAGGGCTACTTGGTCGATATCGGCTGGACCTATTATTCACCGAAAGATTCGGCTTACGGAACGTTTGGCACGGAATCTTACAAGATCGTGCCCAAATACTACCACGGTCAAAAGGTGCAGTCGTTGTATTCTAAGAACGTGTGGTTAGCGGATACGGGTGGCTTCCACCTGTTGCACTACTACAAGACCAAGGCGTAAGCCAAGTACTTCAACCCCACGGGGGCGAACGAAGACTATCCGGACTAAGGAATTCAGTTCTAATTAGTCCTGGCAGTCAGTCAACGACGGTGGATACTTAAAGTCCACCAAATAAAAAGACTAGTCATCTGAAAATTGCAGATGACTAGTCTTTTTTGGTTAGAATAACGACACAATGAGTTCTAGGTTAAGCGCGGTGATAATGCCTGCCAAGGTGTAGCCGACCCACTGGGTGAGCCGGGAGTTGACGTGGGCGCCCATCAAGGCGTGATCGCTGGTCAAGCGGACTAACGGAAAGAGCGTCAAGGGCAACGCGATGCTGAGGGCGATTTGGGCGTAGACGATGAGTTCTTCAAACGCCGCGTCGCTGAAACCGACCAGAAAACCAATGATGAGAATCGGCACCAGGGTGACCGCCCGGGTCAACAGGCGCCGTTCCCAGAGCGGAAGCCGGATATGCAGGAAGCCTTCCATCACGATTTGCCCCGATAACGTGCTGGTGATCGACGAGATCAGCCCAGTGATCAGCAGGGCAAAGGCGAACAACCAGCCCATGATGGGACTGGCCAGCTTACCCACGGTCGCGGGATTTTGCAGTTCGTAGAAGACGGCCTGTAAGCTGGCGAGGTTCTGGGTGGTGTGCCAGAAAAGCGTGCCTCCGAGAATCAAAAGGAGGGCGTTAATGATGAGGGCTGCAATCAGGTGGACGTTGGAGTCCCAACGCGCAAACCGCAGGGCTTCGTTGACCTGTTTGGGGTCGTTGTGGTCGTAGCGGCGACTCTGTGCCAACGACGAATGCAGGTAAATGTTGTGGGGCATGATGGTCGCCCCCATAATACCTAGGCTCAAGACCAGTTCGGTATGGTTGGTCAATAGGTGTGACGTGGGGATGAGCCCGCGGGCAATGGCGCCCACGGCAGGGTGAGCGCGAAAGACTTCGAGGCCAAAGATGATGCCGACCGTTAAGATGGCCAACACGACGATGGCCTCGACGCGACGAATTCCGAAGCGCAAGAACAACAGGACTACCAAGACGTCGAAGATGGTCAGTAAGATGCCGTAAAGTAGTGGTAAGCCAAACAATAGCTTTAACGCAATGGCGGTCCCGATGACCCCAGTCATATCAGTGGCCATCATCGCCAGTTCGTTTAACAGCCACAGAGTGATCCGCCCACCCACGGGGATGCGACTGGCAACGGCTTGCGCCAAATCTTGTTGGGCGACGACGCCCAGCTTGATGGCCAGCGTTTGCATGAACATGGCGACCACGATGGACAACCACAGAACCGCCAGTAAGGTGTACCGAAACTGACTGCCCCCGGCCAAGGACGTCAGCCAGTTGCCGGGATCCATGTACCCCACGGCGACCAGGGCCCCGGGCCCACTATACGCTAAGAATTTCTGGAAGAAACTGGTCTCGTAGACGCTCGGGACCAGGACGCTTTGATTGATCTCATCGAGGCTAGGTCGTTGGTTGGGCGTTTGCGAGTTCTGTGTCATCGCCAAGACCTCCTTTATCCGCCTTGACGGCCAGGTCTGCTAAGAATTGACAGAAGGCCGGGGCGGCGTTCATTGGCGGGACCAGTTGAAAGACGTCGCCGCCACTGGCTTTGAAGGTCTGATAGTTTTGGACGTTATCTTCTTCGATGGTCTCCAAACAGTCCGACACGAACGACGGGGTGACCACTAAGACCCGCCGCTTACCCAGTTCGACCAGTTGCATTAGTTCGTTTTTAAAATAGGGCTTGAGCCACGGGGCCGGACCGAACTTCGATTGGTAGGCCATCGTGATCTGGTCGTGGGGAATCTCGGGCGTCCGGGACATCACGCCCGCGGTCGTGGCGTTGCACTGTTCCTGGTAGGGGTCGCCATGGTTGACCATCGCCTGGGGAATGCCGTGGTAGCTGAAAACCAAAGCGTCGTAATCGCCCGCCGCCCACGCCGCGCTGATTTTTTCAGCCAGGAGTTGCTGGTAGGTCGATTCCTGATAAAAGTGCTTGATAATGGTGATGGGCACCAGAGCGGCTTTAGCCCGGTCGATGATGGTCTGGTGCGTACTCTGGGTGAATTGTGGGAATAAGGGCAAAACCACGGTATGGTCACACCCGGCTTGGGTCATCTCCTGCAGTGTCTGGGTGATGCGCGGTTGGCCATAGGTCATAGCGTAGCGCACGTCCCAGTCCGGAAGCCGGTCCTGGACGCGTTTAGCCATCAATTGGGTGTAGGCCACTAGCGGCGAGCCACTGGTGGTCCAAGAATGCTGATAAAAGGTGGCCGACCGCCACGAACGTAGGGGCAAGATCACGCCGCGCAACAGGGGTTGCCAGAACCATCTGGGCATCTCAATCACGTTTTGATCGCTGAGAAACTCCCGTAAGTAGGTCTTGACTGCCGGTGTTTCGGGGGACGCCGGGGACCCCAAGTTGACCAAAAGTAAACCTGTCTTCATAAACGCATTTCCTTCCTCAAAGAACCCATTAGTTAGGGGTGTCCGGGGCGGTCAAAGCCACCCGCAAGAGTTTAACCTGATAACTCGCCGCGGGAGCGACCACCGTGACGATATCGCCAGCCTGATGGTCCATTACCGCACGGCCCAGGGGTGAGACTTGGGTGGCCTTGCCGGCGGCCAGATCCACTTCGGGCGCCCCCACGATTTGATAGGTGGCTGTGCTGTGATCATCAAGAAACTCGAGGGTCACCCACTTGCCGATTTCGACCGTATCTGTCGCACTGGGAGTGACGATACGGGCGTATTGCCGCTCTTTATTTAGAAAACGTAAGCGACTCTCCAGGTGGCGGAGGTCGCGCTTAGCGGCACTGTACTCCGCATTTTCGGAGAGGTCGCCGTGGGATCGCGCTTCCGCCAGGCTGGCGATTTTGTGGGGACGGTCCGCCTCCAAGGCGGCGATTTCCTGTTCGATTTGGCGGTACCCAGCCGCCGTGATGGGGTTAAAGTTCTGGTCGTTAGCCATGCCTAACACCTCATTTGTAGAATGAATTACCCACTGCTAATGCTGAAAACGGTTACTTTTTGGCGTAACACTTAGCAGTGATTAGGTTAAGTTTACCGCATAATTTGGGGATAAGAAATGGGAGATTGCGTGAACCGGTGGCCAGTTGCTCAACTGCAAACAACTTGATTGCTCTCAATTAAATTGCCTTAAGAATTTACACTTTAACGCGACGAATTGTCAAATCAAGTGTAACTTTTTACCGAAGAAAACTTCAGATGGTGTCTTCCAGCCTAAGACCTTACGGGGGCGATTATTTAAATTCCTGACAAACTTCGCGATATCTTG
>NZ_QXIL01000040.1 GCF_004115745.1 Levilactobacillus suantsaii | reverse complement strand
GTTTGGGTTTGAATAAATTCAAACCGCCCTACACATATTTGGTTTGTCGAAACAATGTTCAGTTTTCAAAGGTCTACTCGTTATCCGCCGAAGCAGACAACTTAATCATCATATCATTTAGCTGATATGCTTGTCAACGATAAATTTAATTTCTCTTTTTATCGTTAACCTCTGTCACTAAATGACAGCTTATACAATATATCATGTTGTTATCAACGATGTCAATCCCTAAATTCATATCAGTGAATTGGTCTTGGCCATCTCTTTTTGACAACGTATATAAGAATACCAATTCCCCCGCTAAACGTCAACACTAAAATGAAGACTTTCCCGTTAGTGGTCTAACCAATCAAGCGACTTTCTCGCCCCATTATCCGGGTTTGTCACTTATCAATTGCCACACTAGTTTTGTTTAGGCTCGATAAGGAAGTAATTCCTAACTTTAAACGAGAATGGTTTTATCATTATCCGGTAAAATCATTTTTAAACTTTTTCTGATTTTGTTTTTTTAATCCCCTATGTGGCCCCTTTTAGCGGCTCTTACGCTTAAAGACAAAATCTCATTTCCTCTCTAGATCCACCATTAATCAATAAAAAATTAGCATATCCGCCACTTGCCCTCACGTATACGCTCTATTATTCAGCCATAATTTATCAAAATAGATTAAATCCCGGTTCAATTTAGTAACAGTGCTCGATCAATTCACACTGATCAAGCGATTTTTTTACGAATTCCCGACTAATTATCCAACTGGCCTGCCAATTGATCTCATTTTAGGCTGTGTATTTTCCACTTAAACAAAAACAGGCCTGAAAAATCCAGACCTGTTACCCCTTTGAAATCTCTTAAGCCGCTTATTGGATTTAGTGATGCTGTAATATCAATGTTAATAGCGATGTTGCGCAAAAAACGCGCAATAAAAAATATTTTTTTGCTTTTATTTAGATAAATTAAAAATTGTACGCAAAAAAGCGCCCACCCCGTCAGGAGTGAGCGCTTTTGGGGTGTTACTTGACAAATTTGTTAATCTTCTTGTTTCCACTGATATAGTATCCATTAGCCAATTGAATCCGAGTTGTATATCCATACTTGACGATCTTAGCGACATCAAATTCAGTGCCGGCTGGCTGCCAGTCCACAACATGTTTGAGGGTCTTATCTTTGTACCGATGAGTACCGCGTACAGACTTCACTCGTTTGACGCCACCATTAACGGAATAGTATAAGCGATTGACATTGGCCTTATTAGACGTGATGTAATAGCCGTTTGCCAACTGGAATCGGGTAATCTTACCGTACTTAATCACTTTAGCGATCGCAAATACGGTGCCGGCTGGGAATTTGTCTACTTTGTGTTTGAAGGCAACATCCTTGTAGCGATTAATTGGCGTCCGGGCATAGACCATCTTGGGATTGTATCGGTAATAGATGGCCTTCTTCGGTTTAACCGCCTTGGTTGCGGTGCCGTAGTAATAGTTAGAATACATTTGGCTCACATCGAAGCCCCCATAACAGCCAGGAAAGTGTTTTGTACTAGTCCACTGCCAACCGCGATAACTAGCATAAAACTTCAGGCCCACCGGGTTAGATGGATAGTTGGCAATCCAACCACCGCGTCCATGATTGTTAAGAGGCATTGAGTTAGTCCAAGAACCCATGGTGTACACATCCGTCTTAGGATATCCCATACGTTTAACTTCTGCGACCCATGCTTTAATATTCGCCGCATTACGGGTCCAGCCAAGATTGTTCGCTTCAAAGTCCAGCACAATTACTGCATCTTTACCAAGCCCGGCATTTAATGCGCAACGAGCTGCTATTCGGGCCTCTGCCTTAGCACCTGCTACGGTTGTAAACCGGGCAAAGTGGTAGCCGTTGACATGCAGTCCGGCTTTTACTGCATTGTGAATACTAGTTTTAGCAGTTCGATCAGTAAAAAAAGTGCCCTCCGACAGCTTAGCAACCATCGCACGAACACCATACTTTTTCATTGACTTCCAATTAGAAACTGTCATTGTTCCGTTGTTATTGGAAACGTCCACCATGTCACATCGAGGCATTACTTAGTACCTCCCTCCACTTGGCTAGTTGCAGGGACATCAAGCGGCTCATTTTCATTGTCTTTAACGTTCCGCTTGAGTAATTGTTCCTCTTTATCCGCGAACACTTGCTCTGTGGACGCCTGCGCAACGTCAAATTTAGCCTGCTTCTTCTGTGCAACGGTACTTTGGGTGCTCATCGCTTGATAGGCCTTTTCGATGGCCGCAGAAATAATTGCAGGATCAATGTTGTGACCTAATCCTTTTAATTGACCGGTAACATCGGAAATTGCCTTTTGCCGTTTTTCGTCTCCCGGAATTTCGTAATACGTGGATAAAAGATGAACAGCGTTATCGGCCAACTTGTCCAACAACGTCAATGCCTCTCGCTGATTGGCTGACTTATTCGCCGCAATCTTGGTCTTCAATGCCGGATTGATCCGGGTAAACCAGCCAACCAGGGCAAAAATTAAGACACCTAAGATACCGGTGTCGTTGAGTAATTTAATAATCTTCGTAAATTCATTCATGCTTTTTCCTCCTAGGATTTTAACTGACTCTTGAGCTCTGCATTTTCAATTCGTAGCTGTTCGTTTTCCATAATGAGTTCATGATTTCTTTTTTCGGCTTCATCAGTTCGCGTCTTCATCTCCATGTACAGTCCTTGCCATTCTTCACGATTAGACTTCTTCCGTGATATTCGATTGGTGTACCATGCCGCAATCATACCGGCTACAACTGACATGATTAGATATATCTGATGCAAATAGCTCTCAGTCAAACTGAATCCGAGCGGCGGGCAATAATCATAATGACAATGGTCAGTGCGGCATTACTGATCCACGGCATTCCGCTCCCCATAACCATTGAATGCAAGAACTGATAAAATGACAAGGTCGCCATGGCAAACGTGGCCACAGTTAAAATGATGTGATCCATCCTAACCGACCGCTTAGGGTCCAAGACCCAGATTGCCATAACCACACCAATCACCACATACATCATGCCTACGGCATCATCATTCGCAATTTCAGCGACTACTGGTGGCCAAGTAAAATAATGATCACTAACCATCAAAAATAGGCCAATACCAATCATAGTAAAAGCAATCACGGTATGCAGCGGATTATCTCGAATTGGATGATACATATAAATTCCTTCTTCCATCAAAAAAGCACCTAGGCGGTTGTGGTATCCGTCGTCGGTGCCGTGTAATCCTTACCTGTCAGCTCCTTGTACTGTTCTGGTGTGATGCACCAGTTGACCATGTAGCTAATGTCTAGGCCCCATGAAGCATACAACTTAGCATCTTCAATGCTTGGTGCTGAAAATGGATTATTTCCCATAATGATTCCTCCTATTCTGCCTTGGCTGCGATTTGCTTTTGCACTGCCACAATTTGCTGTGACAGGCTGACAAATTGCTTTTGAAATTGCTCTTGCGTAGTAACGAATTGCTGCTGGGCTTCTACTTGAGCCTTTGTGGCACTCCCCAGCGCTGTTTGCAAGCCTTGAATAGTTTCACCTTCTTGGTCAATCAATCCTTGCAGGTAGTCAATATCCAAATTGGGTAAGTTCCCCGGAGCTGTGACTTCTTGCGAATCATCACTCTTGAATGCGTACATCCACCAGTAGCGAGTGAAATATTGAATCGAGGTGGTCGGGATATTCACCGCTCGTAAGCCATCTGCTGGCTCAAGTACGGGCGCAGTGTCCTTGTCTGGAAATTGGTTATCTGAATCTGGTTTTACGTAATAAATTGGCATTATAACTTCTCCTTTACATATTAATAAAATAGTTAGTCAAACGTTATTCTCATAAATAGGTCGCCATCATCATTTGCACTTACCACTGTTTTACCTGTTGATAACACGTTGTGGTCACTCCAAGCAAATTTTAACTTTGTGCCTGATATTTCTAAATCATAAGTGGCACCACCACCAGATGAATTAGGTGAAGCACATGCTATCATTCCTCTAACATTTTTGGGGGTGCTAACAATATTTTTTAAATCTAATAATTCTGTCTGGGTGTCTGGTTTATTTAAATAAACATTTTTTGCAATTCCCATTATTCCATATAACACCAAATCAACATATTTTTGCTCGTTATTTTTTCTGTACATGCAAGTATATGCAGATAGCGAATCACTTTTACCAGTTATTGTATGCCAAGCGCTTGCTTCAAGGCTTTTCAAATCGTCGCGGGTAGCGACTGATTTACCTCCATTCACAGTGAGCTTGGTGAAGTCAGTAGGTGTAGAAACAACGCCAGTATCCGGATTGCGGTCAACCACGTTAGCGGCGTTAGCGGGTGTGTAATCCAACTTATCTTGCTTAGCATTAACTTCTTCTATACCCGCTACATCACTGGCTGGTTTACGCATATCGGCGGTATGGACAACTTTGGAATCGTCAGCAAGTTTAGCCCAACTTGTCCATGCGCCGGCATTAAATATTCTAAGAAACATTGAGCTTGCATTATCAGCAATGGCAATTTGTGCTTTACGGCCGTTCCATTGTGAGAAATAAAAAGTCGTTGTAGTAAAACTGTGAGTGTTATCTGGGCCATCCGTCATTAAATGGCCATTTGCAAGAATAGTTCCCAAAGGTAAATCATTAAATGACCCCCCATCAACAAGTTGTAAAGAAGTAAGACCTGATTTTGGTAAGTCGTAAGAAGTTCCGTTCACTGTAATTGTGTTGTCATGGTTATCATGAACTACTTTACTATCGTCAGCTTTAACGTTAACCTCATCAATGCTGGCAACTTGATTGGCTGGTTTGCGCATATCCGCCGTGTGCACAACCGTACTATCGTCAGCTTTGCCACTAATCTTCGTGTCTGCGTAGTCCTTCGCCGACGTGAGTGTCGTGGCGTCGCCATCGGAGACATCCTTGCTGGTCGCAATGGCATTGCCTTCACCGTCCACCGCACCCTTTTCCAGCGTGACGGATTCCTTGAAATCCGCTGGCTTACTGCCATCAATGACGGTGGCAGGAATGTTAGCCTTGATATCATCAATAGTTGCAATGTGTTTTGATGCAAAGATTGCATCAAGGTCGGCTTCATTAAGTGAACCAGCCTGACTGACAGTAATCAAAACATTATCGGCATCGCTCACCGTTGTATCAGTCTGGAATGAATCATTTAAGTTGGACTTACCGTCATATGCAGCGATGTAGTCTGGTAGAGAGCTTGGCAGTACTCCATACAGAATTTCATCCCCGTTTTCTGGTCGTGCATAAAAGCCGACTGTATAGAGACTGTATGCCGTCGTCACATCTTTAGACGGAAAGTCTACCCGCATAGTCAAGGTAGTGTCATCCTTCTTAATAATTCGTGAGTATTCGACTGTCTGCTGCACATCTTCAATTGATGTGAGCTTTTTTAAATCGTTGACCGGAGTAGCTGAGTAATCATGGCTTGAGGCCACTGCTCGGGTGAACTGGATTTTATCCAAGCCCCCAAGTGTGCCCGTTGCTAGTGATCGACCAGCTTCGGTCAAATAGGTAGTATCAAATTGCACTTTTATCCCTCCTTAGAGACTTGGTGAAGCCGCTGTCGCTGAGTGACTGTGGCCACGGTCGTATTATCATCCGTAGTGTGCGTGCGGTCTCTCATGCTATCCATGACAGCGAAGTGAGACCGCTCCTTTTTAGTGGCTGTGGCCACGTATAGCATCTGGCTAGCGACAGCTTGAAAGTCAACGCTAACAATTTTTACTTCTGGCATAACGGCTGACTCTAGTGCTTTAACCAGAAGGTTCTTTTTGCGAGCAGACTTACTATAACGGTTTGGAATATTAGTAAATCTCACTGCTTCCGGATCACCACCTAGTTGATCTGGGTCAGTGATTACATCAAACTCAGTCGGGTCAGCCTGTAGGATAAAGGCGATCAGACTGATGATGTCGTCCTCAGTAACTCCGATGCGACTGAGCATCTTAGCTAATCGAATTTGGAAGCGGAGAAAATCATCATCATTATCGATGCGACTTACACCCCAGTCAGCAGCGATATCATCTAAGATACCGCCCTTGGCCCGATCAAGACTTCGAGACTCGTAGATCTTCCTGAACTCATCGACCTCGTCAATGATCAAGTCGGCAATAACGCCCAAAATTGCCTGGTTATTACTGTCGGGGCTTTGATTAGCCATTCCGGGAAGAGCCGTGATAATCAGCTGACGAATTGTGTCGTCATCTAATCCCTGGTCAACCCAGAACTGCAGCCATTGCTTATCCGTCATCAACAATCACCTCGATGTCGTTGGTTGTGATATAAGCTAGCGTGTAGGCGTCGACAGTGACGTTTCCAAGCGCTAAGGCGGCCTTATCCGTTCCGACGGTTATATCGATACTAGATAATCCTGAGACCTGCCACAGGTACTCAAAGAGCTTTGAGTACAGCAAGGGGTCGCCCATGTTAAGTGTCCGGTCGTATTCGACGACCTTATTTTTTAGATCCGTGATCCCGTTGTCCGTGTCAAAGCCATCAGTCGTCTTGATACGGATCTGCACGTATAACGTCTGCTGTTTGGCCCGAGAGAAGTTAACCGTGCGCTCCTGTCCGGAGGCGTTTAAGACAGTCTTCGACACTTCTCCGTAGGTATGTCCGGGCAGCCCGACCGCGTGAAAAATGGCCTCAGCCACATCTTGGTCAGAGCCACCAATCACATAGACA
>NZ_QXIL01000003.1 GCF_004115745.1 Levilactobacillus suantsaii | reverse complement strand
TCATAGCCTAAGAACTCCTTTAGATGATTGTTATGGTGACTTCATTCTACAGGACTCAGGCTAGGAGTCTATTTTTATTTTCTTACTTGTTGCACTTCAATTGTAAATTCGTCCCCCAGTGGCGCGCTGGCTGCACCGACTGGCGAATCTTTTTGACAGGGATAACCCCCGTGTCGACGGGACTAACGCCACCTGAAGATAGCGACCAGCAGAAAACGGGGCGGTGCTCGGCGACGTTGTGTGTTAGAATGATGAAAGATAATTTTGGAGAGGATGGCACAAAATCATGGAAGTTAATCACGTGGAACTAGTCATGAGCGCGGTACAACCCAGTCAGTATCCCACGACGGGCTACCCAGAAATCGCCTTGGTCGGGCGGTCAAACGTGGGGAAGTCGTCATTGACCAATGTTTTGATCAATCGCCGCTCGTACGCGCGCACGTCGAGCCAACCGGGTAAGACGCAGACGTTGAACTTCTATAACGTGGAGGACCAGCTCTACTTTGTGGACGTCCCGGGTTACGGATACGCGAAGGTGTCGAAGACGGAGCGGGAAAAGTGGGGCACGATGATTGAGACCTACTTGACCCAGCGTGAGCAGTTAAAAGGGGTCGTGTCGTTGATTGACGCCCGACACGCACCGACCGCCGCCGACGTACAGATGTATCAGTGGTTGGCGTACTACGACTTGCCAACGCTGATTGTGGCGACCAAGAGTGATAAGGTGGCCCGTGGTAAGTGGAATCAAACCATCAGTCAAATTAAAAAGACGCTGGCCTTGCCGACGACGGACAATATCGTTCTCTTTTCAGCACCACAGAAATTAGGGAAAGATGCCGTTTGGCAGTGGATTGAACAACAAGCTTTTGGGGAGGAATAACCGTGGAATTTAGTGAGTATCAAAAAGCAGCGAACCGAACGTTATATGGCAACGAACAGGTCTTAACGAACTGTGCGTTAGGCTTGGCTGGTGAGTCTGGTCAGGTCGTGGAATTGGTCAAGAAGTACACCTTCCATGGGAAGGATTTAGACCACGACGCCATCGTCAAAGAAATGGGCGACGTTTTGTGGTACTTGAGTCAGATTGCTGAATGGGCGGACATTGATTTTGATGAAGTTGCTCAGAGTAATATCGACCGGTTGAACGCCCGGTACCCCAACGGTTACCAACCCGAAAAATAGGGCGTAACGCGGCTACAAGCCAGTTAGGCGTGACTGAGGTTTCCTGGTGGGTGACAGACGAAAAAAGGGCCTGAGACAACTTCTCAGGCCCTTCGTTATTGGTCATGTTCGGTCCAACTTAGTGGTTGGCCCGGTCGATCTTTTCTTGGTCGGTTTTCGTGAGGCCTTTAGCCCGCTTGTTATCCTTGTGGGCATCTTGGCGTTTCAGAAATTTGTCCCGCTTCTCGTCTTTCGGGTCCATTTGGGCAAACTTACCGAACATGGAGTCCAAATCATCTTGGCGTTTTGCTTTCAGTGCCATGCCGCCACCTCCTAACTTCTTTTTAGCTATCATAGCAGAACTGGAGCCATTTGTCATTTTACAGCTTGATGACGGGGGTGGATTGCTTGCGCCGAACGGGGATTCGCTTTATAATTTATTGGCTAAATTAAGAAATGGAGGGATGACTGTGGCGTCGGAATACCTGGAACATAAACTAGCTTTGCTCCCGGGCGAGCCGGGGTGTTACCTGATGAAAAACGTAAATAGCCAAATCATTTACGTCGGTAAGGCCAAAAATTTGAAGAACCGGGTCCGGTCGTACTTTAAGAGTAGTCATACGGGCAAAACGGCCCAGTTAGTCAGCGAAATCGTGGATTTTGAGACTATCATCACGTCGACCGATAAGGAAGCCTTTTTACTCGAAATCACCCTCATTCAGAAGCATCAACCGTACTTTAACATCAAATTAAAGCGGGGGACGGGGTACCCCTACATTAAAATTACCCATGAACGCGACCCGCAATTGTTGCTGGTCAGTGAAATCAAAAAGGATGGTGGTTTTTACTTTGGGCCGTACCCGAACGTTTACGCGGCCGAAGAAACCATCCACTTTTTACAAAAGGTTTACCCGTTGCGTCGGTGTACGGGCTATCAAGGCCGGCCGTGTCTGTACTACCACATGGGGCAGTGCTTAGGCGCATGCTTCAAAGAGGTCCCTGAAGCTGATTATGACCGGCAAATCAAGAAGATCAAATCCTTCTTGAATGGTAACGTGGGCCATGCAGAAGCGGACCTTAAGCGGCGGATGAACGCCGCGGCGGCCGATATGGCCTACGAACGGGCGGCTGATTTACGCGACCAGATTCGCTACATTGAAGCCACCGTTGAAAAGCAAAAGATCATTTCCCATGACCACACGCCCCGCGACATTTTCAACTTTTACCTGAATAAGGGCTGGTTATCGATTCAAATCTTCTTCATCCGGCAAGCGCGGTTGATGAAACGCGAAAAGCGGCTCTTTCCGGTGGTCAGTACGGCTGAAGAAGAATTGGCTAGTTTTATCGTCCAGTTCTACCAACGGAAGAACACGGTCTTGCCCCGGGAGATTTTGGTTCCGGCCAGCCTAGACGGTAAGTTGATCGAAGCCTTACTGCACGTGCCGGTCCGTACCCCCCAACGGGGCACTAAGCGTGATTTGCTCGAAATGGCGGGCAAGAATGCCCGGTTAGTCCTCGAAGAAAAGTTCCGCTTGTTGGAACTCGATGAGAGTAAAACGACCGGTGCGATGAAGGAGATTACCGATGCGTTGGGCATCGCACCAGGACACAAGATTGAGGCCTTTGACCATTCGCACATTCAGGGGGCCGATTTGGTCTCCGCCATGGTCGTCTTCGTGGATGGCCAACCCAACAAAAAGTTATACCGGAAGTATAAATTACGGACCGTGGACCACGCGGACGAAACCTCTAGCACCATTGAAGTCATTCGGCGGCGCTACACGCGGTTACTGAAGGAACACAAGCCGATGCCGTACCTTATCTTGATGGATGGGGGCGACATCCAGATGAACGCGGTCAAGGAGGTCTTAGAGGATGAGTTAGACCTGCATATCCCGGTTGCTGGGATGGTCAAGAATACCCACCATAAGACCGCGGACCTGTTGTTTGGGCCCGCCGACCAACACGTGCACCTAGACCCCAAGAGCCAGGGCTTCTATTTGGTCCAGCGAATTCAAGACGAGGTCCACCGGTTTGCGATTACCTTCCACCGGCAGGTCCACACCAAGCACTCGCTGAGCTCAAAACTCGAAACGATTCCGGGCGTCGGTCCCAAGACGCGCAACAAGCTGTTACGTCACTTTGGCTCGACCAAGAAGATTGGTGAGGCGGACGTGGCCGATTTACAGGCCTTGGGCATCAACCAGACCGTGGCACAGACCATCTTAGTCACACTGAAAGCCGAAGAGTCCACCGAAATCACCAGCCCGCACACGCCCAGTCAACTTTGACGACTCGCGGGTTTGTCGGTATACTAGCCTAGCGAGGTTGACGTCGTTGTCACTGGAACTCCCTAAGAAAATGAGGAAAATAATATGTTTGTAGATCAAGTTAAAATTAATATCAAGGCCGGAAACGGAGGCAACGGAATGGTTGCCTTCCGGCGAGAAAAATTCGTTCCGAATGGCGGTCCTGCCGGCGGCGATGGTGGCTGGGGCGGTAACGTCGTCTTTGAGGTCGATGAAGGCTTGCGGACGTTGATGGACTTTCGTTACCAACGGAAATTCAAGGCCAAAAACGGGGGCAACGGGGCCATCAAGTCGATGACTGGTCGCGGGGCCGACGATTTAATCGTGCAGGTTCCTGAAGGTACCACCGTCATCAATAACGAGACCGGCGCCGTCGTGGGCGATTTAGTCCACAGTGGCGACTCCGTTATCGTGGCCCATGGTGGCCGTGGGGGTCGGGGCAATATCCACTTTGCGTCGCCCAAGAATCCGGCGCCGGAAATCGCGGAAAACGGTGAACCCGGCGAGGAACTCGAAGTGCGGCTCGAACTCAAGGTTTTAGCCGATGTCGGCTTGGTTGGTTTCCCGTCTGTCGGGAAGTCCACTCTGCTGGCCACGGTCACGAGTGCCAAACCAAAGATTGCGGAGTATCACTTTACGACGCTAGTCCCGAATTTGGGGATGGTCCGGTTGGCTGACGGGCAAGACTTCGTGATGGCGGATCTCCCCGGTCTGATCGAAGGAGCCGCCAAAGGGGTTGGCCTGGGCTTTCAGTTCTTACGGCACGTCGAACGGACACGGGTCATCTTACACGTCATCGACATGAGTGGCGTGGAAGGCCGCGACCCCTACGACGATTTCGAAAAAATCAACCAGGAACTCAAGACTTACGATCCCGATATCTTGAAGCGGCCCCAAATCGTGGTGGCCAACAAGATGGATATGCCAGATGCAGCCGACAATTTAGCGCACTTCAAGGAACAGTTAACTCAGGATAAGTTGCTGGCCCAAGCGCCGGAAGTCTTTGCCATTTCGACTATCACCCACGATGGGTTGACGCCGTTATTGCAACGGACCGCGGAAGTGTTGGCAAAAACGCCACAGTTCCCGGTCAAGGACGCGACCGTCAAAACGGCCGAGTACGACTTCAAGGAAAAGCCGGCCTTTACGATCACACGCGATCCGGATGGCACTTGGATTTTGAGTGGCGACAAGTTGGAGAAGTTATTTGGCATGACCGACGTGACCCACGACGAAAGTCTCTTGCGTTTTGCTCGGCAAATGCGGGGGATGGGAGTCGATGCCGCGTTGCGGGATAAAGGCGCCAAGAATGGCGACACCGTTCAAATCGACGACTTTAGTTTTGAATATTTAGCGTAACTCAAAGTAGCAGTAAAACACCAAAAAGCACGTCAACCCTTGTGGTCGGCGTGCTTTTTGGCGTAGGTTAACTTTGGTGACGAAGGGCGCGGTCAGCGCGGCGTTGGTAATCGAAGGCGCGTTCTAGCCAGTTTTGCCCCGCCGTCAACACGACGCAACAGAGCCAATATAAAATGGCAATCGTGATGTAAATGGTCATGTAGTCCTGATTGGCTCCGGCAACGATCTTTGCGTCCATAAACATCTCGGAGACCGTGATCATGGCGGCCAACGAGGTGTTTTTGAACATGTCGAGTAAAATGTTGCCCAACGCAGGTAGGCCAATCCGAAAGGCCTGGGGTAAGATGATGTAGTGAATCACCTTGCGGTAGGATAACCCCAACGAATAGGCCGCTTCGTACTGGCCGTGGTCGATGCCCATAAAGGCGGACCGGAAGACTTCCGACACGAAGGCCGCCGAGACCAGTGTAAACGACAGAATCGCCGCGGGCAGGGCGTTGGCCCCAAAGCCAAAGTAGATAATGAACAGGACGACCAATATCGGGACCCCGCGCATAAACGAGATGTAGGCCCGGGAAAGCCAGTGGAGCAGGCGCCAATGGCTCAATTGCGCCAGGGTCAAAAACAATCCTAAAATGAGTGATCCCACAAAGGAAATCGCCGTCAGGTAGATTGACATCGGCAACCCGTGGAGGATCTGCGGGATTGATTCCCAAGCTAAAGGCGCGTTAAAGAACCCCGGAATCGAAAAATAATGTAACATAAATCGACCCCCTTAGGCTTATTGGCCCTTGTACTGGGACTTGATGGTAAAGTTCTTGTCAATGTGGACTGACGGCTGTTTCGTGACGTCCGCACCGTAGTATTTTTCGGATAATTTCTTGATGGTCCCATCTTTCAATAACTTTTGAATCTGTTGATCAATCTCATGTTTGAGCTTGGTGTTGCTCTTCTTCATTAGGATACCCACGCCACCGCTATCGTCGCTGGTGGTGAAGTACATGTTTTTGACGATGTGCAAGCCATTATCTTTGACGGCGGACAACGCCAGTTTTTGCAGGTAGTAGTCATTCATGATGAAGTCGGTCTTCCCTTTTTTGACGTCCTTCAAGTAGACATCGTTGGAGACGTTATCGTAGTTGACCAGTTTAGCGCCCAGCTGTTGGGCGAGCCGTTGGTATCCCGTCCCGGCTTCACCGGCTGATTTCTTACCCTTCAAGTCGGCCCAACTATGAATACCGGAATCATCGCTATTGCGGACCAAGATACTGTTGAACGAGTGCTTATAAGTCGTCGAGAGTGTGTAATCCTTTTTCCGTGCCTTGGATAGGCCAAAGTCGTTAGCCGCCATGTCGGCCTTACCAGTCTTGACCGCTGTCAATTGGCCGTCGACGTTGAGTTCCTTGAATTCGACCTTCTTATGTAGCCCCTTAGCGACGTCGCGGACCACCTCGATGTCAAAGCCCGTAAGCTTCTTGGTCTTGGGATCGTGGAACGACGTGGGGTATAAAGTCCCCGAAGTGGCGACAATCAAGGTTTTCTTGTTCGCAACCTTGGCATTGGTGCTTTGTGCTGACGATTTCCCGCAACCAACGAGTCCCGTACTCAACACGATGCCTAAACCTAACCCTAAAACCAACCATTTTCCTGTCTTATTCATCAAATTTTCAGTCCTTTCGATGTAAAAATTTAAGACTTTTTCAGTATACGGGGTTGAAAACGCTTTTACAACCAGCTATGGTTAATCTATGCAAATAACTTACATAAAAAACCAAATCACGTGAAAACTGCCTCAAGCTCGAAGGTGCGACACTAAGCCGCGGTCAGTTTACGGTGACAAAATGGAGGCCATTTTTATGACAGTCAAAGATTGGATTGGGACGCCGGCGTTGACCTGGGCTCAGCGCATTCGGCAAGGTGACGTGACAAGCGAGGAACTGTTGACGGCAGCGTATGCCGAAATCGACCGGCAGAACCCGGAGCTAAACGCGGTAATTACCACGCGTCGTAAGCGTGCCTTTGCCGAAGCGGCGGCCCAACGCGATACGGGGCAGCCTTTTTTGGGAGTCCCGTTGTTGCTTAAAGGGTTGGGTCAACAGCTCAAGGGGGAGTCGAGTACCAGTGGCTCCAAATTATTGGCGCACAACGTGGCGACGCAGACCAACTTTTTTGTCCAGGCCTTACAAGCCGCGGGATTCATCATCATTGGCCAAACGAACTTTCCCGAATTTGGGTTTAAAAACATCACTGACGCCCAGTTGTATGGGCCGGCCCATAATCCGTGGAACTTAGACTACCAACCAGGTGGCTCATCTGGGGGTGCTGGCGCCAGTGTGGCGGCCGGGTTAGTGCCGCTTGCGGCCGGTAGCGATGGTGGTGGATCGATTCGGATCCCGTCGTCATGGTCCGGGACCATTGGCTTGAAACCGACTCGGGGACGCGTACCTGTGGGCCCCAGCGATTGGCGTTCCTGGCAGGGGGCCGCGATTGATTTTGCCCTGACTCGCTCGATTGCCGATACGGCCGCTTTACTGGATAGCTTGCAGACCCTACAACCAGCGGCCGTGTTCCAAGCCCCGTTGGTCCAACCCGGATTTCAAGCCCAGTTAACGGCACCGCTAACCCCCCAGCCGATTGGCTTTACCACCGAGTCGCCCGTGGGAACGCCGGTCAGTCCCGATGCCGTGGCCGCGGTCCGCGATGCTGCGCAATTCTTGACGGCCCAAGGCTGGCCAGTCGAAGAAATTCACTCGCCTGTCGATGGCGTCGTCTTGATGGAAAGCTATTACACCATGAACGCTGGCGAGACGGCCGCCTTTATGAGCGACTTGGCCGCGTCTTTACAGCGGAAACTGACGCCAGACGACATGGAGCTGTTGACCTGGGCACTCTACCAGACTGGCCGGCAGACCACGGCCGCCGAATACAGTCAAGCACTGAGTAAATGGGACCAGGCCGCCTGGCAGATGGCCCAACTCCACGCCCGTTATCCGATTATTTTGACGCCCACGACGGCCTGGGCGGCTCCGAAAGTAGGGGATTCATTGGTTTCTGCTAGTGATGCCGCTAAGATGGCGACCATTACCGAACTCAAACCGGCCGCGCAGAAGCAATTGATATACGACCAGTGGTTGCCGGCGCTGACCTGGTCACCGTTCACCCAGCTAGCGAACTTAACGGGGGAACCGGCGATTAGTTTACCGACCGCCATCACAGCAACTGGCTTGCCGTTGGGGATTCAATTCAACGCGGCGAAGGGACAAGAAGCCGTTTTACTCCAACTCGGGGCCTTGTTCGAACGGGCCGATCGGTTTAAGTTCTTGCACCCGACAAAATTCGCCTAATGGGTGAACGCTTTCATGTGTGATATTCAGCTAAAAATAACCTAAGGAGTCGTCTCAGCGCAGTACCGTGCTGGGGCGACCCCTTAGGTTATCTGGGGGGGTTGACCGATTTAGTTGACAGCTATGGTTAACCAACGGCTAGGTTTGATGACTTGTTTTTGTTTGGCCGAGTAGGCGCCAGCAAAGGCAATCTTGATCTTTTTGATGATCGGGGCTTGTTGCTGACTAGCCAACCCCGTCGCAAAGGTGTTTAGATGCCCGTTTCCGGGGATAGTCTGCCCGGCACTGGCGTCACTGAGTTGATTGGTGGCGTTGAGTTCCTGGTCGGGGCCTAACCGAATGGCCTGGATTCCGTCGGTGGTTAACGCTTGGTGCCGGTGGTTGGTGATGGTAAACTTAACTTGCAGGGTGTAATACGGACTCTTGAGCGTGGTCAGATTGAGCGCTTGGGCGGCCATTTTCTTGGCATCAGCGGTCTGGGCCACGTTTTTCAGCACCCGCACGGTGGTCAATTTATAAGTGAAACCACCACTCTTCAGGGTCGTTTGGGGATGGTCGACTTGCTTTAAGGTCTGCTTGGTTCCCACCCGGTCGTAGGTGTATTGCCCGCGTTTTGTCAGGTTGCCGGATTTAACGTAGCCGTGGCGCTCGGTTTGCGCTGACGTAGGGTGGAAATCCTGGGCGAAATGTTGCGATGAGGATGCTGCCTTAGTCGTGGATTTAGCGGGTTGGGCCGCGTGGTAGGATTCGCTCGACTCACTCGCTTTTTTAAAGTTAGTTTGGGTCGATTGAGAACTCTGCTGGCAGCCGGTCAACCCGATGGTTAAGAGGCTAAGACCCAAAACGAGTAGTGCTGAATAGCGACGCATGATGCGTCCTCCCTTTCACCCCAATAATAATGATTGGGGAATCAAACGGTAACCGTAGAGCCGTTGCGGTGGCGGTCCCGGGAGAAAGAGACTCGTCGTCGGTACGATTTGGCGGGTCCGGGCCCGGAATTGGTCTAAGGTGAGGGCTCGCCCCGTGCCGACCAAAAGGTAAAGGCGGTGGTCGGCAACTTGTAAATCGGCGACTGGCTGATTAGTGGGACCCTCGATAAAGAGGCGTAATCGCGGATCTAAGTCGATGGTCGACCGGTCAAAATCAATTAAGCGCATGTGGGTCGTTCCTCCTCCGTAATCTCCTCAAGTATACCGAATTTTGTGGGGGAACCCTAATCATATTCCTGGCCTGGTTGAAAAGACAAAAGTTGCGATTTGCGCCGAAATCCCCTAAAATAGTGAGCGGACTTTAAAACGATTAGATAGGAACGAAAAAAATATGGAAATTGAATTTTTAGGCACGGGTGCTGGGTCACCCGGGAAGTTTCGGAACGTAACCAGTACGGCGTTGCGGTTATTGGACGAACGTAATTCGGTCTGGTTGTTTGACGTTGGGGAGGCCACGCAACATCAAATCTTGCGCACGACCTTAAAGCCCCGCAAAATCGATAAAATTTTTATTACCCACCTGCACGGCGATCACATCTTTGGTTTGCCGGGGCTGCTCAGTAGTCGGTCGTTTCAGGGTGGCAACTCCCCGTTGACGATTTACGGTCCCAAGGGGATTCGGGACTTCGTTGAGGTCAGTCTGCGGGTCACTGGGACCAAGCTGGCTTACAAGTTGCACTACCAGGAACTGACCGGTGAAGGCTTAGTGTTCGAAGACGACAAGTTTCAGGTCTTTGCCCGGTATCTCGATCACCGGATTACGTGTTACGGGTATCGAATCGTCGAAAAGGACCATCCTGGTGAACTGATGGTCGCCCGGTTACAGGCTGACCAAATTCCGTCCGGCCCGCTTTACGGCCAGCTTAAAGCGGGGAAGACCGTGACGTTGCCCGACGGCCGGATCATCAACGGTCAAGATTACTTAGGACCCGCGCAACCGGGTCGGGTCGTGGCCATTTTAGGTGATACGCGGCAAACGCCGAACGCAGAGAAATTGGCCCAAGACGCCGATGTGCTGGTACACGAAAGTACCTTTGCCAAGGGTGAGGGCAAGTTAGCGCACGCGTACTACCATTCGACCAACATCCAAGCGGCCGAATTAGCCAAGCGCGCGCACGTGAAACTGTTGCTCCTTAACCATATTTCCGCGCGGTACACGGGGAAGATGGCGGCTGAACTCCAGCATCAAGCCCGCGACGTGTTTAAAAACACGCGGGTCGTTAAAGATTTTGATGAATTTCCGGTAGCATTTCATAAAAAGACGGAGGCTTCCAGAGTATGAAGAATCAGTGGCGGATCATTGCGACCATTTTACTGGTCATTGTTGTGGCGGTATTTGCGATTTTAAACGTGGAATCGGTTCCCGTTTCGTTTGGGTTTGCGACGGTCCATTGGCCGCTGATTTTATTACTATTGGTCTCAATCTTGATTGGGGCCGTTCTGATGATTCTTTTTTCGACGATCACCGCGTTTCGGCATAATCACGCTTATAAGGAACTTAAGCAGAGTAGCGATGAACGTATCCAATCGTTGACTGACGAGAACGAACGCCTGCAAAAACGGGTCAAAAATACCGGTAAGCAGGCTGCGGGCCAACAGGATCAAGAGATCCATGCATTGCAAGCTCAAGTCAAGGACTTGCAAACCCAGTTGGCCGCAACGAAACAAGCACCACAAAAATAAACAAGAATTTAACGGGTCTGGGAAGAAGTGTCCCAGGCCCCTGTCTTTTTAGAAAGGATGACGGGAATGATCACGGCCCAATACCATTGGAATAATCACCACGTCGACCAACCCACGTCGGCGGCCCAGGACCTGGCCCACGCGACCCGGGTCTCACCAATTGTGGCACAAATCTTATATAACCGGGGGTTCAAGACGGCGGAGGCGGCCCAAGCGTTTCTCCATCCTGGACCGGAACAACTGCACGATGCGTTGCTGCTCCATGATATGCAAAAGGGGATGGACCGCATCGAGCAGGCCGTTTCTGACGACCAGCAGATTACCATCTACGGAGATTACGATGCCGATGGGGTCACCAGTACGGCCATCATGTATGAGACCTTAAGCGCATTAGGTGCCAAGGTGAACTATTATATTCCTAACCGGTTCACAGACGGTTATGGTCCCAACGTGGCGGCGTTCAAGAAGTTGATTGCCGCAGGGACGCAACTCTTCGTAACGGTGGACAACGGGGTCGCGGGTAACGACGCGATTGCGGCGGCTAACGAGGCCGGCGTAGACGTAGTGGTGACCGACCATCACGAGTTGCCAGAGAAGTTACCGGATGCTTACGCCATTATTCATCCCCGTTATCCGGGAGCTGAATACCCCTTTGGCGGCCTATCGGGAGCCGGGGTGGCCTTTAAGGTCGCTCAAGCTTTACGCGACGAGATTCCGCAAGACGTCCTGGATTTGGCCGCTATCGGTACGGTCGCCGACTTGGTCCCGCTAGTCGACGAAAATCGGGTCTTGGTCTACTTTGGTCTGGCCCTGTTACGCCAAGACGACCGGCCGGGGATTCAAGCCTTGTTGAAAACGGCGGGAATTGATCCGGCGACGATTACGGAACAGTCGATTGGTTTTGGCATCGCCCCGCGCCTAAACGCTTTGGGGCGGATGGAGGATGCGACCCCCGCTGTGGAACTGCTCACAACGTTAGACGAAAACGTGGCTCAACAGTTAGCCCAACAGACCGAGACTGAGAACCGTAAACGCCAACAGTTAGTGGCTGACATTAGTACCGCGGCCCTGGCCCAAGCGGCAGATGAGCACCATCAGCATCGGCAGGCCTTGATTATCAGCGGTCACGACTGGCACGAAGGGGTGTTGGGAATCGTGGCTAGTAAGGTCGTCGAACAAACCGGCAAGCCGACGTTGGTGTTAAACGTCGCGGAAGATGGTCATGCCAAGGGATCCGGCCGAAGTGTGGCCGCGTTTAACCTCTTTGCGGCGTTAGACGGCCATCGTGACCTGATGACGGCCTTTGGGGGTCATCACATGGCCGTGGGCTTAACGGTCCCAGCGGACAATCTAGACGCGCTGGCAGACGCCTTAGATGCCGAAGCCGTGGCTCAAGATTTAGCCGCCCAAGGACCGAGCGATGTCACCGTGGCGGCCACGTTACCCGTTCCAGAAGCCACGATGGATTTGTACCATGATTTGCTCCAGTTGGCCCCATTCGGGACGGATAACCCGCAACCACTGTTTACCTTTGAACCGGAAGCGGTGACCCAGGTCAAAGCCATTGGTAAGACCCAGGACCACTTGAAATTCCAGTTGCAGACGGGAACGACCCGGTTAAATGCCATTCAATTTGGGGCGGGGGACCAAGCGGCCGACTTAGGCGCCGCACAAAACGTAGCCGTATTAGGAACTTTGGAAGATAACGTGTGGCAGGGGCGGCACTCCCTTCAGGTCATGGTCAAAGATTTGCAGACCACGTCCCCCGCGGTCGTGACGTTACGGACGACCCAACTCCATCAAGCCATGTTCCAAGCCCCAGGGACCTACCTATTCTTTCACGATAACGTTTATCGGCAACTGGCCCAACAATTACCCTCAGATGCTACAGCGGTGTTGTACACGGGCCAAGACTTAACCCCGTTAGCAGCCGACCAAGCGCTGTACGTGGTGGATTGTCCGGATCTGACTACCGATTTGACGACGGCCTTGACCCAGTTGAAACCGACTAAAATCACGGCTTATTTATACAAGAAAGAAAGTCTTTCACGTTTAGGCATGCCATCACGCGCTGAGTATGCTAAACTATTTAAGTTCGTTACAACACACCAACACGTAGACGTGAGTCATCAATTGGCGCAACTTAGCACGTTTATCCAAATTCCGCGGACACAGTTAGTCTTTATGATTCAGGTCTTCTTTGAATGTGGGTTCATTTCCATTAGCCATGGCATCATGGATGCGGTGGCCCAACCGGCCCACAAGGATTTGACGACGGCCCCGAGTTATCAATTACGGTTGCAGCAGATGCAGACCGAACAAGACTTACTATTTTGTCCCTCAGCGGCGTTAACGCAGCGTCTCCAGAGACTTATCGACTTAAAATAAAGGAGCTAATTTTTAAAATGGCCATTGATTTTACGAAGTACATTGCAAGTGTTCCCGATTATCCGGAAAAGGGGGTCGTCTTCCGCGACATCTCCCCGCTGATGGCTGACGGGGAAGCGTTTCACGCGGCGACTGATCAAATCGTGCAGTACGCCAAGGACAAGGGCGTTGAAATGATCGTAGGCCCCGAAGCCCGTGGGTTTATCGTTGGGTGCCCGGTCGCTTATGAACTGAACGTCGGCTTTGCCCCGGCCCGCAAAGAGGGCAAGTTGCCCCGAGCTACGGTCAAGGCGAGCTACAATCTCGAATACGGCACCTCATCGCTTTACCTGCATCAAGACGCCATCAAACCCGGCCAACGGGTCTTGGTGACGGACGATTTGCTGGCCACGGGGGGCACGATTGGGGCCACGATTAAGCTGGTCGAAGACCTTGGCGGTATCGTGGTCGGCACGGCTTTCTTGATTGAACTCAAGGACCTGCATGGTCGCGACCAGTTGCAGGGGTACGATGTCTTTAGTTTAATGACTTATTAAAACCAACTACCGATTTTTACATCGGTAACCGTAAAGTGCGTCTGGGGAGTTTACCCGCAGGCGCACTTTTTCATTTTGTAAACTAGTTTAATCGGGGATACACAGAATCGCCACAGAGTTGTCACATTCACCGCGTATAATGCCAGTTAAATCAAGAACGGAGGCATTATTGTGAGTCAATTAGTCATTAGTTATCAAGCTGATGACCCGCTAGCCCAGTCCTTTCAACGGCAATTAACGCAGTGGGCGGGTCGTCATTGGGATTTCCCCACCCTAAAATTTCATAATCAGCGGCCTAACGTGGCGTTTGAGACGCACCAGGCTGCCCGCTTAAGGCGGCAATTCAAAGCTGATTTAAAGGCGAGCCAGCGTCTATTGGTGATGATCAGTCGTGAGACGTGGCAATCGCAATGGGCCGATTGGGAAATTAGTCAGGCGACCCAACGGGATAAACGGCTGTTAGCCACTAAATTGGATACGCCTAACATTGCTCCGATGGCGCTGCTAGCTACGGATTCGGTCTGGGTACCACCATTTGACCCGTTGGGGTTAACGCAATAATAAAAAGAATTTTCAAACAAGCCTTGCATTTATATTCATTATTGGTAGAATAGATTAAGTAATGGAGAGTTGGCAGAGTGGTAATGCACCGGACTCGAAATCCGGCGAACCGGCTAATACCGGCGCGCAGGTTCAAATCCTGTACTCTCCTTATTGTCACAAATTAGTGAATTTTATAAAACAAGGAACCCGCCAGATTAATATTTGGCGGGCTTTTGTTTGTGAAAAAAAGCTAAAAAATGTGAAAAGATCAAGTCATTTTGCGCAAATTTTGCGCAAAATCAGGCTCGATTTAGGAGGTAATGTCGCGATTTTGTGACAGGTTAACTACTTTTGAAAAGCACTGTAAAAGAAAACCACGCCGCCTTACTTCAGGAGAACGTGGCTTATTCGTGTTTTGTAAATAAGGGTTATCCTAGTTTACCACCACTTAAATAGGGATTTAGTCGTTTTGTGGTAGACCTTATTGTAGGCTGCCTTTTCGGGATCTTTGAGCCAGCCCATGCCCTTTTTACCGTAGGTTGGGTCGATGGTGCTGCGGGCTTCCCGCTTGAGTCGGCCAGTCGTCCGGGCACTTAAAGACTTCTTGAAACTAGGGGTTCTGTAGCCAAATTTCATGTTATGTTCTCCTCCTTTGATAAGTTGATTTTACGTTATTCAGTCTGCTAAAAGCAAGAACCATGACCATTAAAATATTTATACCAGAAATTACTTTTTAAATTTATACAAATTTGCTAAAATTAAGTTTGCAATATAATATAATATGACGCTTTGGGGGAAAATTATGGTGAAAAGGTTATTGGTATCTGGTCTGATTGCGGTGACTTTTGCTGGGGTTGGCGAAATTGCGGCACCGGCGATAACAGCTAATGCAATTAGTCGAAACGTTGTGATTGCTGTCAATTATGGGCACAAGGCACATCATGGTAAGCATTGCCGGGGGCTAAATCGTGCTAGACGCCATCCAAAGAAGTATGTAAGTACGAACTGGGCCAAAAGCAATCACTATCCGAAATGTAAATGGTGTCATTGGAAATAAGCATGTTGCCAGTAATTTAGTGAGAACCAGTCAAAAAAGTCGTCCGAATGCTGGGGACGACTTTTTTGATCGATTCTATGGGGGAATTGTCAGTAATAATTTGCTAATAAAACGCCAAGCGTCACATAGCAATAATTTTATTATGTTATGAAGTTTATGATTCGAAGACAAAGTTAATCGGTTCCTGATTGAGTGATGACTGAAGCCTTTGAGCGATTTTAATTTTAAGCCTTAACTTAGGGTGAAAAGTAACCGATATATCCTTTGTAGTGGGTAAATCGCTTGGCTTTAAATATTTTGTAGCTGACGTTTTTAAGCCGCTTACCTTGTTTGTAAAAGACCTGATCTGCCGTGTAGGTTTCCTTTAGAATCAGTTTCATGGGCGACGTTTTTCCCTTTAGGCGATAGTACTGGCCAATCTTTTTGTAGTGTACTTGCTTAATGTCTAAGTTATGGCCAAGGGGATAAGGGTCGGACACAGAGTAGGTGTTCTTTTTAAATGAAATCCAACCAATGTGGTCATAGGCATCGCGTAAGGTGTTGTAGGAATAGTCGCCACGTAAGGCCTTAGGAGTCCCTTTATGCCAGGAAGACGCTTGACTGGGGCTAGTGAGACCAACTAGCAAAGTAAAGCTCGAAGCTGTAACTAGTGCTAGATTGGTGATGAGTCTTTTCATGCTGGCACATCTCCTTAAAGTGAATGAGGAAAATAAACATGGTCATGGGGAGCGTCATTTCTACTTGGCAGCAACGTAGCAGAGATGAGCCAATTGATTTGGCCCATAAAAAAGCCACCCTCCCGCGGATGGAGGGCGACTTTGTCTTCTGGATTGACCCTATCCTAGCAGGGTTCGGACTCTAGCACAACTATCTTGTCAAAATCATTCAATTTTGGGCCAATAAATGATTAATAATGCGTTAGCAGCTGAGGAGTAGTCTGAATTGTATAATCCAACCAGGAAAAGCAGCCAATGATCCGTGAATTTTAAAAGAAAGCGCTATATTTATCTTTGATTTATGCTACACTAGCCAAAGAGTTCGTTAATTTAACTAAATTTTAGGATGTGGGTCAACGTGGATGGATTTATTGGTGAGTTTTTTGGCACCTTGATTTTGATTGTTTTGGGAACCGGTGCGTGTGCCGGGGTCAACTTAAAGAAGACCTATGGGACCGGGAGCGATTGGACGTTTATCTCTTTAGCCTGGGGCTTAGCCGTGACCATGGGCGTTTATGTTGCAGGCAGCTTGGGTTCAGACGGCCATTTGAACCCGGCGGTAACCATTGGCTTTGCGCTCTTTGGTTACTTTCCGTGGGGCCAGGTCGTACCGTATCTAGTCGGCCAGTTCTTAGGGGCCTTTGTGGGGGCAGCCCTGGTAATCGTCCAGTTTCGGCCGCACTTCAAGACAACTTCCGCTAAAAACGGCAATTCCGTGGCCATCTTTGCAACCCGGCCGGCTATCAAGAGCCCCTTTTTCAACTTCCTATCAGAAACCATTGCGACCTGGGCATTCATCTTCATTTTGTTAAACCTGGGGGACTTCACCCAAGGGGTTAAACCGTTTATCGTGGGGACTCTGATTGCCGTCGTGGGGATGGGCCTCGGGACGACGACCGGGTTCGCCATTAATCCCGCTCGGGACTGGGGGCCGCGGTTGGCCTGCAGCATTTTACCGGTTCCGAACCGGGGGAGTGCGGAGTGGAGTTACGCATGGGTACCCATGTGTGGGCCACTGCTAGGCGGTATCTTGGCCGCGGGTCTCCAGACACTGATTAAATAGCAGATGACGATAAAAGGGGCTTCACGACCGAATCTATTGGTCGCGGAGCCCTTTACTATTGCAAAATTATTGTTGGTTATAGGCCGTGATTTTCGCTTGGAAGCCAGCGGGAGTAGTAGCGCTTTGAAGTTGTAATGTGGTGACACTGCCGTTACCGGGGAAGACGGTCAACGGATCGAATTGTGGGCCGAACCGAAAGACCAGAGAACGGATGTAAGTGCTGTGGGTGACCACCAGCAGGTGTTGACCGTCTTGGCTTTGGTCTAAGAGGGCCTTTAAGCCCCGGTCTACCCGGTGTTCGAAGGTGGCGCCATCTTCGGATAGGTGTAGTGGGTCGGCGGCGTGCATCGCGTCTCTAGCTGCCGAGAAGGAGGCTTGTTTAATAATCTCTGCTTGGGTGTGTAGACCCAGAGGCTGAGCCGCCTTGATCCAGGACGAGTCATTGTCGGCGCCCTCGAAAGAACCGAAGTAGACTTCCCGAACGTCTGGTAACTGGGTGGGTTCAGCGTGACTAAATTGGTTGGCGGCGATAACGTGGTGGGCGGTATCGATGGCGCGTTTCAAGTCGGATGAGTAGTAGTGGTCGTAACGAACGGCTTGCAGGCGTTGGCCCGTTGCATCGGCAGTCTCTAACCCGGCGGCGGTCAACGGTGAATCCGACCAGCCCTGCAACCGGTCTAAGATGTTGAACAACGTCTGACCGTGGCGGACCAAATCGACAGTGATGGTTTTCATGAGTGACGAATTCCTCCTCGATAAAAATTAGCTACTCATATTATAACGGTTCGCTTGCTTTTTTTGAACGGTCCCCGGATTGAAACCGGTTTAATTGTCGGATTTTCTAAAATAGTTGCGAAATGTAACTTTTTTTCATATTTTAGGCTTGAAATGTGTAAAACTTTTTCATATAATAGTGCTTGTTTGATAAAGGTATAAGGTATTAGGACTTTTCATCAAGGAAGGGAATTTAACAATGAAAATTGGATTAGTTGGATTAGGTAAAATGGGATTGAACTTGGCCCAAAACATGATGGACCACGACCACGAGGTTGTTGGTTTTGATTTGAACCAAGACTTCGTTGACCAAGCAGCTTCATTTGGTGCCGAAGCGGCCACGTCTTTGGAGGACCTATTAAGCAAACTCCCATCACCAAAAATCGTTTGGTTGATGTTACCAGCTGGTAAGCCAACCGAAAGCACGATCGCTACGTTAACGGATACGTTAGCTAAGGGTGACTACATCGTCGACGGTGGGAACTCCTTCTGGAAGAACTCCGTTGAAGATGCTGAAAAGGCTGAAGCCAAGGGCATCAACTTCTTCGACTGTGGGACTTCTGGTGGCCAATCCGGTGCCCGGAGCAACGGGAACTTCATGATCGGTGGGACTTCTTTGGAATCCTTTAACGCCGCTTTGAAGCCGGTCTTTGAAGGTATCGCCCAAAAGGACGGTTACTTATACACCGGTGCCGCTGGTTCTGGTCACTACCTGAAGATGGTCCACAATGGGATCGAATACGGGATGATGGAAGCCATCGGTGAAGGCTTCGACGTGCTCGAACACAGCCAATTTGACTATGACAACGAAGCCGTAGCCCGTCTTTGGAACGCTGGCTCCGTCGTTCGGTCATGGCTCATGGAATTGGCTGAAGAAGCCTTTGCTAAGGATGCCAAGTTAGACGAAATCCGCGGAACGATGCACAGTTCTGGTGAAGGTAAGTGGACGTTACAAGAATCCTTAGACCAACAAGTCCCAACGCCAGTCATCGCTCTTTCCTTGATGATGCGTTACCGGTCCATGGAAGACGATACCTTTACGGGTAAAGTGGTTTCTGCTTTACGTAATGGTTTCGGTGGCCATGCGGTCGACAAGGCCTAGTGCCCATTTAAATGAGATTATGATAAAACGCGTCGCCACGATTGTGGTCGACGCGTTTTTTGTGGTTACTCAAGGGTCTTGGCGTAAAGCAGGTCGGTCTGCGGGTCGCTACCCACGGTAAAGGTATGGGCGCCGACTTGGTGAAAGCCTAAGCGCTGATAGAACCCTTGAGCGTTGAAGTTGCGTTCCCACACGCCCAACCACAGCTTGGTCTTTTGCAAGCGGTGCGCTTGGTCTAAGGCCACTTGAAAGAGCCGCTTACCCAACCCCTGATGCTGAAAAGCGGATCGGAGATAGATACGTTCAATCTCTAAGGAATTCGGTCCCATGGCTTCTGTTTGGGCTGGACCGGTATTGAGCTTCAAGTAACCGACAACGGCATCATCCTGAGTCAACAAGAAGAATAGGGAGTGAGGATTAGCAAGTTCCTGGGTGAGTTGGGACGTTGAGTAAGCAGTGTCCAGAAACGCGGCCAAATCGGCGGCGGTGTTTTGAGCGCCAAAGGTCGCGGTAAAGGTGTCGCGACTGATGGTTTGTAGGGCAGGTAAATCGGCTAGGGTGCAATGAATCAGTTTGGTTGCCATGGGGTAAAACTCCTTTGTTAGTAATGACGGGGATGACCGTGTTTGACACCTTCCCAGTCCGTCACGACGTTCAAACGCGCACGGTGTAAGAGTTGCGCTAAGGTCTGCTGCTCAGCGGGCGTTAAGCCAGTAAGGGCGACCTGCGTCGAATGAGTGTTTTCGGCAATCAAACGCGGATAGATGTGCTGGGCCGCTGGGGTGGCGTAGAGCCGACGAATCTTACGGTTGGTGAGATCCGGTCGTTTAACGACCAAGCCTTGATCAACTAATTTTTGGACGGCCCGAATCACGGTGGAGCGGTCGACAAGAATCAATTTGCCTAGGTCTTCTTGAATGATGCCGGGGTGTTCGACGATGCGAATCACATAGAGGTACTGCCCCTTAGTCAGCTGGTATTGCTTGAATTCAACGTTACTGATCGAATCGAGTGCCCGAGCAATCATGCCAATTTCGCGGAGAACATCGGTCATGGAAATCATCACCTTTCAAAAAATCAACTAGGCGTAGTTTACCACAATAATGTTGTATTTACATCAAAAAGCGGCTAAAAAAACGACGTCCAAGTTGGACGTCGTGGTAGGTAACGAATCATGCAGCCCTGTTAGTTAGTCCGGGTCGCCCATGACCATCCAGAGGATCAGGTAGACCAAGATTCCGGGAAAGACCGGCATTAGGGCCAGTATTACGAAGATCACGCGGGCCAAAGTCGTGTTCCAATCGAAATAGCGGGCGAGTCCGCCCACGACACCGGCCAAATACCGGTTGCTAGCAGACCGGTGAATTTTTTTCATCAAAGGGACCCCCTTTCAAATGGGATTAGGATTGGAAATCTAACTTGTTGAAGAAGTCAACGTGAATATCGTCATCGGTAATCTCTAATTTAGTGATACTCCCGTTGGCGGTTGCGACTCCCGTATCGAGGTCGGGCGCGTAACGATCGATGATGGATCGAATCGTCATCCCGTGGGAGACCACCAGGACTTCGTCGCCGTCTTTAGAATTGGCCCGGAGCTTATCGAAACCGCGGTCTAACCGTTTCCAAAACATCGCGTTGTCTTCGGCTTCCCCGTATAGGTCGGCTTGGTGAATCAAATCCCGAGCCTTCTCCAGACCATACGTGCCCAATACGTCGGATTCTGACGTCAATTTGACTTGCGCACCAACGAACTGCCACATCTGGTTGAGATCGTTGCCTTCAAAATAGCCGTGGCATTGTTCGCGGAATTCGGGGTACTGGTACTGGACGATGTTCATATTAGCAGGATTTTGTCGGAGAGCGATATGGGCCGTTTCAATGGCGCGGCCAGAGTCACTGCTGTAAGCAGCGGTAAAAGGGATATTTTTGAGTTGTTCCCCGGCGCGCTTAGCATCAGCCCGTCCCTTAGCGGTGAGAGGGGAATCGATCCACCCCTGAACCTTATTGTAGTGGTTCAACATGGTTTGGCCGTGACGGACAAAATAAGCGGTAATTTTTTTCATAGTTGAGACTCCTCTTTATCGACATTAGGGTACACATTCAGTATAGCAACTCAGTTACTGGAACGCTAAGGTTTTGCTGGCATTGTGCGGACGTAAGACGTTTTACTAAAGGAAATGCGATTAATGGACGGCCGAAACATGGTATGGTGAAGCAAAGGAGATGGGTGGTATGGATTTAACAGCGTATCGGTATACTGGCCAACCAGGGTTAGATTTGGCACAGTGGTCGACACATGAGGTGGCCGCTAAAGCGGATGAGCAACGGGAAGGGGCGCTACCGGACTTGCAGAATTTGCAACGACGGCTGTTTGCCCAAAAGCAGACCGGGGTCGTCGTGATTCTACAGGGAATGGATACGGCCGGCAAGGATGGTTTGATCCGCCACGTTTTTAGTGGTTTGAATCCGTCGGGGACGCAGGTCGAAAGTTTCAAGCAACCGACCTCGGTCGACTTGCAACACGACTTTTTATGGCGGGTGAACCAAGCGTTACCCGAACGAGGAAAAATTGCCATCTTCAATCGTTCCCAGTACGAAGACGTCTTGATCAGTCGGGTGCACCCGGAAATTTTGGTCGGCCAACATTTACCAGGGATTACCCAAGCAGAAGACGTGACGGCTAAGTTCTTTAAGCGGCGTTACAAGGATCTACGCCATTATGAACAATACCTGCGCCATCAAGGAATTGTCACCTACAAGTTCTTTTTACACTTGTCGAAAAACGAGCAAACGAGCCGATTGGCCAAACGGTTGGCCTTACCGGAAAAAAACTGGAAGTTCGATCCGGCCGACCTGAAGGAACGGCGTTACTGGGATGATTACCAGACGGCTTATACCCAGATGTTGGCCCATACAGCCACGGAGAAGCAGCCCTGGTACATCATTCCGGCCGACGATAAGCCCACGGCCCGGTTATTAGTCGCGACGATTTTGGCTGACAATTTAGCAGAATTGAATCCCCAATATCCGCAGGTGACGTCGGCTCAACACCAAGCGTTGTTGGACGTACTAAAAAAGTTAGAAAAGGGTAAAGTCTAAGACGGTTGTAATTAGCAAAAAGCGGTCTAACAGCATTAAATAACTTATTAGTTGTAACCTACAATTTTCGTACCTTGCCGAAACAGCATTGAAAATGGTAAAGTTGTTCTCAATGATTGCGTACGCAAGGAGGAAATGAACGAGATGTCCGAACTAAAAGTGGGAATTGATCGGGTAGGGTTTTACACCCCGCGGTTGTATTTAGAGATGACGGACTTAGCCCTTGCACGGGGAGAAGATCCGGCGAAGTATCACGTGGGTATCGGCCAAGATAAACAAGCGGTGATTCCACCGACCCAAGATGTCGTGACCATGGCAGCCAACGCGGCAACCCAGATTTTACGGCCAGAAGACCGTTCCCGGATTAAAATGGTACTGTTCGGGACAGAATCTGGCGTGGATAATTCGAAGGCCACGGCGGTCTATTTGGCGCACCTATTAAACCTAGCTGCGGATACGCGGGCCATTGAACTGAAACAGGCCTGCTATGGGGCCACCGCTGGTTTACAGCTAGCGGCCGATTACGTCCGGGCTCACCCGGACGCCTTAGTGCTTGTAATTGGGGCCGACATCGCCCGTTATGGTTTGCGGACGCCCGGTGAAGTGACTCAGGGTGGCGGTGCCGTGGCTATGTTGGTTAGCGCAGATCCGCAGATCATGGCGTTAGATGCGCAGAGTGCTTACCATACGGCCGACGTAATGGACTTTTGGCGGCCGTTGGATCGGACCGAAGCCCTGGTCGACGGCCGGTACTCCACTAACGTGTACTTAGACTTCTTTAAGCAGACCTGGACGGCGTATCAGCAGCAGACGGGGCGAACGATTGCGGATTTTGCGGCCCTGGCGTTTCATTTACCCTTTACTAAAATGGGACGGAAAGGCTTACGCCAAGTCCTCCCCGAAGCCAGTGCGGCGCACCAGCAAGAGTTGACGGCGGCCTTTGAGGCCAGTCAACTGGATAATCGCAATGTCGGTAACCTCTATACCGGGTCGTTATATCTAAGTCTCTTATCGTTGTGGCGCCATGGGGATTTACGTGCTGGTGATCGCATCGGCTGTTTCAGTTACGGCTCCGGTGCCGAAGGTGAATTTTATAGTGGCGTTCTTCAGCCTGACTACCAACGGGGCTTCGATGATGCCGCGCTGACGACGTTATTGGCTGACCGGCGTGCGGTGAGTGTGGCCGAATATGAGGAACTGTTCCAACAACAGTTACCGAACAATGGCCAGGACGTCCAATTGGCGGTGGGCGCTGACTCGGCTCCGTATTATTTGGCAGGACGACAACATCAACAGCGTCAATATCGGCACCGAATGGAAGCTTAGTGGGGCCGAACTCACTGACGAACCGCATAACGAATTTAATAAGAAATAACGGACATTTCAGAAAAAATAGTCGCTAAAAGTTAATTTTTTCGCTATAATAAAAAGCACTTAAGAGAAAACGAGGAGATTAATTGTGACCAACATTTATTTAGCAGGACCATTTTTTGATGACGAGCAACTCGAACGCATTGGCCGCGCCGAAAAGGCTTTGGCTGCTAACCCGAAGGTGGGCCGGGTCTTCAGTCCTCGGTTGAACGAATTACGGGACGTAACCATGGGGACGCCTGAATGGTGCGACCGGACCTTTAAGATGGATATCGATCAGATCGACCAGGCCGATGTTGTGGTGGCCTTGGCAGATTTTGTCGATGACCAGGTAGATTCTGGAACGGCCTTTGAAATCGGGTACGCTTTCCACAGCCAAACACCAATTGTCTTGCTTCACGAAAAGGACAATAACGTTAACTTGATGCTGGCCCAGGGGGCTCAGTCTTACCTGACACAAGCCGAAGACCTGGCAACTTATGACTTTGAAACGTTACCGGTCAGTCGGTATGAAGGTGAAGTTATTTAAGGTGTTAATTAAAAACAGAGCGTAAAAAGAGTCTGAGAAAATTTTCTCAGACTCTTTTGGTTGAACGATAGTTAGTGAACGTCGTCGCGGAACAGGCCAACGACTTTACCCAGGACGGTAACCTGGTTCAAGATGATGGGCGCCATAGTGTCGTTTTCCGGTTGGAGCCGGTAGTGGTCAGCTTCCTTAAAGAAACGCTTGCACGTGGCTTCATTTTCTTCGGTCATGGCAATGACAATATCGCCGTTGTCTGCGGTTTGCTGGCGACGAACGATGACTTGGTCACCATTCAAAATGCCGATGTTGATCATACTCTCGCCCCGGATAGTCAGCATGAAGAGCTGATCTTCGCTGTTTTCAAATTCTGGGGGAACCGGGAAATAGTCCGTGGCTTCCTGGACCGCTAGAATGGGGGTCCCAGCAGTGACGGTACCCAAAACAGGAATTTGCGTTTGTTGTTCGTGCACGCCTAATTCCTCGAGGCCCGCGGGGGTCACTTCGAGGGCCCGGGGTTTCGTGGGGTCTTTAATCAAGAAGCCCTTTTTTTCTAGGCGGGCGATGTGGCCATGGACCGTGGACGTTGACGACAGCGCCACGGCCTCGCCGATTTCACGAACGGTCGGTGGGTAACCCTTCTCGTTAACGCGTTCCCAGATAAACCGTAAGACGGCGATTTGTTTACTTTCAGAAGCTTTAGTCATTGTGTACCACCTCGTTCGTCAGTCATAGTTGAATTTACCCCAATTCTAGCATAGCTAGCGGTCATTTTCAAACAGATGTTCGGCTAAATCAGTTGAATTCTGAAAATAACCCTGATATGATAAGGGATGTTTTGAAACCTTAACTCAAATAACGTACTTTAAACGAAAGGAGCGTGGGTGTTTCATGGCAGAAGACGCGATGACGCCGTTGCTGGCGCGCATCAATGAATTGGCCCACAAAGCCAAGTCCACGGGACTGACCGCAGCGGAGAAATCCGAGCGTGCCGATTTACGGCAACAATACTTGAAGCTCTTTCGCCAAAGCTTCCGGAGTCAGGTTGAAATGATGCAGGTCTACGACAAGAACGGGAAGGAAGTTACTCCCGAAAAAGTTCGCCGCATTCAACGTGATAAGGGCTTACGGGACGATTAACTAACGAGAGTGGGTCTTTTTGGAGATTCACTCTTTTATTTTGTTCGCAGGTTGTGTAGAATTACATAGTGAATGCTTTTATAAGGGAGGGAAATGTCTTGTCAACTGGAATTTGGATTCTGATTGTGATCGTCGTCGGGCTTGCCGGTGCTTTAGCAGGTTTCTACGGGGCGCGCAAATACATGGAAAAATATTTAAGAGACAATCCGCCTATTAACGAAGACCAATTACGGGTCATGATGTTACAGATGGGACAGAAGCCGTCGCAACGGAAACTTCATCAGATGATGACCGCCATGCAACAGCAAGCTCGTAACAGCAATAAGAAGAAGTAAGCGGTCAACTTCCGACTCGTCGCCAGCACTTTTGGGCGATGAGTTTTTTAATGGCCTTTTTACGGGTGTTGGCTAGACTTATGAGAGCCATCATCATATAATTTTAATTGAATTCTAATCTTAGGAGGGATGCCGCTTGACAATCTTTAAAAAACTAATGTGGTATTTTCGGCTAGAATGGCGGCGCTATACGATTGGAGTCCTCGGCCTGCTCTTAACAGCCATTATTGCCATCATTCCTCCCCGCATCATCGGGAACATGGTCGATAGTATTCACGGCCGTACCATGACGGGGTCGTTGCTGGCCGTAGACTTACTCCTAGTTGCAGGGGCAGCGTTAGCCCAGTATGGCAGTCGGTACATGTGGCGAACGGCCATCTGGGGCGGGGCGGCTCGGTTGGAACAACTTTTACGGGACCGGCTCTTTCAGCACTTTATGCGCATGGACCGGACCTTTTATCAACGTTACCGCACCGGAGATTTGATGGCTCACGCCACTAACGACTTGGAAGCCGTCCAACGGGTCGCCGGTGGGGGGATCTTGCAGTTTGCTGATGCCATCATTACCGGTGGCACCAAGTTGATCGCTATGATGGCCTTGATCAATTGGCGTTTGACGTTATTGGCCGTGGTACCATTCCCGTTCCTGGCGATTGTCTCCTGGATTTTGGGGCAAAAGATTCACCGGGCGTTTGGCCAATCCCAGGCGGCTTTTTCGCGCTTGAATAATAAGGCACAGGAAAGTATCAGTGGTATCAAGGGCATTAAGGCTTTGGGCCAGGACCAGGCCGATGTCGATGACTATAATCAACAGATCGCTCGGACCATCGACATCAACCGGCACGTGAACCGACTCGATTCGTTGTTCGACCCGGCCATCACGCTGATTATTTCCATTTCTTACGTGGCGACCATCGTCTTAGGGGGCCTCTTTGTGCTGCACGGCACCATTACGATTGGAAATTTGGTTTCTTTCATTAGCTACCTGGCGATGATGGTGTGGCCAATGTTTGCGGTTGGGATGCTCTTCAATACTATGGAACGGGGCAATGCCAGTTATGATCGGGTCATGGAACTTCTGGACCAAAAGAGTCAGATTATCGACCGGACGGACGGGATTGCCACCCGACCACGGGGGGCACTGAATTATCACGTGGCGACCTTTAATTACCCCAACGACACGCAGACCAGTTTGCATCAGATCGATTTTGACCTGGCGGCGGGGCACACATTGGGTCTCGTTGGGCGGGTCGGTTCCGGAAAATCAACCATTATGAAGCTGATTTTACGGGAATTTGACCAGTACACCGGTGAAATTAAATTCGGTGGCCATCCAATCAAAGATTACGCACTCGACAGCTACCTACCGGCTATCGGGTACGTGCCGCAGGAAAGTTTTTTATTTTCCGATACGGTCTTTGAAAATATTCGCTTCGCCAAGGCTAACGCCACTCAAGCCGAAGTCGTGGCGGCGGCTCAAAAGAGTGATTTGGCCCATCAAATCGACCAATTACCGGAGGGGTATGATACCCAGGTCGGTGAAGAGGGTATCTCTCTGTCTGGAGGGCAACGACAGCGGTTGGCGATTGCCCGGGCCTTATTGATCAATCCGGAACTTCTGATTTTAGACGATGCCTTATCCGCCGTCGATGCGGAGACCGAGACCAAAATCTTGGCCAACTTACGCGCCGAACGAGCCGATAAAACCACGATCATTTCGGCGCACCGGTTGAGTTCAGTGATGAACGCTGATGAAATCATCGTGTTAGACCACGGTCACATTGTTGAACGGGGGACCCACGATGACTTGATGGCGGCTCAGGGCTGGTACGCCGAGATGTTTACGGAACAACAACTAGAAACACGGGTGAAAGGAGGAACGTCCAATGGCCGTTAAAGCGCATGAATCTGCGTGGGCTCACAGTATGACCACCAAGGAGCAACTGACCGTGATCGGTCGCTTGCTGAAATTTGCCGCCCCGTATAAGTGGTTCTTTATCGGGTCGGTGATTTTATCGGCCATTATCAGTGGTATCAACGTCCTCTTACCCTGGTTACTGCAAACCTACATGGACCGTTATTTGCGTAACGGCTCCGCAACGCTAGCCATTATGTGGCTGTTTGCCGGACTCTATTTCTTGGGGATGGTGATGCGAGCCGTGACCCAGTTTTGGCAAAATTACACGAGTACCATGGGTGCCGAGTACATGCTTGAAAGTGTCCGGCGCAAGATGTTTGCCGATTTGCACGGCAAGGGGATGCGCTACTTTGACCAAACTCCAGGGGGCTCCATTCTATCGCGGTTAATGAACGATACCATGACCTTTTCCAATTTCTGGGCGTTACTGAACACGTTGATTTTAGCGATTTTTGCCGTGATTTCATCGTTTGCCGCGATGGCGGCGACCGATTGGACCGTGGCCTTGGCGACGTTAATCTTAATCCCGTTTCTATTTTGGGTGATTTGGTACTATCAACGCTTCAGTTCTCGAGTCTACCGCCGCATGCGGGAACGCTTGAGTGAGCTGAATACGAAGCTCAGTGAAGCCATTACCGGGATTACCGTGATTCAAGAATTTCGCCAGGAACACCGGATGTCGAAGGGCTTTGAAAAGACCAATCGCGCCTACTACGGGACGCGACGGGCCATGATTCGGACCAATTCGCTCCTCTTGAGCCCCATGATTAATCTGTTTTACGCGTTAGGTACGGTCGTCGTTTTGGGCCTCTTTGGCCTCCGCGGGATGCACCAAATTGTAGCTGCCGGGGTCGTCTACGCGTTCATCACTTACCTGAACAACTTTTATAGTCCGATGAGTCAAATGATGGATAGTTTGAGTGATTTTCAAAACGGGATGGTCGCTGGTTCCCGGGTCATGCGGATCCTCGATGACCGGACCCTGGCACCAGCACAAAATCCCAACGCGGACACCAACGCGAAGATTACGCGCGGTAAAGTTGAATTTCGGCACGTGACCTTCGCTTACGACCAGGACCATCCGGTGTTAAAAGACGTGTCGTTCGTGGTGGAACCCGGCCAGACAGTGGCCCTCGTGGGTGAAACTGGGTCGGGAAAGACCTCGACCATTAACGTACTGATGCGCTTCTACGAGTTTCAAGGCGGGCAAGTACTCATTGATGACCGGGACATCCGGGATTACCCAGCGGCTGAATTGCGGGCCAAGATGGGCTTAGTGTTGCAGGAGCCACAACTATTTTACGGGGATATCCAGAGTAATATCCGGATGTTTAACCCGCAGATTACGGATAGCCAGGTGGAACAGGCCGCCAAGTTCGTCCAAGCCGATGACTTTATTGAGCGCCTGCCGCAGAAGTACGCCACGCCCGTGCTGGAACGGGGGACCGAATACTCGGCGGGACAGCGACAGCTGATTACCTTTGCTCGAACTGTGGTCACCGACCCTAAAATTTTGATTTTGGATGAGGCGACGGCAAACGTAGATACGGAGACCGAGACCATGATTCAGACCGGTTTGAGTCGTATCCAGGAAAACCGAACGACCGTCGCCATCGCACACCGCTTGTCCACCATCCAAAACGCAGATTTGATCCTGGTCTTACATCAGGGCTGCATCGTGGAGCGGGGGACCAACGCGAGTCTGATGCAGCAACACGGCTACTACTACGACATGATTCAATTACAAAACGCCGCGCATCAGTAATGGTGATGACAAAAAAACGACCGGAAGATTCTCCGGTCGTTTTTGATTACTCTTGCTTGTGTTTTTTGCCCGTTACATCGACGTAGTGGAAGTTTGGGTTGATTTCCTGGTCGAGTTGGTCAAAGGCTTGCTGCATTTGTTGCTCGATCTGCGCTTGCCCCGCCTCGTCTAACTTTAACTTGCGATCGATGGTAATGGGTTTACCGTAAGCGATGGTGACGCGGTGCCGGGAAAATAATTGCTTAAACGTTAACGGTCCCTGATAAACGGTTGGGATCAATGGCACCTTCGCCATCTTGGCGATGACGGCGGCCCCGCCTTTAAGTTCGGCAGAATGCCGACTACCAGACGGGAAAATGATGAGCGACAGGTCGCCCTGACGCAGAGTCCGGACCGGCGTTTTAATCACCGATGGTCCCGGATTATCACGATTTACCGGAAAAGCATTGGCATGACGCAAAATCCATCGTAAAATTGGATTTTGGAATAACTCTTCCTTCGCCATGAAGCTAAATTTCCGGGGACTGGCGCCCAGTGCAAAGTAGACGGGGTCAAACCAGGTTCGGTGTGGCCCCACCAGGATATAGGGCCCAGTTGGTAAGTCTTCACGGTGTAGGTAGGTTGCGCGGCCGTTAACAATCGCTAGTAAGACGCGAACCAGACCGCGTAAAAACGAATAGAACATGTATGACGCACTCCTCTCGCAACGCGACTCTATTTATCTAGTATGCAAAAAAAGGAGCGCCGTTGCAAGTGATCTCGCATGTTTTGAAAGGATGAGGGGTTTAAATGACAGCACCAAATTTACGTCCGGGTGAACGCGTCGACCAGTTGTATAGTCAGGACATTCAAATTATTCAAAGTCCCGACGTGTTTGCATTCTCACTGGACGCCGTGCTCCTCGCGGACTTTGCCCGGCTTCCCTTAAAAACCAGTAGTCACACGGTGGATCTGTGTGCCGGCAACGGGGCCGTGGGGTTATTTATGAGTCATAAAACGAAGGGGACCATTAGCGAGGTGGAACTTCAGCCGCGATTAGCCGATATGGCTAATCGCAGTGTAGCGCTGAACGGCTTAACGGCACGGATGCCAGTCTACCAGGGTGATTTGGCCGATGTGACACAGTGGATCCCCAAAGATTCAACGGACGTGGTGACTTGTAACCCGCCGTACTTCGCGGATTCACCGGATAGTCAGAAGAACCCGAACCGCTATTTGGCCATTGCGCGCCACGAAATCACCACCACACTAGAAACGGTGGTCGCGACCACGAGTGATCTACTGAAGATGAACGGGAAGGCCTACTTTGTGCATCGTCCGGACCGCCTGTTAGAACTGCTTCAACTGATGCAAGCCCACCGACTGGCACCCAAGCGGATTCGGCTCGTTCACCCCAAGCCAGGCAAGGAAGCCAACATGGTCTTAGTTGAAGCCATCAAGGATGGCAAATCCGGCGGTCTTCGATTCTTAGCGCCGTTGCTAGTGTATACGGCGGCGGGAGAGTATACCGCAGAAGTGGGGCGACTGTTATATGGCGATTGAGCAAACTTACTATTTTTACGTGTTATTATGTGCAGACCGGTCGCTTTACGGTGGCTTTACCACCAACGTGGCGAAGCGCTTTGCCACTCATTTGGCCGGTAAAGGGGCCAAATACACCCGTTCCCACCGGCCGGTACGGGTCTTGTACCAAGAAGCCTTTACCACGAAACATGCGGCTTTGCACGCAGAGTGGGCCTTCAAACACCAGTCGCGACAACGAAAACTACGATACCTGGCGGCTCACGGGGTGACTTTGGAAAGTTAGGTGCCCCATGGCTGATTGTGGGGGATGTTTGGTTAGCATGCAATCTAGTTCAGGTGAAGATAGCGTCGTTTGGAAGCGGTTGTGGTAAGATAGGAGCGAACCATTGGTACACATAGAAGGACAAATTACTTAAGGAGGAAACGACTGTGAAAATTATTGCTTATGGAATCCGGGATGACGAACGACCATACTTAGACCAGTGGTCGCAAGCCCAAGGAATCGAGGTTAAGGCAGTTTCAGCGTTGTTAGACGAGGAAACGGCGGCTTTAGCCAAAGGGTATGACGGAGCAGTGGTTTATCAACAGAAACCTTATACCGCGGCTGTTTTGGACCAACTCGCCGCTAATGGCGTGACGAACCTGTCCTTACGAAACGTGGGGGTCGATAACGTGGATGCCGAGGCCGTGAAACGCAACGGCTTCAAGGTCACTAACGTTCCGGCCTATTCCCCAGCAGCCATTGCGGAATTTACGGTTACGGAATTACTGCGCCTATTGCGCCGGACCCCAACGTTTGACCGGAAGCAGGCCCAAGGTGACCTGCGGTGGGCACCAGACATCGCCGACGAATTGAATTCAATGACCGTCGGTATCGTGGCCACGGGGCGGATCGGACGCGCCGCTTTGAAGATTTACCAAGGTTTTGGGGCCAAGGTGATTGCCTACGATGTTTTTCATAATCCGGAATTAGAAAAACAGGGGATTTACGTGGACACCTTGGATGAGTTGTACGCCCAAGCGGATGTTATCTCCCTGCACGCACCGGCAACCAAGGACAACAATAAGATGTTGAACGCGGACGCCTTTGCGAAGATGAAGGATGGTGTGTGGATCTTGAACCCAGCCCGGGGGGCCTTGATCGACACGGATGCGCTGATTGCGGCGCTCGATAGTGGCAAGGTCGCCGGTGCGGCTCTTGACGTTTACGAAAACGAAGTTGGCATCTTCAACACGGACTTCGGGAGTTTCGACAACATTCCGGACGAACGTTTGAAGAACTTGATGAAGCGCGATAACGTTTTGGTCAGTCCCCACATTGCCTTTTACACCCGGACGGCCGTTAAAAATATGGTGCAGTATGCGTTGAATAATAATCGACAATTGATTGAGACTGGTAAAGCGGATAATGAAGTGACGTTTTAATTTGGCGACTCCTCAATAAACTAAAAAAGCAGGTCAGAACCGTTACGGTCCTGACCTGCTTTAGGTTTCAATTAGAGTTGAGCCACGCCAGTCAGCGCGAGTAGTAGTTGCTGAAGCTCAGCTGGACTTTCCACGGTTTGGTCGGGTGTCCAATCCCCATCCGGAATCTCAAAGTTGCGATGGTTGAACCAAAAAGCCTGCCAACCGGCTTGCTTAGCGGCCCGGATATCCAGGCTGTAGCAGTCGCCCACGTAGACGATTTCGCTCGCCCGCAATTTCAAGCGTCGATTCATCATGGTAAAGATTTGGGGATCCGGTTTAGCGACACCGGCTTCTTCTGAAGTCAGAATCGTTTGCCGGTCGATCCAACGTTGCATATGCAAGCGCATGACCTTGGCCAATTGATAATCGGTCTGACCGTTAGTAATGATGCCCAGCTGATATTGGGCTTTGAGTCGGTTTAAGACGGTGGCTAAGCCTGGAAAAAGTGCGATGTGCTGGAGTTTATGAGTGTAAGCGTCCTGAAAGGCCGCCGCCGCTTCCGGCGTTACCGGTGGTAAGTCCTGTGCGTGCAGGGCCGTGTTGAGGCGAGTTACCTCCCACTCCGCTATATTTTTACGGCTCAAAAAGGATTTGGTCAGTTGACCACTTTGCCGCCGGTACGCCTGAAACGTCCGGGTCAAATCGAAGCTGGTTGGTAGTTGAATGATGGGTGCTAAGGCGGCGACGAACGGCGCCTTTTGGTCATAGAGCGTGTCATCAACATCAAAGACGACCGCTTTTATCATGTGCAGTTCCTCCTGTCTAAGTTCCCTAGCAGTGTATCATATCTCTAGGCGAAAGCCAATTTTTTCTAAAGTTTTCATTCTTTTACCTTGTGTTTAGGGTGGGGGTTTTGTATAATAATTGTCGGTGCGTATGCGCCAATTCACACCTCGCGTGATGGTCGCGGGGGTGCTCGTTAAGAGTTCCGCGACCAACTGAGCGTGGGGGAGGAAATCAAAAACTATTTGGAGGCATTTTATCATGGCTGTTATTTCAATGAAACAATTGCTTGAAGCCGGTGTCCACTTTGGTCACCAAACGCGTCGTTGGAACCCGAAGATGAAGCAATACATCTTCACGGAACGGAACGGCATCTACATCATCGACTTGCAAAAGACGGTGAAGTTAATCGATGCAGCTTACAACTACATGAAGACGGAAGCATCTAAGGGTGCGGTCGTTCTGTTCGTAGGGACTAAGAAGCAAGCACAAGACTCCATCGAAGAAGAAGCAACGCGGGCTGGCCAATTCTACGTTAACCACCGTTGGTTAGGTGGAACTTTGACGAACTGGGAAACCATTCAAACGCGGATCAAGCGTCTGAAGGACTTGAAGAAGATGGGTACTGACGGCACGTTTGACGTCTTACCTAAGAAGGAAGTTTCCTTACTCAAGAAGTCCCAAGACAAGTTGGAACAGTTCTTAGGCGGTATCGAAGACATGCCTAAGTTACCAGACGTCTTGTTCATCGTTGACCCACGCAAGGAACAAATCGCGGTCCACGAAGCCCAAAAGTTGAACATCCCGATCGTAGCCATGGTTGATACCAACACTGACCCTGACGACATCGATGTTGTAATTCCATCTAACGATGACGCTATCCGGGCTGTCCGTTTGATCACTTCAACGATGGCTGATGCCATTGTGGAAGGCCGTCAAGGCGAAGACCAAGTTGACGAAAAGACTTTCACTAAGAAGGATGACGCTGCCAAGGATAACAAGGC
The DNA here is from genome assembly GCF_004115745.1 of Levilactobacillus suantsaii. Lineage (GTDB taxonomy): Bacteria > Bacillota > Bacilli > Lactobacillales > Lactobacillaceae > Levilactobacillus > Levilactobacillus suantsaii. Next base: position 142,808 of record NZ_QXIL01000003.1, on the reverse strand, counting down.
TAAGTCTGACAACCCCATGGAAGACATCGTGAACGCCGTTGAAGGCGACAACAAGTAATTAATTAAATGCGGGGTCCCCAATCCGGGACTTTCCAAATATACGCTTTAAAGCACCTTAGGCTGGCTTAATAAGGACCGTTAATGGCCTGAGATTGAGTCAGCCTTTTTTAGGTGTAAACGTGATTGATGATAAAAGGAGGCCATTAGACATGGCAAGCAAGATTACTGCGGCACAAGTTAAAGAATTACGTGATAAGACGCAAGTCGGCATGATGGACGCGAAGAAGGCTTTAGTTGCTTCCGAAGGCGACATGGACAAGGCAATCGATTTCCTGCGGGAAAAGGGGATTGCTAAGGCCAAGAAGAAGAGTGGCAACGTTGCGGCCAACGGTTTAGCTAAGGTAGAAATCGCGGGCAACACCGCTGCAATCATCGAAGTTAACTCCGAAACCGACTTCGTGGCTACTAACGACACGTTCAACGGCTTAGTTGACACGGTGGCTGATACCATTGCGAAGCAACAACCAGCTGACTTGGACGCTGCCTTAGCGTTGAAGACGGCTGATGGCGAAACCTTGAACGACGCCATCATCAAGACCACGCAAGTCACCAGCGAAAACGTTCAATTGCGTCGGTTCGCTGTGGTCAAGAAGACCGACGATCAAGTCTTCGGGGCTTACTTACACCAAGGCGGTCAAATCGCGGCCGTTGTGGTCTTAGACGGTGCCGATGAAGCAACGGCTAAGGATGTGGCCATGCACGTCGCCGCCATCAACCCAGAATTCGTCTCCAAGGACGACATTCCGGCTGATCGGTTGGCTCACGAACGTGAAGTTTTGAAGCAAGAAGCTCTGAACGAAGGTAAGCCAGAAAAGATCGTCGAAAAGATGGTCGAAGGCCGTTTACACAAGTTCTTATCCGAAATCAGCTTAGCTGACCAACCATTCGTGAAGGATGGCGACCAAACTGTGGGCCAATTTGTGGCTAGCAAGGGCGGTAAGTTAGTAAACTTTGTACGGTACGAAGTTGGTGAAGGCATCGAAAAGCCAACGGTTGACCTGGCCAAGGAAGTTAACGACCAAATCAACGGTTAATTTTTGAGGAATAAGCGTAGCCACTTCACGGGGGCTACGCTTTTCTTATAAGCCGATTTTTAAGGGAACTGCGTGAATTCACGGTTCTCGACTATCACTAACTCTGGGAATATGATAGAATTGTTCTCAGAATACAATAGGAGGAAACGCAATGGCGGACGTAAAGTATCAGCGCATCATGTTAAAGCTTAGTGGTGAGGCCCTCGCCGGTGACAAGGGGTTTGGGATCAACCCACCAGTGATTAAGACGGTTGCTCAGGAAATTCGCGACGTCTACAACTTAGGAGTCCAAATCGCAATTGTTGTCGGTGGTGGCAACATGTGGCGGGGCGTTGCGGGTTCTCAGATGGGCATGGAACGGGCTCAGGCCGATTATATCGGGATGCTGGCCACCATCATGAATGCGCTCGCACTGCAAGACAACTTGGAATCCATTGGGGTACCAACGCGCGTGCAGACGTCGATTGAGATGCGACAAATTGCCGAACCTTATATCCGACGGAAGGCGATTCGCCACTTAGAAAAGAAACGGGTCGTGATCTTTGCCGGAGGGACGGGGAGTCCGTACTTCTCGACCGACACGACGGCCGCTTTGCGGGCCGCAGAAATTAACGCCGACGCCATCTTGATGGCGAAGAACGGCGTGGACGGCATTTATTCAGCCGATCCGAAGAAGGATCCGAATGCGGTCAAGTTTGATAAATTGACGCAACTGGATATTATCAATAAAGGTTTACACGTCATGGATACGACGGCCAGTTCGTTCTCCATGGATAATGATATTCCGGTGGTGGTCTTCAACCTCAATGAGGATGGCAACATTCGTAAGGTCGTTGAAGGGGCCAACATTGGAACGACAGTTTACAGTAAGGGGTAAAGACAGATGGCAGATCAGATAATTACGACAGCAGCAAGTAAAATGAAGAAGGCCGAGGACGCCTTAAAGCGTGAATTAGGCACGATTCGGGCTGGCCGGGCCAACGCCAGCATCTTGAGTCGGGTCATGGTCGATTATTACGGCCAATCGACACCGTTGAACCAGGTGGCATCTATTACGGTGCCGGAACCACGGGTCCTGATGATCACTCCTTTCGATAAGTCCGCCCTGGACAATATCGAAAAGGGTATCTTGGAATCCGACGTCGGTATCACGCCGTCCAATGATGGCTCGGCCATTCGGTTGGTCATTCCGCAATTGACGGAGGAACGCCGTAAGGAAATCGCCAAGCAGGTCAAGGCCACGGCCGAAGAGGGTAAAGTCGCCGTTCGCAATGTGCGGCGTGAAGCCATGGACGGTCTGAAGAAGGGCCACAAGTCTGGCGATTACACCGATGACCAACTGCACCAGTTGGAAGACCAAGTGCAAAAGGAAACCGACAAGGCCATCAAGGGCGTCGAAGACATTGCGGCGGATAAGGAAAAGGAAGTCTTGACGGACTAGTTGGCAATTTAGATAGGGAGTGCTGAATGATGGCAGAAGACAATCAACAAGATCAAGATAACGTTGAAATTACCCCGGGTTCTAAAGAATTTGGGAAAATGGTGTTCCGGTTGAATAACCCGGTCAACGCCGAGAACGTCTCGGTCTTAAACTACAATGGGGCCGAATTACAGGAGATCCAAGACGGGGTCTACGCTCAACCGGCGTTTGTCAGTGACGACTTCAACCTGTTCTTCGTGGTTACTCAATTGATTGGGGACGATTGGATTGTCGCTTTCTCGAAGGCAACGATTGAGAACGGCAACGAGATTACCGATTTATCCGATCCGATTCCGACTGGCGAAGGCTTAAATATGTTGGGGAGTGTGAGCGCCGATGACGCCAACAACCTCTTGAGCTATTTTGGCACGTTAGTCGATGCGAAGCGCGGCGAGTGGCGGTTAATCGAGTAGTCAACGCAAAGCTAAAGTTTTCGCTCAATTTCGGGGCTAGGATAGTATCCTGGCCCTTTTTTTGTTAAGATGAGAGGTTGTAAAGAGCAATGGAGGTGCACTGTGTTCTCATTTTTAAATAAAGATCAACAAACCGGCGAGGTGGCGGAAGCGCAACTCGACGAAGACAACATCCCCGCCCACATTGCCATTATTATGGACGGGAACGGTCGCTGGGCCCAGCAACGGCATCTGCCGCGGGTCGCGGGCCATAAACAAGGTATGAACACGGTCAAGACCGTGGCCAAGGCAGCCAGTCAACTGGGGGTCAAAGTGCTGACGTTGTATGCCTTTTCGACCGAAAATTGGAAACGACCGACGGCGGAAGTGAACTACCTGATGAAGTTGCCCGTGGACTTCTTCGGGACCTTCGTGCCTGATTTGGTCAAAAATAATATCCGGGTGCGGGTCATGGGCTACACCGAGGCTTTACCGCAAGCCACCCGCACGGCCGTGGCCAACGCCATTGCGGATACGAAAGACTGTACGGGCATGGTGCTCAACTTTGCCTTGAACTATGGCGGTCGCGCCGAAATTGCGACGGCTATGCAGACGTTGGGCCAGCAGGTCCAGGCAGGGACGCTAAAGCCGGCCGATATCGATGAGGACCACATTACCCAACAGTTGATGACGGCCAGTCTAGGCGACTTACAGGATCCAGATCTACTGATTCGGACCAGTGGCGAAGAACGTCTGTCGAATTTCATGTTATGGCAGGTCGCCTACAGTGAATTTGTCTTCATGCAGGTCCACTGGCCAGATTTTGACCAGACGACCTTGGAACAGGCCATCTATCAGTATCAACAACGGCATCGCCGGTTTGGTGGGCTAACGAAGTAACGAACTTAAATTTTGTCTTATTGAGGAGCGTAAATTATGAAACAACGGGTTATTACGGCGGTTGTGGCCTTAATCATCTTTATTCCGATTATCATCGCCGGTCATGTGTGGATCGATATCGCAGCCTTCGCCTTAGGGTTGGTGGCGTTGTCGGAAGTCTTAGTGATGCGGAAAAAGTTGCTGGTCAGTCCCGAAGCTTGGATTTCCGGGCTGGGAATCTTGGTGGTGATTGCGCCCAATACTTTATGGACCAATTTACCGGGGCACTTGAACCCGTGGTACATCACCTACCTGTTCGTCATGCTGCTCTTGTTGCGGACCGTGGTTTCCCGCAACCGGTTCTCGTTTGACGACGCCGGGGTCATCACATTGAGTATGCTCTATATCGGGATGGGCTTTCACTATTTCATCGCGGCGCGGGCCGTCAGCTTAGTGGCGTTGCTTTACGCGTTGTTTATCGTGTGGACCACCGACTCAGGGGCGTACATGCTCGGCCGAAAATTTGGGCGACACAAGCTCGCACCCCACATCAGTCCGAACAAGACCTGGGAAGGGTCTATTGGTGGGTCGTTAGTCGCCACCATTATTGGTTCCGTGTTCTGGGCGTTCTTCCCGATTGGCCATTACAGTCTCTTTACGATGATCATTCTCACGTTACTCTTTTCTATCGTGGGGCAGTTCGGTGACCTGGTTGAATCGGCCTTGAAACGGTATTACGGGGTCAAGGATTCTGGCCGGATCTTACCTGGTCACGGGGGAATTTTGGACCGGTTTGATAGTTTACTGTTAGTTCTGCCAGTCATTCACCTATTTGGGTTAATCTAAATCGGAAGTTGGCTCTTGCCTTGCGTTGGTTCCGGGGCTAGGGTATGCTATGAGACAGCGATTTATGATGACACAAGGATAATTTACGGACTGAGAAAGGGACGAAATCTGTGATTACAACGATTATTGCCTTTATCATTGTCTTCGGCATCCTCGTGATTGTACACGAATTTGGCCATTTTTATTTTGCCAAACGCGGTGGCGTACTCGTGCGCGAATTTTCGATTGGGATGGGCCCCAAGCTCGTTTATCACCGGGGTAAGGACGGGACAACTTATACGTTGCGTCTTTTGCCAGTGGGTGGTTACGTGCGGATGGCCGGAGCTGAAGATGACGAAGAAGAACTCAAACCGGGGACACCGGTGAGCTTATACGTTGGCGCTGACAGTACCGTTGAACGAATCAATACTAGCAAGAAATCAACGTTGTTCAATGGAATCCCACTGGAAGTCACGGCAACAGATTTGGAAAATGACCTCTGGATCGAAGGCTACGAAAACGGGGATGAATCAGCAGTTAAACGTTATTCAGTAGCGCATGACGCCACGATTATTGAATCTGATGGGACCGAATTAAGAATCGCGCCACGCGATGTCCAGTTCCCATCGGCCTCGTTAGGGCGCCGGTTGATGACCAACTTTGCTGGCCCGATGAATAACATTTTGTTGGCAATCGTGGCCTTTATGTTGATGTCGTTGGCCCAAGGGGGCGTGGTCACCGGGACCAATCAGATTCAAGTCTCCGGGTCGCCGGTGACCGTTGCTCAAAAGGCGGGCGTTAAGACCGGGGACAAGATTCTCGCGGTTGAAGGCCAGCGGACCAAAGATTGGACGGCCTTGAGCGAAGCCATTCAGCCTCGGGCCAATAAGCGGACCACACTGACCGTGAACCGCAATGGCAAGACCCAAAAAATCACGCTCACGCCGCAGGGCCAAAAGTCGAACGGCAAGACCGTGGGAATGATTGGCATCACCCAATCGCAGGATAAAAACATCGGTGCCATTTTGGTTTCTGGTTTTACCCAGACTTGGACCATGACCAAGTTACTCTTCGGGGCGCTGTGGCACATGGTCTCCGGCCACTTTAGTTTAAACGACTTGGGCGGGCCGGTCGCTATCTTTGCGACGACGTCTCAGGCCACCCAGTTGGGACTAGTCGGTATCTTGAACTTTTTGGCTTTCTTATCGATCAACTTAGCGATTGTCAATTTATTACCAATTCCAGCCTTGGATGGTGGTAAAATATTATTAAACCTAATTGAAGCCGTTCGCCGTAAACCACTCTCCGAAAACGTGGAAGCAGGGATTACCTTGGTTGGGGTGGCCTTTTTGGTCCTCCTGATGCTGTTGGTAACTTGGAACGATATCGAACGCTACTTTATTCGGTGATTTAGGACGTAACGAGAAGGGAATATTTAACTATGAAGCAATCTAAACTACTCATTCCAACTTTGAAAGAGGTCCCGAACGATGCGGAAGCCCTCAGCCATCAGATGATGCTGCGGGCCGGGTACATTCGGCAGGTCACGGCGGGGATGTACGCCTACTTACCGCTGGCTTATCAGGTCTTGACTAACATTGAAACGATTATTCGCGAGGAAATGGCCAAGATTGATGCCGTGGAAACCTTGATGCCGGCAGTCTTACCGGCCTCTTTGTGGAAGGAGTCTGGCCGTTACGACACCTATGGGCCGAACTTATTTAAATTCAAGAATCGGCACGATAGTGATTTCATCTTGGGGCCAACGCACGAAGAGACCTACACCATGTTAGTGCGGGATGCCGTTAAGTCGTACAAACGATTGCCTCTTGTCATGTATCAAATCCAATCGAAGTATCGGGATGAAGACCGGCCGCGGTATGGGTTACTGCGGGGCCGCGAATTTATCATGAAAGATGGGTATTCCTTTACCTTAAATGATGAGGACCTGGACCGCATCTACGATCAAATGGAAGGTGCCTATGAACGCATCTTTAACCGTATCGGCTTGAACTACCGGGCTATCGTGGGTGATGGGGGTGCCATGGGCGGCAGTGATTCCAAGGAGTTCTCCGCGATTGCGCCCGTCGGTGAAGACACCATCGTCTATTCCGACGCGTCTGATTACGCGGCCAACCTGGAGATGGCCAAGAGCCTCTTCATCAGTAAGAAGTCCCACGCGCCGTTGGCCGATTTAAAGAAGATTGACACGCCGGGGGTCCACAGCATTGATGACTTGGCCGATTTCTTGCAGGTCAAGGCCAACACATTGGTCAAGACCATGTTCTACATGGCGAACAAGGACCAACCCGTCTTAGTCTTGGTCCGCGGTGACCACGAGGTCAATGAGACCAAGTTGAAGAACTACTTAAATGCCGACTACCTGGACCCGGCCACGGCTGAAGACGCCCAGAAATACTTGGGCGCTAACTTTGGGTCACTGGGACCGGTCGGTGTTGGGGATGACGTCAAGATCTTGGCTGACCAGTACGTGGGCGATATGGTCAACGTGGCAGTTGGGGCGAACGAAGATGGCCACCATTACACGAATGCCAACGTTGATCGCGACTTTCGGGTCGACGCCTATGCGGATTTACAGACCGTTCAACCAGGCGATTTATCGCCGGATGGTGCCGGGGTCTTGAAGTTTACTAAGGGGATTGAAATTGGCCACATCTTTAAGTTAGGGACTCGGTATTCCAAGGCCTTAGGCGCTACGGTGTTGGATGAGAATGGCCGGCAAAAGCCAGTCGTCATGGGCTCTTACGGGATTGGAGTCAGTCGGTTGTTGTCGGCGGTGGCCGAACAAAATGCTGATGAGAACGGCCTGGTTTGGCCGCGTAGCATTGCCCCGTATGACATTCACCTGATTCCGGTCAACTTGAAAAAGGCCGAACAGGCGGAACTGTCGCAGGACTTAGAAAAACAATTGACCGCAGCCGGTTACCGGGTCTTAGTGGATGACCGCAAGGAACGGCCGGGCGTTAAGTTCGCCGATTCCGATTTGATTGGGATTCCGGCGCGCATCACGGTCGGTAAAAAGGCTGGCGAAGGAATCGTCGAAATCAAGATTCGAAAAACCGGGGAAACGGTTGAAGTCATTAAAGATGAAGTGGCCAGCACCATGGAAATCTTATTCAAGGATAACGATTAATTTTCCCGTGAAAAGACCAGTTCGGGTTGGCTGGTCTTTTTTCGACGGCAGAAATAGGAGGAAGGAGTTTTCTCGTGGACGAAGATCGGCATAGCTTATTTGAGAAGTTATTACAACAGTTAGGACTCAGCCAGTGGGCTGATCAGGAGAATTTTAAGACGGCCACTTTGGAACGTTTGACCGTACACGAAAAGTCGCGGCGCTGGCATTTTTACTTACAGTTCCCACAGATTCTCCCATACGAAACGTTCGTCACGTTCCACCAAAAATTACAGGTGGCTTTTCACGATATTGCGACGGTCTCGGCTAGTTTCATCACGACCGACGCACAGTTGACTAACCGGGCTCTGGGAGATTACTGGTTGTGGGTGGTCCAAAATAGTGGACTGACTAACAATCTGGTGCAAGAGTTGCGCCAATCACGGGTTCCCGAATTAGATGCCGGCAATCGGGTTTTGCTGTACGCGCAAAACGAAGTCATCAAGGACTTTTTGCAGAACCAGGCCTTGGGGCCATTGGAAGCCACGTACCGGCAGGCCGGGTTCCCCAAATTCAACATCCAGGTGATGGTCGACGAATCTCAATCGCAAGCTAAGATTGAGGAGTTTAAGGCCCAACGGGAAAAGACCGATGCGCAGTTGGCCCAGCAAGCCGCTGCAGCGATTCAAAAGGCCAATCAGAAACGCCAAAGTCAACAGCAAAGCGGTGAGGTTCAACCCGCTAGTGGGCCGACTCAAATTGGGAAGACCATCAAGGGTGATCAACCAATTATGCAGATGGCCGACATCACCCAGGAAGAACGTTCAGTAGTGGTCGAAGGTTATATTTTCGACAAAGAAATCCGGAAGTTACGGTCGGGTCGGCAACTGCTGACCTTAAAGATCACGGACTACACCTCGTCCATCGTGGTGAAGAAGTTTTCCCGTGGCGCCGAAGATGAGGCTCAGTTCGCTGGGGTCAATGAAGGCGACTGGGTCAAGGTTCGGGGGAGTGTCCAGGAAGACAGCTTCATGCGGGATTTGGCGTTGAACGCCTACGACATCAACCAAGTCAAGCACGCGAGCCGCCGAGACACAGCGCCCGCTGACCAGAAGCGCGTGGAACTCCATCTGCACACCACGATGAGCCAGATGGACGCGACTAATCCTATTGGGGATTTTGTGGACCAGGCCAAGAAGTGGGGGATGCCCGCACTGGCCATTACAGACCACGCCGACGTCCAAGGTTTTCCCGCTGCCTTTAATGCGGCCTCGAAAGCGGGCGTCAAGATGCTGTATGGGGTCGAAGCTAACCTGGTCGATGATGGGGTCCCAATTGGCTATAATAGTGCCCACACGCCGTTAGATGGTGCGACTTACGTGGTCTTTGACGTGGAAACGACGGGCCTGTCCGCCATTTATGATAAGGTCATCGAATTGTCGGCGGTCAAGATGCAACATAAAAACGTCGTTGACCAGTTCGAAGAGTTTATCGATCCGGGCTTCCCGTTGTCCGAACAGACCACGAATCTGACCAGTATCACCGACGATATGGTGGCCGGCTCTAAGAGTGAAAAGGACGTTTTTGCGGCCTTTCGCGAGTTCTGTGGCGACGCCATCATCGTGGGACATAACGTCACGTTTGACGTGGGCTTCATGAATACTGGTTATAAGCGGCATGGGATGCCAGAGATTGGTAACCCGATCATTGATACCCTGACCCTAGCGCGTTGGTTGTACCCGACGCTTAAGAGCTACCGGTTGAACACGCTAGCCAAACGCTTCCACGTCAGTTTGGAACACCATCACCGGGCCGTTTACGATGCGGAGTCGACTGGTCATCTGAATTACCTGTTCTTGAAGGACGCCGAGGAACGTTATCACGTCCAGTACCACGACCAATTGAATGATCACATGACCGATAACGATGCGTACAAGCACGCGCGGCCGAGTCACGCCATTATTCTGGCCAAGACGCAGGCCGGATTGAAGAACATGTTCAAGCTGGTCTCCGAATCAAATGTGAATTATTTCTACCGGGTACCGCGGGTTCCTCGTAGCATTCTCGAACACTACCGTGAGGGTCTGATCGTCGGCTCGGCTTGTTCGTCAGGCGAAGTCTTTACGGCGATGATGCAAAAGGGAAAGGTCGAAGCCGAAGCTAAGGCCAAGTACTACGATTACCTGGAAGTCCAACCGCCACAGGCTTACCAACCGTTATTGGATTCGGGCTTGATTGCGGATAAAGACCACCTCCACGAAATCATTCAAAATATCATCGACCTGGGTCACGAGCTGGGAAAGCCAGTGGTCGCGACTGGCGATGTGCACTACTTGAACCCCAACGATGCGATTTACCGGAAGATTTTGATCCATTCGCAGGGGGGCGCTAACCCGCTGAATCGCCAGGAGTTACCGCCGGTGCCGTTTTTGAGCACTAACGAGATGCTCGACCAATTCTCATTTTTGGACGAGCAAACGGCCCAAGAGATCGTGGTCACCAACACCCAGAAGATTGCGGACGAAATCGATGAGATTCACCCGTTAAAAGACAAACTGTACACGCCGCGGATGGCCGGTGCCGAAGACGAAATCCGCGAGCGGACTATGGCCACGGCCCACGCTTGGTACGGGGATCCCTTACCAGAACTGGTCCAACACCGGGTCGACCGGGAGTTGAAGTCCATTATCGGTAACGGGTTCTCCGTGATTTATTTGATTGCCCAACGGTTAGTTGCCAAGTCCAACAAGGACGGGTACTTGGTTGGGTCGCGGGGGTCCGTGGGGTCCAGTGTGGTTGCCACCCTGACCGGAATCACCGAGGTCAACCCGTTGCCACCGCACTACCGTTGTCCGAACTGTCAATATTCGCACTTCTATACCAAAGGGGAATATAGTTCCGGCTACGATTTGCCCGAAAAGAAGTGCCCGAAGTGTGGTACCTTGATGATCGGTGACGGTCATAACATCCCGTTTGAAACCTTCTTAGGGTTCAAGGGGAACAAGGTCCCCGATATCGATTTGAACTTCTCTGGGGACTACCAACCGATTGCCCATAACTACACCAAAGTTTTGTTCGGTGAGAAGAACGTGTACCGGGCCGGAACGATTGGGACCGTGGCCGACAAGACGGCTTACGGCTATGTTAAAGCTTACGAGCGCGACACGGAACAGACCTTCCGTGGGGCCGAAATCGACCGCCTTGCCAAGGGGGCGACCGGGGTCAAACGGACCACCGGCCAACACCCGGCCGGGATTATCGTTGTGCCGGACTACATGGACATTTACGACTTCACACCGATCCAGTACCCGGCTGACGACCAAAACGCCGCCTGGCAAACGACCCACTTCGATTTCCATTCGATTCACGATAACATCTTGAAAATCGATATTCTGGGACACGATGACCCGACTATGATCCGGACCTTGCAAGACCTGTCCGGGGTCGACCCGACCACGATTCCCATGGATGATCCAGGCGTGATGGCCTTGTTCTCCGGGACAGATTCGCTGGGCGTGACACCCGAGCAGATTCAATCCAAGACGGGGACACTGGGGGTCCCGGAATTTGGGACCCGGTTCGTGCGGGGGATGTTGGAACAGACTCACCCACAGAACTACTCCCAACTATTACAGATTTCCGGGTTGTCTCACGGGACCGATGTGTGGTTAGGTAATGCGGACGAGCTGATTAAAAACGGCACGGCGACGATTGCCAACGTTATCGGGTGTCGGGATAACATCATGACCGACTTGATCAACTACGGCTTGGACTCCGAAACCTCGTTTCAAATCATGGAACAGGTCCGGCACGGTCGGGGCATCAAGGACGAGTGGCAGGATAAGATGCGGGCCACCGACGTACCTGAGTGGTACATCGACTCGTGTTTGAAGATCAAGTACATGTTCCCCCGGGCCCACGCGGCCGCTTACGTCTTGATGGCGTTACGGGTGGCGTACTTCAAGGTCTACTTCCCGATTATTTATTACGCGGCATACTTCTCCGTGCGGGCCGATGACTTTGACGTCGTGGCCATGTCGCAAGGAAAGACGGCGGTCAAAGCAGCCATGAAGGCCATCAATGACCAGGGGATGGACGCGTCAGCAAAGGACAAGAACCTGCTGACCGTGCTCGAACTGGCTAACGAAATGCTGGAACGGGGCTTTGAGTTCAAGATGATTGACTTGGAAAAATCCGATGCGGCCAACTGGATCATCGAGGGTAACACCTTGATTGCACCGTTCCGGGCTGCTCCAGGGCTGGGGTTGAACGTGGCCAAACAGATTGTGGCTGCTAGAAACGACCGGCCGTTTATTTCCAAGGAAGACTTGGCTAAGCGGGGGAAAGTCTCCAAGACGTTGATCGACTTCATGACTGAGAATGGCGTCTTACAGGGACTGCCAGACGAGAACCAGCTCAGCCTGTTCGATGATTTAATGTAACCCTTAATTTGCCGGATTTACGGGTGAGTAAACGCTTTCAAAACCCTTAAAACGTGATATACTAAAGTTGAGAAGTTCAATAACTCTTGAACAAGTTAATCACGAAGGCGGGTGTTCACCATGTTACAGCAATTTATTCGGTTACCAGATGGTTGGATCTTTTTTCTGGGGTATTGTTTGATCGTGTCGGGTTACGTCTTTTGTGGCCTGGTGGCTAGTGTGATTGCACGCCCGTTTCTGGCTCTGGTCATTGCGTACTTCCTGGTGGCGTTTTGCCTGACCTTAGGGAAGGTCTTGGCGTTACGCCACTTGGAGTTGGCCCAGTTGGATTTTCTAGTGTTTGAATTTATTACGTTAGCGGGATTCATCATCGTCTTGGGAACGAGTGCGTAAACGGGCGCAAGAGTTGCAATCTACCGGTAACTGTAGTAAAGTTAAGAATGTAATTAAACTCGTTTTTAAATGAGTGAGCAGCCATGCTCACTCTTTTTAATGGATAAATATAGGAGGCGGAATTTATTTGAGTACAGTCGTCGAGACCGTGACGAACTTGGTTCAACCAATCGTTGCCCGTCATCAGTTCGAATTGGTTGATGTGGAATTCGTAAAAGAGGGTCAGGGTTGGTATCTACGCGTCTATATTGATAAGCCCGCGGGCATTAGCATTGAAGAGTGTGCGACCGTGAGTGATGAATTGTCGGAACAACTGGATGCCATCGATCCAGATCCGATTCCCCAGGCGTATTTCTTGGAAGTGTCGTCGCCGGGTGCTGAACGGCCATTGAAGAAGCCGGCCGACTTTGAACGGGCCGTCGGGCAATACATCCACGTATCCTTGTACCAAAAGATTGGTCCTAGCAAGGTCTACGAAGGAACGCTAGAAAAATTGACTGCCGAGCAACTGGATTTACGGGTCAACTTAAAGGGGCGTTTCAAGACCTTTGAGATTCCCCGCACGGCCATTGCACAGGCACGGTTAGCCATTAAGTTCTAAATTTTAAGGAGCGAAAGACAACATGAGTAAAGAACTACTGGGCGCCCTAGACGTCCTCGAAACCGAAAAGGGTATCAAAAAAGAAATCGTGATTGAAGCCCTAGAAGCGGCCTTAGTGTCCGCCTACAAGCGCAATTACGACCAAGCCCAAAACGTGGAAGTCAACTTTGACCAACGCAAGGGAGACATTCACGTCTTTGCCGTGAAGAAGGTCGTCGATCAGGTCTACGATTCTCGCTTGGAAGTTAGCTTAGACGAAGCTTTAGCAATCAATAAGGGCTACGAATTAGGCGACGATATCAAATTTGAGGTCACGCCCAAGAACTTTGGTCGGATTGCCGCGCAAACGGCTAAACAGGTTATTATGCAACGGGTCCGTGAAGCTGAACGTAATATCATCTACGACCAATACAGCCAGTATGAAAACGAAATCGTCACGGGAGAAGTTGAACGTCAAGATACCCGGTTCGTTTACGTCAATCTGGGGAAGGTCGAAGCCGTCATGGGCCGTCAAGACCAGATGCCGAACGAAACCTACCGGATTCATGACCGTATCAAGGTCTACGTCACCCGGGTGGAAAATGCCACCAAGGGTCCCCAGGTCTTCGTCAGCCGGACAGCTTCAGACTTACTGAAGCGCCTGTTTGAACAAGAAGTACCAGAAATCTACGATGGGACCGTGGAAATCATGGCGATTGCCCGCGAAGCTGGCGACCGCGCTAAAATTGCCGTTCGGTCGAACAACCCCGACATCGATCCCGTGGGAACTAGTGTTGGTCCCCGGGGACAACGGGTCCAAACCATCGTGAACGAACTCGGTGGCGAAAACATGGACATCGTGGAATGGACCGATGACGAAGCTAAGTTCATCGCCAATGCGTTGAATCCGGCTGAAGTCTTGGACGTCATCTTTGACCCGAATAACGAACGGGCTTGTGAAGTCGTTGTGCCGGATTATCAGTTATCCTTAGCCATCGGTAAGCGGGGGCAAAATGCCCGGTTGGCCGCCAAGTTGACCGGTTATAAGATCGATATTAAATCAGAATCTGAAGCATCTGCTATAATGGAAGCTGAACAAAACGCTGACGCGGAGACGACGCCGGCGGATGATTCTGCTACGGATGCCCCGGTCGACGACGCGACTGATGATGCGTCGGCAACGGATGAGGACGTTACGTCGGCTGCTTCGACAACGGATGCGACTGACGGTGCCGATTCTGCGGCAACTACCGACGATGCGGCGGACGATACCGCAACGACGAATGATGCAACTACTGATCAGGATGACGACGCGGCCAACTAGGCCCTAGCTTAAAGGAGGTTTTGGAGCCATGAAACAACGAAAGATTCCGATGCGTAAAGATATCGTCACCGGAGAGATGGCACCGAAGAAACAATTGGTTCGCGTGGTGCGTAACCAAGCCCAAGAAGTTAGTTTGGACCCGACTGGGAAGCAATCCGGCCGGGGGGCTTACATTAGTTTGAACGTCGACGTCGCCAAAAAAGCCAAGAAAGAGCGGACGTTTGACCACGTTTTTGGCGTGAAGATCGACGACCAGTTCTACGATGACTTGATTGCCTACGTGGATCACCAACAGGCACGGCGGGAATTATTCGACCATGACTAATGCCCAACGTGCGTTACAATTATTAGGCCTCGTCCGGCGAGCGGGAAAACTCATTACCGGTGAAACGTTCGTCCTCGCGGCGATTCGCAACGGGTCAGCTAAACTGGTCTTACTGGCCAGTGATGCCGGCAGTAGTAGCCAAAAACAGTTCCGCGATAAGGCGGCAAGCTATGAGGTAGCGTTAAACGAGACCTTTACGAAAGACCAACTGAGCACGGCGATTGGGTCGGCGCGGACGGTCATTGCTATTACCGATCCGGGATTCGTCCGGAAGTTACAACAATTACTTGCTGACTAACCATTGACGTTCTCGTGATCGAATTTATTAAGGAGAGTGATGATATGGGGAAAAAGCGCATTTATGAACTTGCAAAAGAACTCAATGTCTCCAGTAAAAAATTGATCGCAACGGCTGAGGAAAAAGGCTTCGCGGTCAAGAACCATATGTCAACGCTCGGCGAGAACGAAGAACGTCAATTACGGGCTGCTGTGCAACCCCAATCACAAGCCAAAACGAGTCGTCCCGCTAAACCGGCGCACACCACTGGTCATCGACAGGGCCACGCTCATGCGCAACAACACGCAGCGCAGCAGTCGGCGCATCATGCGACCGACCGCCATCAGTCCCAAGCTCCCCGAAAAACGACGAAGACTGCCGCAACACAGCGGTCCCAAGCGACAACGGGGCAGCAACAGCATCATGCACAACACAATAATAAAAATAATAATAGCCAGACCGGACAGCATCATGGGACGTCTAACTCCGGGACCGGCAGATTTGGTGGAAGCTTGAATAATAATACAAATAATAATGGCCGGCGTAATAGCCGGGGCGGACGCAATAACCGTAACAACCGGAATAATCGGCGCCGCAATAACAATAATAATCGTTACAAGAAGAACCAACGGATTAAAGATGTGAACCACCACAAGGGTGCACCAGAGCGGAAGAACAAGGCCTTACCAGAAGTCTTACTCTATAGCGATGGCATGAATGCCCAAGACTTAGCGAAGCTGTTACACCGGTCATCAGCCGAAATCGTCAAGAAGCTCTTTATGCTGGGTGTGATGGTCAACCAGAACCAATCTCTGGATAAGGATACCATTGAGATTTTGGCCGAAGACTACGGCATCGAAGCCAAGGAAAAGGTCCAAGTCGACGTTTCCGATATCGACAAGGCCTTTGATGCCGAGATGGCCAACAAGGACCATCAAGAAACTCGGGCCCCAGTTGTGACCATCATGGGCCACGTTGACCACGGGAAGACGACCTTGTTGGACCACTTACGGCACTCGCACATCACGGCGGGTGAAGCCGGTGGGATCACGCAAGATATCGGGGCTTATCAGGTCCACTACAACGATAAGCTGATCACGTTCTTGGATACCCCAGGACACGCGGCCTTTACTGAAATGCGGGCCCGCGGTGCCGAAATCACCGACATCACCATTTTGGTGGTCGCTGCTGATGATGGGGTCATGCCGCAGACTATCGAAGCCATTCACCACGCGAAGGCGGCGGGAACGCCAATCATCGTGGCGGTCAACAAGATCGATAAGCCGGGGGCCAACCCGAACCACGTCATGGAACAATTGACGGAATACGAATTGATTCCTGAAGACTGGGGTGGCGACACCATCTTCGTCAACATTTCCGCGAAGTTCGGCAAGAACATCGATGAATTGTTGGACATGATTTTACTGCAGTCCGAAGTCATGGAATTAAAGGCTAACCCAGAACAAAATGGGGCCGGTTCTGTGATTGAAGCCCGGTTGGATCAAGGAAAAGGGTCTGTAGCGACCTTACTGGTTCAACAAGGGACCTTACACGTTGGCGACCCAATTGTGGTCGGCAATACCTTTGGCCGGGTCCGGACGATGACCAACGAACGGGGCCGCGCCATCAAGGCGGCAGTTCCATCGACGCCGGTTGAGATTACGGGGTTGAGCGACGTGCCCGAAGCCGGGGACCGGTTCGTGGTCTTCGACGACGAAAAAACGGCGCGGGCTGCTGGTGAAGAACGGGCCAAGGAAGCCTTGGTCAAGGAACGCCAAAACACCAACCACGTCACGTTGGACAACCTGTTCGATTCCTTAAAGGAAGGCGAAATGAAGGAAGTCGACGTCATCATCAAGGCCGACGTCCAAGGATCTGTCGAGGCCTTAGTGGGCAGTTTGCAAAAGATTGACGTTTCTGGCGTGCGGGTCAACATCATTCACTCCGCCGTTGGGGCCATCAACGAAAGTGACGTGACGCTGGCTGAAGCGTCGAACGCCATCATTATCGGGTTCAACGTGCGGCCAACGCCACAAGCACGGTCCCAAGCCGATAGCGACAAGGTCGACATCCGCTTGCACAACGTCATCTACAACGCCATCGATGAGATCGAAGCGGCGATGAAGGGGATGCTGGAACCGACCTACGAAGAACAAGTGATTGGTCAAGTCGAAATTCGGCAAATCTACCACGCTTCTAAAGTGGGGACGATTGCCGGTGGGATGGTCACTGATGGTAAGATTACGGCCGACAGTGATGTCCGCTTGATTCGTGATAACGTCGTGGTCTACGAAGGTAAGCTGGGCAGTCTGAAACGCTTTAAGGATGACGTGAAGGAAGTTAAGCAGGGTTATGAACTCGGGTTAACGATTGAAAACTACAACGACATCAAAGTGGACGACGTGATCGAAGCGTACGTCATGAAGGAAGTTCCGGTTAAATAACGAACGGAGGCACAACGCAATGGCACAATATCGAGTTGGTCGCTTAGAACAAGAGATACAACGCGAGGTCACGGATATTCTCCTCAAACGGGTGCGTGATCCGCGCGTGGAAGGCGTGACCGTGACGGGTGTCGAAGTCACGGGTGACCTGCAGGAGGCGACCGTTTACTACAGTATCTTGTCGGACAAGGCATCGTCGGCGGAGAAGACCGCCCAGGGCCTGAAAAAGGCGACGGGGCTGATTCGCTCCGAATTGGGGTCCCGGTTGAGTATCTACAAGACGCCCGAACTCTTCTTTGAACGGGATAAGTCTGTACAATACGGGAGTCGCATCGACGAACTCTTGAACGATTTGCACCGTCAAGATCACGAGTAACGACCGTAGCTGAGCTGACGGGACGACACGTGACCAAGTTGCGTGCTTCCCAACGGCCCGAGAATGAGACGCAAAATGTAAACGCAATGCAAGCAAGGGCCGGGGGAATTTTGTCCCCGGCCTTTTTTTTGAGAAACGGAGGCCCATTCATGAACGGAATTATCCCCCTGCACAAGGAACGGGGCATGACTAGCTTCGACTGTGTGGCCAAACTACGCCACATTTTACAAACCAAACGCGTGGGTCACAGCGGTACGCTGGATCCCAACGTTGATGGGGTCTTACCCATTTGTGTCGGGACGGCCACTAAGGTCGTGCCGTACCTTATGGCATCCGGCAAAGTTTACCGGGGTAAGGTGACGTTAGGCGTTGCCACTACGACTGAAGATTTGGACGGTGACGAGGTGGCGCGTCAACCACTAAGCACGCCGTTTACAGCCGCAGCGGTGGCTGAAGCGGCCCAAACCTTGACGGGCACCATCCAGCAGACCCCGCCGATGTACTCGGCGGTGAAGGTTCACGGGCGGCGATTGTACGAGTACGCCCGGGCCGGGGAAACGGTCGAACGGCCCACCAGAACCGTCACGGTGGATTACTTTACCCTGACGGGTGCCGGCGACTTTGACGCCAGCACGGGAACCCAGACGATTGCTTTTGAAATTGGGTGTTCGAAAGGGACTTACGTCCGGACCCTCGCGGTCGATCTCGGTCGTAAATTAGGGGTACCGGCCGTGATGGCGACCTTGACCCGGCTGAAAAGTGGCGGATTTACGCTCGATCAAGCCGTCACGTTAGACCAGGTTGCCGCGGCCGTTGAAGCCGATGACCTCGCCAGCATTTTACGGCCCATCGATTACGCGTTGCGGGCTTACCCCCACGTGGCGTTGTCGGCCAAGCTGTGGCAACTGGTCAAAAATGGGGTCTTCTTAAGCGCGCAAGAAGTGGCCCAAGCAACCCCAACTAAGGTCCCCGTGTTGGCTTTGACCTACGAAAATGAGACCAAGTGTCTGTACCAGTGGTCAGATGAGAAGCAACAGTATAAACCGCTCAAAATGTTCGCGGTGAATTAAGCACATTAAGGAGAGAACAGCCGGTTATGGAAGTTATTCGCATACATCATCCTTTGGATCCGCAGAAAATTCCGGCAGATCCTGTCGTTTTAGCCATGGGCTTTTTTGATGGGGTCCACCGGGGGCATCAAGCCGTGATCAAGCGAGCCAAGGCCTTGGCCCAACAACGCGGGGTGAAACTCGCAGTTTTGACCTACGACCACCATCCCGCGTTGGTTTACCGGCCAATGACAGCCGATGACCGTAAGTATTTGAGCCCCGAGAAACGTAAGCTCCAACAGCTGGAACGGCTGGGCGTTGACCGGGTCTTTTGGGTTAACTACACGGGTGAATTTGCCGCCCAGACGCCCCAAGAATTTGTTGACCACTATTTGGTGCCGTTTCACACGGTGGTCGCGGTGGCGGGTTTCGATCACACCTACGGCAAAAAAGACGTCGCGACGATGGCGAACTTGAGCGATTACGCTCAGGGGCGTTTTAGTGTGGAGACGGTTCCCGAAATGACTCTTGCAACAGGGAAAGTCAGCTCGACCCGGATTCGTCAGGCTATGGGCGACGGCGATATCGATGCGGTCAATGACTTATTAGGCTATACTTACCGTACGACCGGGTTGGTCGTCCACGGGGAAGCCCGGGGACGAACCATCGGGTACCCCACGGCGAATGTGTTGGCTCCCGAAGACGAGTGGCTGCCCGGAATTGGCATCTACACCGCCCGTTTAAAGGTGGGGGCCATTTGGTACCCGGGGATGGTCTCAGTTGGACGGAACGTAACCTTTGGTGACGACCGGCCGATCACCGTGGAGATGAACCTCTTAGATTTTCAGGGCAACCTTTATGGTGAGTCCGTGGCTATCGAGTGGTACCATCGCTTGCGGGGGGAAATCAAGTTTGACGGTGCCGAAGGGTTAGTGGCACAGTTGCAGCGAGACGAAGCCCACACCCGGGATTACTTCGCCCAACACGGTCAGCAGAACTAGGCGGCAGACCGTACTGGGAAGGAAAAAATCCGTAAATTAGCACTTAACGAAAGAGATTGCTAAATTTCTTGTTGGATTTCTTGACTTAAAAACGCGAGTTTGCTACATTGTATATGTGTCTTAGCACTTGAAATTGTGAGTGCTAAAAAAGGGGTGATTGTGATGCTGTCAGAAAGACAGATGATGATTCTGCGGGCCGTTGTCCGTGATTTCACCAACAGTGGTGTTCCGGTGGGATCCAAGGCACTAGCTAAGCAGTTACCCATTCACGTCAGTTCGGCCACGATTCGTAATGAAATGGCGGCGCTAGAGGAATTGGGCCTGATTCGCAAGACCCATTCGTCTTCGGGCCGGATCCCATCGGTGGAGGGTTATCGCTATTACGTGGATCACTTGGTTAAGCCAGACCCGTTGCGGCCGAATGACTTAAACATGATTCAGTCGTCACTTGGCGGTGATTTTCACAAGATCGATGAGATCATTTCGCAATCGGCGACGATTCTATCGAATCTGACCAGCTACACGGCGTTTACGTTGAAACCGGAGCTGAAAGACAGCCGGTTGAGTGGCTTTCGGCTAGTGCCGTTGGGTCACCGTCAGATTATGGCGATTTTGGTCACTGATAGTGGCGACGTGGAGAATCAAACGTTTGATGTTACTGAAGCGGTGACCGGAGAACAATTAGAGGCGGTCGTCCGGTTGATCAACGACCAGTTGGTTGGTTTGACGCTCCCGGCAGTGTTACAAAAACTGCAGACCGACATTCCCGCGAAGATTACGCATTATCTGCAAAGTCCGCAAGGGTTCTTGGACATCTTTGGCGATGTGTTGACCCGGGCGGCGCAGGAGCGTTTCTACGTGGGTGGCCGATTGAATCTATTGAACTTCTCCCAGGACAGCGATGTGGATTCGCTCAAGGCGTTATATTCGTTGATTGATAAGACCGACGACATCGCCGACGTTTTGGGACAACCGCGGGATAACATTTCCGTACAGATCGGTAACGAAATGACCAACGATGCTTTGCGGTATTATAGTCTGATTACCGCAACTTACGATGTTAACCAACATGGTCGGGGCATGATTGCGATTTTAGGGCCGACGCGGATGCCATATTCGCGGATGATCGGTCTGCTGGGGGCTTTCCGCGAGGAGCTCGCCAAGAAATTGCTGGATTACTACCGACACTATGATGAGTAACGGAAAGGAAGGGGTTCTATCGTGGCTGATAAGCAACCAACATCTGCTGAAGATCAACAACCAAAGCAACCGACGTCGGCTGAGGACCAATCGCAATCAGCGGCACCGACTGACAAGGCTAAGCAGGCCACTGCTGATGCACAAGCAACGGCAAAAGCCGCTAAGAAGCCTGATCCACAGGCAACTCAGCTAGCCGCCGAGCAAAAAAAGGCGGCTGATATGGAGGACAAGTACCTCAGAGCTGAAGCTGAGATTCAAAATATGCAAACTCGCTTTGAAAAGGAGCAGGCAACACTGATCAAGTATGATGGCCAGCAATTGGCTAAGGACGTCTTACCAGTGATTGACAACCTCGAACGCGCGTTGGCTGTGAAAGCGACCGACGAAGCGGCTCAGGGGCTGAAGAAGGGTGTTCAGATGACCTACGATCACTTGGAAGATGCCCTGAAGCGCAATCACGTGACTGAAGTAGCAGCGCTGGGGCAGAAATTTGACCCGACCTTGCACCAAGCCGTCCAGACGGTGCCGGCCAGCGATGACCAACCGGCTGAAACGGTGGTCCAGGTCCTCCAAAAGGGCTATCAGTTAAAGGACCGGGTGTTACGACCGGCTATGGTCGTCGTGGCACAATAAACGTTGCGCAATAACTTTAAAAATCTAACAGTAAAAGAGGGAATTTTTGATGGCAAGCAACAAAATTATTGGAATTGACTTGGGGACGACGAACTCCGCCGTTGCCGTTCTAGAAGGTAACGCACCAAAGATTATCGCGAACAAGGAAGGCTCCCGGACGACGCCATCCGTTGTTGCGTTTAAAGACGGCGAAACTCAAGTTGGGGAAGTGGCTAAGCGCCAAGCCATCACCAACCCGAACACCATTTCATCCATCAAGAGCCACATGGGCGAATCTGGCTACAAGGTCACCGTTGACGGTAAGGATTACACGCCAGAACAAATCTCCGCGATGATCTTGCAACACTTGAAGTCCTTTGCGGAAGACTACATTGGTGATACGGTCAGCCAGGCCGTCATCACGGTCCCTGCCTACTTCAACGATGCCCAACGGCAAGCCACTAAGGATGCCGGGAAGATCGCTGGCTTAGACGTTAAACGGATCATCAACGAACCAACCGCTGCGGCTTTGGCTTACGGTTTGGATAAGCAAGACAAAGACGAAAAGATCATGGTTTATGATCTTGGTGGTGGGACCTTTGATGTGTCCATCTTGGATCTGGGGGATGGCGTCTTCGACGTGCTCTCCACTAACGGGGATACTCACTTAGGTGGGGACGACTTCGACCAAAAGATCATGGACTGGTTAATTGCCGGCTTCAAGGACGACAATAGCATTGACTTATCCAAGGACAAGATGGCTTTACAACGGTTGAAGGACGCGGCTGAAAAGGCGAAGAAGGATCTCTCCGGAGTTACGGAAGCGCAAATCAGCTTGCCATTTATTTCCGCTGGCGAGAATGGCCCACTGCACTTGGAAAAGTCCTTGACTCGGGCTAAGTTCAACGAATTAACGGCCGACTTAGTTGAAAAGACGCGGGTCCCAGTCGAAAACGCCTTGAAGGATGCCGACTTACAGGCTTCCGACGTTGACGTGGTCATCTTAAACGGTGGGTCCACCCGGATTCCAGCCGTTCAAGAAGCCGTTCAAAAGTGGACGGGTAAGGAACCAAGTCACTCCATCAACCCTGATGAAGCCGTGGCCTTAGGGGCTGCGGTCCAAGGTGGGGTCATCACCGGTGACGTTAAGGACGTTGTCCTCTTGGATGTCACGCCACTTTCCTTAGGGATTGAAACCATGGGTGGTGTCTTCACTAAGTTGATCGACCGGAACACGACCATCCCAACCAGCAAGTCACAAGTCTTCTCAACGGCGGCCGACAACCAACCAGCCGTGGATATCCACGTCTTACAAGGTGAACGGCCAATGGCGGCAGATAACAAGACGTTGGGTAACTTCCAACTGACTGATATTCCAGCTGCCCCACGGGGAGTTCCTCAAATCCAAGTCACGTTCGATATCGATAAGAACGGGATTGTGAACGTTTCGGCGAAGGATACGGGAACCAACAAGGAACAAAAGATTACCATCAAGAGTTCCGATGGCTTGTCCGATGACGAAGTCGAAAAGATGATGAAGGAAGCTAAGGAAAACGAAGCGGCCGACAAGAAGCGTAAGGAAGAAGTCGACACCAAGAACGAAGTCGACCAGTTACTCTTCCAGACCGATAAGACGTTGAAGGACGTTAAGGGTAAGGTTTCCGATGACGAAATCAAGAAGGCCCAAGACGCTCGTGATGCCTTAAAGAAGGCCCAAGAAGCGAACAACCTCGATGACATGAAGACCAAGAAGGATGATTTGACTAAGATTGTCCAGGATCTATCCGTCAAGTTATACCAACAAGCTCAAAACGCCCAAGGCGACGCTAAGGGTACGGCTGGTGATGCCGGTGCGCAAGGCACTAACGGCGATGCCAACCAAGGTGGTAAGGACGACGGGACCGTTGACGGGGACTTCCATGAAGTTCACGACGACGATAACAAGAAGTAAGCCGACCCAACTTGGCCAATAAGTTAGGGCAAAAAGTCAGAGTCCGCAGGGCTTTGGCTTTTTGTTTCGAGGTATGCTATTCTTACTAGTAGCTTTTTAATATCGGAATTCGATTGGGAGGAAAACGATGGCGCAAAAGGACTTATACGGTGTACTGGGCGTCGCTAAGGACGCCAGTCAAGATGAAATCAAAAAGGCCTACCGGAAACTATCGAAGAAGTACCACCCGGACCTGAATAAGGCCCCGGATGCGGCGGAGAAGTTTAAGGAAGTGCAGGAAGCCTACGATGTATTAGGGGACCAGCAAAAACGGCAAAACTACGACCAATATGGATCAGCAGACGGTGCACAAGGCGGCTTCGGCGGCTTTGGCGGCGGCCAAGCTGGCGGTTTTGGTGGCGGTGGCTTCGGCGGTGGCGGTTTCGACGACATCTTCAACCAATTCTTTGGGGGTGGCGGTCGCCGGAACCCAAACGCGCCACGACCGGGTCGTGATCTCCAGTACCAAATGACACTGACCTTTGAAGAGGCCATCTTTGGTAAGAAGACCACCATCACTTATACCCGTGAAGCCCAATGCCACACCTGTGGTGGTAACGGGGCTAAGCCGGGCACGTCACCCGTCACCTGTCACGAATGTGGCGGTTCGGGTTACGTGACGACGGTCACCAACACGCCACTGGGTCGTATGCAGAGTCAACAACCTTGCCCGGTCTGCCACGGCACGGGGCAAGAAATCAAAGAGAAGTGCCCAACCTGTGGTGGTTCTGGCCACGAGGAACAAAAGCACGAAGTTGAAGTCACCATCCCAGCTGGGGTCGATGACGGGCAACAGATGTGCTTACAAGGGCAAGGTGAAGCGGGGACCCATGGCGGTGGCTATGGCGACCTCTTCATCATCTTCCAAGTCACGCCTAGCAAGGACTTCCGGCGGGATGGGACCGATATCTACTTCGACCAACCCATCTCGTTCGTGCAAGCGGCGCTGGGCGATGAGATCATGGTCAAGACCGTCCACGGTAAAGTCAAGCTGAAGGTACCGGCGGGCACTCAAGGCGGGACCACCTTCCGCTTACGGGGCCAAGGCGTGCCACATTTGCGCGGCAACAGCAATGGTGATGAACGCGTGACCATCAAGGTCCAGACCCCGAAGAACCTGAATAAAGGTCAACGCGACGCCTTGCGCGATTTCGCAAAGGCCAGCGGTGAGACCGTTTCGGGTACTGGTAAGGGAAACCTCTTCGACAAGATGCGCGACAAGTTTAATGATAATTAATGATTGACCTGGGAAGTGTTCCTAGGTTCCAGCCATCAAGGCCACTGAAAGTGTTCAGTGGCCTTTTTTTGGTTACACAATTAACTAAATCGTGAAAAATGAAAAGAAACTGTTAAGGTTAGGGGGTGTCGTTTGCAATCAAACAGGGGCAATGCTAATCTCAAAACATAAGCAATCACCGGGACTCCCGGCGTTGCCGACACGCCGTTCTTCGTGGGAGAAGGACAGATCGTGTAACTGAACGACACCGACACGGGGATCGCATCACGATTAAGTCGGGTAATTTGGGGGTGAAAATTCATGCGCACAAAGTGGCTGGCAATTTTGCATCAGCCAGTGGTGGCCTTCATTGGCTGGACCGTTTTCTACTTTGCGATCATCATGGCGTTAGTTTATCTGTATGGATACAGTGGGTTACAAAGCACCACGTTTATCTATAACGAATTCTAACGGTTCGTGACGAAAATTGAATTTCTTTGGGGGGATAAAGATTGATTGATAATTTAATTACGGCGATCGACCAAGTGGCAGTAACCACGCCGGATCGGTTAGCTTACGATGATTTAGGCCAGACGCAGACTTACGCGACGTTGAAACGCGCATCGGACGCTTTAGCGGCCGCGATAGACGCCCTGCAACTGCCACGGGAGGCCCCCATCTTAGTTTACGGGGGCCAGACCTTTGAGATGATGGCGACGTTCTTAGGCGTCGTCAAGAGTGGACACGCTTATGTGCCGATTGATACGCACTCACCACTAGAACGCTTGACCACGATTAATTATATTGCCCATCCGGGAGCGGTCATCGCGGTGGCGAGTTTACAGACCGAGTTACCGAACACCACGGTGATTACACTGGACCGCTTACGGACGATTTTTAAAACACCGGTAACGTATCAGGTAGACCACGCTGTGACGGGGGATGAGACCTACTACATCATCTTTACGTCCGGCACGACGGGAAAACCGAAGGGCGTTCAAATTTCGCACGCCAACCTGTTGAGCTACGTGAACTGGATGCTCAGCGATGATTTTGCCTTACCAGCAGCCCCGCGGACGTTGGCCCAAGCACCGTACTCGTTTGACTTGTCCGTGATGGACTGGGGACCAACTTTGGCCAGTGGGGGGACGTTAGTGGCGTTGCCCAAAAAGGTGACCGATAACTTTAAGGGCCTTTTCGAGACGCTCCCGCAAATGCGGCTGAACGTTTGGGTCTCGACGCCGTCCTTTATGGACATCTGCTTACTGGAACCAACCTTTGATGGCAAACATTATCCAGATTTGCAACGGTTCTTGTTCTGCGGGGAAGAATTGACGCACGCCACGGCTGAAAACTTGCACCAGCGCTTCCCGCAAGCCCGCATCTTCAACACTTACGGGCCAACGGAAACGACGGTGGCGGTCACGCAGGTCGAAATCACACCACAGATTTTGGCGGATTACCCGCGGTTACCGATTGGCTATGCCAAGGAAGACACCAAGTTGACCGTGGTTGATGAACACTTGAACGAAGTGCCGACGGGAACGGAAGGCGAGATTCTGATCAGTGGTCCATCGATGTCTAAGGGGTACCTGCATAATCCAGACAAGACGGCTAGCGCCTTTATCGACTGGCACGGCACGCGCGTTTACCGTTCCGGGGACCTGGGCGTGGCGTTAGACAATGGTTTGTTCATGTACCGGGGCCGGACCGACTTTCAAATCAAGCTCCACGGGTACCGGATCGAATTGGAAGAGGTGAACCACTATCTGTCCCAAGAAGACCATATCCAAGTGGGCGTCGCGGTGCCGCGTTACGACCAAAACCATAAGGTCAGCCAACTGGTGGCCTGGGTGGTGCCGATTCAACACGAGATGACGGCGTTGGCGTTGACCAAGGCCATTAAGGAAACCTTACAAGGCGGCGACATGATGGAATACATGATTCCGCAACGCTTTGTTTACAAGGACAGCTTACCGATGACCCCCAACGGCAAGGTTGACATTAAATCGATTATTGCCGAGGTCAATCACTGATGCTGTCATTTGAACCGTACGGGAACCCCACCTACTTTGCCATTTTAGGGGTGGCGCTCATCCCACTCGTCATTGGCTTGCTATACGGTAGACGCTCACGACTATACGAAACGATTATCTCGATCTTCTTTCTGGTGCTGACCTTCGGCGGGCCCAAATGGACCCAAGGGGTGGCTTTGATCGTCTACATTTCGTATGAAGTGTTGCTAACCTGGGGGTATGCCGTCTACCGAAAGCAAAAAAATTCGGGACCGATTTTCTATCTGATGGTCATCCTGGCCATTCTACCGCTGACCATCGTCAAAGTGACGCCGGCCGTGGAAAACGGGCAGAACTCGTTGATTGGGTTTCTGGGGATCAGTTACCTGACGTTTCGGGCCGTGCAGACCATGATGGAGACGCGCGATGGCACGTTGAAAAACTTTCAGATTATGACGTTTCTGCAGTTTATGCTCTTTTTCCCCACGATTTCTTCGGGGCCCATCGACCGTTACCGGCGCTTTGAGCACGATTACCGGTCGGTGCCGGACCGCGACACCTATTTGGGGATGATTCAAAAGGGTGTGCGCTACATCTTCGTCGGCTTTTTGTACAAGTTCATTCTGGCTTATTACTTCGGGCAAATCTTATTGCCACGGTTGCTCCAAATGGGGATGCAAGCGCGGGGCGGGTTCCTGGATCTGTCCTGGCCGGTTCTAGGCTACATGTACGTCTACAGTGCTTACTTGTTCTTTGATTTTGCGGGGTACAGTTTGTTTGCTGTGGGGACCTCGTATCTGATGGGCATTGCCACGCCGATGAACTTTAAGCAACCTTGGCGTTCACCTAACATCAAGGATTTCTGGAATCGGTGGCACATCACGTTGTCCTTCTGGTTCCGGGACTTTATCTACATGCGCTTGGTCTTTTGGTTCATGAAGCACCGCGTCTTCAAAAATCCGCGCACGACGGCTAACGTGACGTACATCATCAACATGTTAGTCATGGGGTTTTGGCACGGGGTGACCTGGTATTACATCACGTACGGCCTGTTCCACGGCTGTGCATTAGTGATCAACGATGCCTGGTTACGTTACAAGAAGAAGCACCGTGAGAGTGTGCCGCATAACCGGTTCACCCAGTGGTTCGCCATCTTCTTAACGGCCAACCTGGTGTGCTTTAGTTTTCTGATTTTCTCAGGATTCTTGAATCAACTTTGGTTCACCAATTAAAACGGAGTCTTCAATTTCATTTAGGGGGAAATAACAATGGATGTTCAAGCAACGGTATTAGAAATTTTAGCAGATCTAACGGGGAACGATGTCAGTGGAGCGATGGACGATAACTTGTTCGATAGTGGCTTACTGGATTCCATGGGATCTGTGCAACTGCTTTTGCAATTACAAAGCGAGTTAGGAATCAGTGTGCCAGTCTCTGAATTTGAGCGGTCAGAGTGGGACACGCCCAACAAAATCATTACTAAAGTGGAAAGCCTGGTCTAACTAATGGCTAAGCGACTACTACGGATTTTTGGGCCGATTATTTTAGCGGCCCTGCTGGTTCTCGCGGTATTCGTCTCACCAGTTACTTTCGGCTTTAAGCACGTCAGCGCAGGTGAAGAACGTCAAGCAGCCGTTTCCTTATCACCCAATGTGTTGAAGGGTAAACGACTCAAGGCGGCCGCACTCGGAGAAAATTACGTGCCGTTCTTTGGCTCATCGGAGTGGTCGCGGTTCGATCCGATGCACCCGTCGGTTCTGGCCCAAAAGTACGACCGGAGTTACCGGCCGTTTCTGTTGGGGGCACGGGGCACGCAATCTCTGACGCAGTTCTTCGTGATGCAAAACATCCAGGGGGACTTGCGGCATAAAAAGGCAGTCTTCGTGATTTCACCGCAGTGGTTCGTCAAAAATGGGACGCGTAAAGACGCCTTTGGCTTCTACTACTCCCAGCTACAAACGACGGAGTGGCTGTCGCATTACCGGCACGATGCCATTGACCGGTACGCCGCCAAACGCTTGCTGCAGATGCCGGTCGCACAATCTGACCACTTCATTTACGCGGCGTTGCAGCGGGTGGCGTCTGGGAAGTCGTTGACTGACTACCAAAAAGTTTACCTGCGTGCCAAAATGAACATGCTGACGCAAGAAGATCAATTCTTCTCCGGAATTAACTTGCCGTCGCAGAACCTAAACAAGGTGATGCAACAAACGAAGAAGTTACCCACTCATTACTCCTACGCTACGTTGAATCGCCTGGCCGGTCAGTTGGGGAAAGCCCAAACGGGTAATAACCGGTTCCACATCAGTGATACCTTTTATAAGCAACGGTTAAAAAAGGTGATTCGCAAGGGGAAGCTGAAGAACTTCCAAAAGAACCTCAGCTACACGCAATCCCCAGAGTTTGCGGATTTCCAACTGGTCTTGGATCAATTTGCGCGGTTGGACACCAACGTGATGTTTATCATCCCGCCGGTCAATGACCGCTGGTCCGCGTACACGGGGTTATCCAAGTCGATGTTGCGCCAGTTCGACCGCAAGATTCGCTACCAATTGGAATCGCAAGGTTTCACGCACATCTGTGATTTGAGCCACGATGGTAACGTGCCGTACTTCATGACGGATACGATTCATCTGGGGTGGCGCGGCTGGTTAGCCGTGGATCAACAACTCAATCCGTTCTTGACCAAGTCCCAACCAGCGCCACATTACAATATTAACGATAAGTTCTACTCGCAACAGTGGCAACAGTTACCACCGGAGCGTTTAGCCGCTTATAAGGTCACATCGAAATAGGGTCAGGGGAGGCGTTCGGCAACTTGTCGGTCGCCTTTTTGTGTGCGTGGGCCTAAGTTTGTACTTCCCCGTGATGGTTGGTATAATTATCGAGACAAATGGTAAAGAAAGTAGGAACGCAAATGGATTTGGAGAAATTAGCGCAACATCAAAAATATATTCGGAATTTTTCCATTGTGGCCCATATCGACCACGGGAAATCGACCCTCGCGGACCGGATCTTGGAAATGACCGATACGGTCGCCAAGCGAGACATGCAAGACCAAATCCTGGATAACATGGACTTGGAACGGGAACGCGGCATCACCATCAAGCTGAACGCCGTCGAACTGACCTACCACGCTAAGGACGGTCATGATTACGAATTTCACTTGATCGATACTCCCGGCCACGTGGACTTCTCCTATGAAGTTTCGCGGAGCTTAGCGGCGTGTGAAGGCGCCGTCTTGGTCGTCGACGCGGCTCAAGGGGTCGAAGCTCAGACCCTAGCCAACGTCTACTTGGCCCTCGATGATGACCTGGAAATCGTCCCGGTGATCAATAAGATCGATCTGCCATCGGCTAACCCTGATAAGGTCAAAAAAGAAATCGAAGACGTGATTGGCTTGGATGCTTCCGATGCCGTTTTGGCCAGTGCCAAGCAGGGCATCGGTATCGAAGACCTCTTGGAACAGATCGTGGCCAAGGTGCCGGCACCGACTGGTGATTTGACCGCGCCGTTGAAGGCGTTGGTCTTTGACTCGGTCTACGACGATTATCGCGGCGTTGTGTTGAGCGTGCGGTTGTATGACGGCACGGTGCGCCCCGGTGACAAGATTCGAATGATGAACAGTGAAACGGAATATGAAGTCACCGAAGTGGGCGTGAACTCGCCCAAACCTCTAAGTCGCGACTACTTGATTGCCGGGGATGTGGGTTACATCACGGCGGCTATCAAGGACATCACGAAGACCCGAGTCGGGGATACCGTGACTAATGCTGACGACCCGGCGGCTAAGGCCTTACCGGGCTACCGGGAAATGAATCCGATGGTCTACGCGGGACTTTACCCGACGGATAATGCCAAGTTGAACGACTTACGGGAAGCTTTGGAAAAGTTGAAGTTAAATGATGCGGCCTTGGAATTTGAACCAGAATCCTCCCAAGCATTAGGTTTTGGCTTCCGGTGTGGGTTCTTGGGGATGCTCCATATGGACGTGGTCCAGGAACGCCTGGAACGGGAATTCAACCTGGATTTGATTACCACGGCACCATCGGTCACGTACCATGCCTACTTGACGGATGGCACGATGAAGGAAGTCGAAAACCCGTCCGAAATGCCGGAAGCGGCGGCTATCAAGCGCATCGAAGAACCCATCGTTAAGGCGACCGTCATGGTCCCCAACGACTACGTGGGGGCGGTGATGGAGCTATGTCAGCACCGGCGCGGGCAGTTCGTGACCATGGAATACCTGGACGATTACCGGGTCAACATCGTCTACAACATGCCGTTGTCCGAAATCATTTTCGATTTCTTTGATAAGTTAAAGTCCAGTACCCGCGGTTACGGGTCCTTAGATTATGAGATGAACGGGTATCAGGAAAGTGACCTGGTCAAAATCGACCTGTTGTTGAACGGCGACAAGGTGGATGCCTTGAGTTTCATTGCCCACCGGACCTTTGCGGCCCAGCGCGGTCGGGAGATTGCGACGCGGTTGAAGGGCATCATTCCACGGCAAAACTTTGAGATTCCGATTCAAGCGGCCATCGGCGCGAAGATCATTGCCCGGACGACTATCAAGGCTTATCGCAAGGACGTGACGGCCCACCTGTATGGAGGGGACCGGACTCGGCGGATGAAGCTGTTAGAGAAGCAAAAGGCCGGTAAGAAACGGATGAAGGCTGTGGGGCAAGTTGAAATCCCCCAGGAAGCCTTCATGGCCGTGTTGAAGACCGATGAAGACGAAACGAAGTAAACTTAAATAATCCCAAATAAGGCTTATCTCAGTTGGCATGATGCTAATTGAGATAAGCCTTTTGGTGTACGATGAGATCAGTGCTTATGCACCTCAAGTGTCAACGACCGGGGTGCGTGGCCGCGGACCTTGTAGGTGGCGCTTTGGGCGGTATCCGCCTGAGTGAGTTTCTGCGCCAAGGCCTTCGCCTGCCCGTCATCGAGGCCTTCCAAATCGTAGGTGACGACCCAGCGCGCGGGAATGGCCCGTACTTTGACTAAAATTGGTTGAATCAGGTTGTCCATAATTATTTGCCTCCTGATAAATCTTAGGTTCATTGTAGCAAAGTTTAAGTTCTACAGCCGGGGCCAAACAAAAAAGCCCGGACGAGTGGTCCAGACTTTTGGTAATTGACGGGATGCATAGGGTGAATCGACTTACTCCGCCGTGGCGTCCTCTTCCAACTCTAACCAAATCGTGAGGGGGGAAGGGATATAATCGGGCCAATTCTCCATCTTCTTGGCACACCGGTCGAGCAGGTGGCTTTGACCATCGGTAGCGAGGTCATCAAAGACGCTTAAAGCGGCCGGATTATCGGTTAAATCAGTCATCAACGTTGGCACGGCGTGTTTCCACTCCTCAATTAAATCTTGATAGATGACGATTCGCCGGGCTTGGAGGATGGTGTAATCAACCCCCTCCACGTGGAGTCGTTTGATCAACCGGTCGTACTCGTTGAAGACGGCGGTCTGGGCGCGTTGCCAATCCGTTTTGGTGAAGGTTACTTTTTCTTCTCGCATGGTCGAATACCCTCTTTGACAGTGATATCACAATTTTGTGTCGCTTACCTAAAGCAAGCCTGACAACAGTATAGCATTTTACTGTCGAATGGGTAACGGCTTTCGGGTGGGGAAGTCGTTGCGGGGGTTCAGAAACCTAATGCTCCTCTTTCTTTAACAACGTTACGATTTCCTGTAAGTATTTTTCTTCGGCCGTTGGCTCCGCTTCTTCTTCCTTCTTAGGGGCTGGCAGGACCTTATTGATGGTTTTGACCAGCAAGAAGACTACGAAGGCGATGATAATGAAATTGATGATGGCGTTGATAAACGCCCCATAACGAAAGTGTGCTTGGCCCACGGTTAAGACCAGGTTGGAAAAATCGATACTGCCAACGAACATCCCGAGCAGGGGGTTGATCAGATTTTCGACCAGGGAATTCACGATGGCGGTGAAAGCTGCTCCAATAATGACCCCAACGGCGAGGTCCAAAACGTTGCCCCGAGCCACGAACGCCTTAAATTCTTTAAACATAATGTGACACCTTCCTCATTAAGTTGACTTGCCCTAATTTTCGACGATTTATTGGGAAAATGCAACCTAAACGCGGGGCTAATGGTGAGGGACCACGGTGATGAAGCCCATAAAAATGGCTGGTACGTCACAATTATTTGACCGTTAAAAGGTTAACGGGACGGGCACGAAAGGACTAGGCACCAGGCCCATAATCCGGTATATTATGGGGATAGCCACCAAGATAAACGGATTTAAATAAAGGGGGAATCACTGTTATGGAAGAAGAACAAGAAGTCAACTGGTACGCTGAGATGCGGGCCATTGAAGCGGCGGAGGACCGGGCTTTGTGTGTCTTAGGGAGCCCCTTGACCAACCAAGAGATTGCGGTTGCTGCGGAGATCCCATTAGCTGTGATTACGGCCGTGCGGGAGCAAGAAGTGGATTACCGGATGTTAACGGTTGAAGATATTTTGTCTCTGGACGATATTTATGAGTTGGCTCAGGAAGCTTTTGACGAACCAGAATTTTTTGGCTAACTGCTAATCAATGATCAGAAAAACTATTCTGTGGGGCTCCGCGACTAACGTTAGGAGTCCCGTTTAGTTTGGCCATCGGGGGTCGCCAATCAATCCCAAGAAAACTTAAGGTTTTTAGGGGTTATGAGTTTCTAATTTCAATCACTCATGCTATAATGTAAGTGGTTTCATGAAACGGAATTGGCGTAAAAACTGGTTTTCATCGGAAATCGGTCTTGAATTTTGGCTTCCCTAAACTAATTGCTTGCATTTTAGGGGCAAATCCATTACTATGTTTAATTGATACAATTTAAAGTGTCGACAACCGAAGACGGTCGTTCCCGTTGGTTAAACCAAAGTAGATTGTCATTTAGGAGGTGATTACCATGCTGAGTCGAACCAAAGAATATTTACGACAACATAATTATCGTTACGAAAAGTCGTACATTCGACCGCTAATGGCACCCGAGAGTGTCTACGTATTCAAGTTCGGTCGCAATTCGCTCAATAATCGGGTAATCATTCGTTATGGTCATACGTGGACTGGACGCCAGCGAATCAACGAGATTGACTTGCGGCTCCACAAGCAAAAGCATCCCCGTGTGTTTCAAAATGAAGCGGATATGCTGGATTATTTAGAAACACATCTTGCCCGTCGAGAGCAACGAAATGCTGACCATCCGACCGATGCCGAAAAGGTCTAAGGTTGGTTCCATTAATTTTTAAAGGCTAATGGTGAGCCAGCGACAACTTGAAATTGTCGCCGGCTCTTTTCATTTTTAAGGAGGACATTTCAGTTATGCAGTGGACAGAAGTCAGCGTGCTGACGACTAATGAAGCGGTTGAGGCCGTTAGTAACATTTTACAAGAGGCGGGGGCCAGTGGGGTCAAGATCGATGACGCCGCCGATTACGCCAATTTAAAACCAGGTAAGTATGGTGAGGTCGTGGATCTCAACACGATTCCGCACCGAACTACGGGCGCCGAAATCACCGCCTACTATCCGGAAACGGTCTTCGTACCGGAGATTCTTCCCACCATCAAGCAACGGGTCGCACAATTAAGCCAGTTCGGTTTGGACCCGACCCCTGGCACCGTGACCACCAAGGCGGTCGCTGACGAAAGCTGGGCCACGGCTTGGCAGAAGTATTATCATCCGGTACGAGTGACCCGCTATTTGACGGTTACGCCGAGCTGGGAAGCCTATGAACCCGTGCAAGCCGGCGAACAAGTCATTCGGCTGGATCCGGGGATGGCCTTTGGGACCGGGACCCATCCGACCACCATCTTATCGTTGATGGCCTTAGAAACGGTCATCCGTGGTGGGGAAAGTCTCTACGACGTGGGAACCGGTTCGGGTGTGCTCAGCATTGCGGCTAAAGCTTTAGGGGCGGATCACGTCGAAGCGTTCGACTTAGATGACGTGGCGGTGCGTTCGGCCAAAACAAACTTAGATTTGAATCCAGTGGCTAAAGATGTGGTTGCTCGGCCGAATAATTTATTGAACGACATTCACCAGCCGGTCGACATCGTGGTGGCCAACATCTTGGCCGAAATCATCGTGTCCCTGGTGCCACAAGCCTGGGAGAACCTCCAACCCGGGGGCCATTTCTTGACGTCGGGCATTATCGCTGACAAATTAGATACTGTGGTGGCCGCCCAAGAAAAGCAGGGCTTTATCATCGACAACGTGCTACAGATGAAGGATTGGCGCGGTGTCATCGCTCACAAACCAACGGAGGATGAATAAGGGATGCAACGTTATTTCTTAGAGACGCCCCAACAGGACGGGGATCAAGTGACGTTACCGGCGACGGTACAACACCACTGGGTCGTGGTCTTACGCGCCCAAGTAGGCGACGTGGCTGAATTTGTAGATCAGACGGCCCACCTGTTTCACGGTGAGCTTCTGCGCGTCACGAACGACGGTCACGCCGAGGTGCGGTTGACGGCGGTGGTGACGCCCACGGTCGAACTGCCCGCGCACGTGATCATCGCTTGTGGTTTACCGAAGCAGGAAAAAGCGGAGTGGATTGCGCAAAAGGCGACCGAAATGGGGGTCCAACAGGTTATTTTCTACGGGGCCGACTGGTCGATTGCCAAGTGGCATTCCCAGAAAGTTGCTAAAAAAGTTGCGCGCTTGACTAAGGTCGCTAACGGGGCGGCTGAACAATCTCACCGCTTAGTCCGACCGACCGTGACTTACGTGCCTAACCTTGCAGCGGTATTGGCGACCCCTAACGACCTCACCTTAATGGCTTATGAAGAATCCGCTAAGCGGGGCGAACACAGTGCGTTAACGGCGAACTTACAACGGGTCGTCGCCGGGCAAACCGTGCTGGCCATCTTCGGTCCCGAGGGTGGAATCAGTCCCGCCGAAGTCACCCAAGCTCAAACGGCTCACGCGATTTTGGTGGGGTTAGGGCCGCGAATCTTACGGACGGAAACGGCGCCATTATACTTTTTGGCCGCGGCGTCGACCATTTGGGAGTTACAAAGTCCGCAACGAGGGTGAAATCCCCTTGAAAACATGCTAAAATAGGTCCAATTATAGAGAGAGTAAAGGTGAATGCAATGGCATTTCTGGAAAAGTTGGGCTGGCGGTATTGGCTCATGGGAGTAGTTGTGGGCGTGGGCTTACCAGCCCTAGCAATGGGGTTGGGATTGGATCCAGTCTGGCGTTTCGGTGGGCTATTGTTAATCTTGAACGGGGGCGTTTCAATTGGGCTAGGTCACTTTGTGGCCACGCGACAACGACCGTGGTGGCTACTGCTGGTCTTTCCCGTGTTCTATTTTATCGGGGCGAGTGGGTTTCTCCCCGGTTACACGCGCTACTTCGCACTGGTCTATCTGTGCCTGTCTTATTTGGCTTACGGATTGACGGTTACGGCGCAAGCAGAAGAATCTAAAAATTAAGGGTGGTGGCGTCCAATATGACCAAAGAACGTGTCTGGACGGCTGAAGAAGTAATTGCCAGAGTGGGTAAATATATGAATGCGCAACATGTCGAAATGGTGGTCAAAGCCTGTCATTTCGCCACCGTTGCGCACCGCGACCAAACGCGGCAATCTGGCGAACCCTACATTATGCATCCTATTCAGGTGGCCGGTATCTTGGCCGACCTCAACATGGACCCCGAGACCGTCTCAGCGGGCTTTCTGCACGATATCGTGGAGGACACCGGCGTGACCTTGGGCGACGTGCGGGAACTCTTCGGGGATGACGTTGCGTTGATCGTGGATGGCGTGACCAAGTTAGGGAAAATCAAATATAAGTCTAACCGGGAACAGTTGGCGGAAAATCACCGGAAACTGTTGCTGGCCATGTCCAAGGACATTCGGGTCATGATTGTGAAGTTAGCCGACCGCTTGCATAACATGCGGACCTTGCAACATTTGCGGCCCGATAAGCAGCGGCGGATCGCTAACGAGACGCTGGAGATTTACGCACCGTTGGTGGACCGCTTGGGGATTAGCACTATCAAGTGGGAACTGGAAGACGTGTCGCTTCGGTATCTGAACCCGCAACAGTACTACCGTATCGTGCATTTGATGAATTCACGGCGCGACCAACGGGAACAGTACATCGCAGCGGCCATCAAGGTCATCCAAAAATCCATTAAGGACCTGCATTTAAAGCCCGAAATCTACGGTCGCCCAAAACACATCTACTCGGTCTACCGGAAGATGAAGGACCAGCACAAGCAGTTCAGTCAGATTTACGACCTACTGGCGATTCGGGTCATCGTGGACACCATCAAGGACTGCTACGCGGTCTTGGGGGCCATCCATTCCCAGTGGAAGCCGATGCCTGGCCGGTTCAAGGACTACATCGCGATGCCGAAGGCGAATATGTACCAGTCGTTGCACACCACGGTCATTGGACCTGAAGGCAAGCCCCTCGAGGTCCAGATTCGGACTAAGGAAATGCACGCCGTGGCGGAATACGGGGTCGCGGCGCACTGGGCTTATAAGGAAGGTGTCAAGGACAAGGTCCACGAGACCAACACCGGTGATAAGCTGAACCTATTCAAACACATCATCGAACTGCAAGAAGATACCGATGACGCGGCAGATTTCATGGACAGCGTCAAGGGCGAACTGTTCGGCGACCATGTTTACGCGTTCACCCCCAAGGGTGACGTGCTCGAGTTGCCTAAGGGAGCTGGTCCACTGGATATGGCCTACGCTATTCATACGGAAGTTGGGCACCACACCACGGGGGCTACGATCAACGGTAAAATCGTGCCACTGAACTACGAGATTAAAAACGGCGACATCGTGGATATCCGGACCTCGAGTAGTTCTGCTGGCCCGAGCCGGGACTGGTTGAAGCTGGTCTCGACGCGGCGGGCCCGCAATAAAATCAAGCAGTTTTTCCGTTTGCGAGACCGGGAACAAAGCATCACCCAGGGCCGCGAAATGGTCGAACGGTTGATCCGTGAAGCCGGCTACGATCCCAAGACCATCATGACGAAGGAAAATGGGGAAAAGGTCACCGCTAAGTTGCATTATCAACATATCGATGACTTGTTGGCCGCGATTGGGTTTGGGGATCTGCAACCCCAGGGAGTGGTCAACCGCTTGACCGATGACGTCCGCCAGGCGGCCGAAGACGAGCGCCGGCGCCAAGAGGAACGTGAAATCTTGGAGCAGCACCAGTCCATCAAGAGCGATAGCGATGCCGACCGTAAGGACCGTAAGAAGCAGCCTGACGGCGTGGTCATCGAAGGCGTCGATAATTTGCTGGTACGGTTGAGTCATTGCTGTGCCCCGGTTCCTGGCGACCAGATTACAGGTTACATCACCAAGGGGCGCGGGGTCTCCGTGCACCGGGTGGACTGCCCGAACGTGCGGCACGCTGAAGAAAGTGGCGAACGCATCGTGCCGGTCCGCTGGGGCAACGAACACGGCGACCGGACCAACTACCACGCCGATATCCAGGTCCAAGGCTACAATCGTAATGGGCTACTGAACGACGTGTTGCGGATGATCAATAACTCGACGAAGGACCTGACGTCCATCAACGGCAAGGGCGATCACAATAAGATGGTCATTATCTCGGTCAGTCTGGGGATTCGCAACCGTTGGGAACTTCAACGGATTATGGATAACATTAAAAATATTCCTGATGTTTACGTGGTCAAGCGACCGTTTCGGTAGAAAGGAAGCAAGTATGCGAGTTTTGTTACAACGGGTCACTCAAGCCAGCGTGACTATCGACAAACAAGTCGTCGGGTCGATTGCCCAGGGCTACTGCTTGTTGGTGGGTGCCGAAGATAGCGACACTAGCGACCAGGTCGATTATTTGGTGCATAAGATTAGTCATCTGCGGGTCTTTGAAGACCAGGCAGGAAAAATGAATCGCAGCATCACCGATGTTGCCGGCAGTATCTTATCGGTGTCGCAGTTCACACTTTACGCCAACACCAAGAAGGGTAACCGGCCGAGCTTTGTGGGCGCCGGGGACCCTAAGCACGCGCAAGCGATGTACGACGAGTTCAACCAAAAGCTAGCAGCGACGGGGATTTCGGTCGAGACCGGGGTCTTTGGGGCCGATATGCAGGTGGCACTGGTCAACGACGGACCGTGCACCATCTGGTTCGACACGGACGATTAAACTAAAATTAAAACGGGAGTCGGTCAAAAACCGGCTCCTTTTTTAGGGGGACATCAGTAATGCGGTATCAACAGTTATTTTGGGATTTTGACGGGACGTTAGTCGATACTTACCCGGGGATGGTCGCGGCGTTTACCACGGCGTTGACCCAGACGGGCGTGAACGCCTTTGAAATCGACCAGCCGGCCATCTACCAAGCCATGCGGCAACACAGTATGGGGACGGCATTGCGGCAGTTCAGTGCCGAGTACGGGGTGAGTCAGGATCGCTTGACCAACCTGTACCAACGACAGGCTGCCCCGAAATTAGCGACGGCGCCAGCCTTTGCCGGTAGCGCGGCCATTTTACAGACCGTGACCATGCACGGTGGGCGCAATTTCTTATTGACCCACCGCGACCAGCGGGCCATTGACCGACTCAAAGACTTAGGTCTATGGGGCGAGTTCAGTGGGGCCGTGACCGCTAGTGACGATTACCCACGCAAGCCTGACCCGACCAGCTTGAATGCGCTGTGTCAAGAATACGGCGTGCTTCCGCAAGATGCTTTGATGGTCGGCGACCGCAATCTCGATATCCAGGCGGCGCACCGCGCGGGGATGGCCGGAGCACTGTTCGATCCGGAACATCTGATTGTTGATGAGAGTCAATCTGAGGTCCGGGTCATTCGGTTAGCCGAGCTGCAGGCTTGGCTATTGGCCGATTAAGGACCGTAACCACAACAAAATGGGACCAACGCCGAATTAGTGCGCTGGTCCCATTTCGTTTTCAGATTGATTGTTTGGCGTGGTGGTTAACCGCGAGCTAACAGGTCATCGACGGCCCCACCGTATGCTTCACCGAAGAGGTTTAGGTGAGCTAATAGGTAGTACAACTGATAGTGGGGTAACCGCTCCGCGTATCCAGCCGGTAACGGGTACGCGGCTTGATAGCCCTTGTAGAAGTCCTGGGTGAAGCCGCCGAAGATGGTGGTCATGGCCAAATCAAACTCACGGTCCCCATAGAGGGTGTCTGGGTCGATCAAGGTCGGTGTGCCGTCGGCGGTGAACAGGTAGTTACCAGCCCAGAGATCACCGTGTAACAGTGACGGGGTGATGTCCCGGCCCTTATTTTCGGTGATGATGTGTTGGCGGACCTGGTCGTAGCCGGCCTGGCGCCGGTCGTTCCACAGGTTATGGGTTTGGGCCCGTTGCACTAACGGGTCGAGCCGTTGCTCAAGATAAAAGGTGGTCCAGTCGCTTTGCCAGTGGTTATTTTTAGGGAGTTTGCCGACCGCGTTATCCTGGTCGAACCCAAACTGCGGGGCCGTCACGTGGTGGACTCGGGCGACCGTTTCGCCCAGCGCGTACTGACTGCCGTGGCCGGTCTCTAGAAATTCCATCAGCAGGTAGGCGTCGCCGTCGATGGTGCCGGTCCCGAAGACTTCCGGGACGTTAGCGGCCTGACTTAGCGCCTTTAAGCCGGCAACTTCGTGTTGGTAGAAACTTGCTGGAGTCCGTGGTTGGACCAGCAAAAAGTAGGGTCCCTCGGGGGTGCTCAAGCGAAAGGCTTCGTTGATGTCGCCCCCGGAAACGGGGGTGGCGGAGGTGACTTGG
Source organism: Levilactobacillus suantsaii (assembly GCF_004115745.1). Lineage (GTDB taxonomy): Bacteria > Bacillota > Bacilli > Lactobacillales > Lactobacillaceae > Levilactobacillus > Levilactobacillus suantsaii. The sequence continues at coordinate 102,013 of NZ_QXIL01000003.1, read as the reverse complement.
CGTAACGGTAATTGTTTGAGCCAATCAGCAGTTAAAGTCATAAAATAATCGCACTTCTTTCATTAAATTAATGCTGAGTTTTGAAGTATTGGGTGAGACCGGCCACAACGCGGGTCGCCACGGCCCGTTGGTACTTAGCGGATTCGATTTCACGAAAATCCTTTTTAGTATTAATATATCCCATTTCGAGGAGCAATGACGGGCGGCTATTGTCGCGGATGACCTCGAAGTTGCCGAAGCGGATGCCCCGGTTGGTTAACGGCAGGTCGCTCATCTCTTGATTGATGTCCTGTGCCAAAGCGTAAGAGGTGCTCCGGTGGTAATAGTAGGTCGTGGTGCCCGAAGCCAGGTTATTGGTGGGCGACGAATCAAAGTGGAAACTGATGAAGGCACTGGCCTGGTTGTCGTTGGCTAAAGCCGGGCGATCAGCAAGACTGACGCTCTTGTCACTGTCCCGAGTCATGATGACGTGAGTCCCTTTAGCCCGTAATTTTGCGGCGACTCGTTTGGCCAACTGAAGGGTGTAAGTCTTTTCGTCGTGCTTTTGATTGATCGACAACGCGCCAGAATCGCTGCCCCCGTGGCCGGGGTCCAGCACGATGGTCGCTTCGGAGAGGGTCGTAGCGGTCTTTAACTTACCGGGGTGGTCGACCAACCAGCTGGCGACCCAGCCGAAACGATTATGACTGTCGCGAACGTGGTACCAATTGTTCTTTTCGCCTAAGATGGTCAGGCGACTATTTTTTTTGACCCGGGTGGTGACGTCGTAAGTCAGACCGGGGCCCTCCCGCAGACGCAGGTTGTTGACGGTCGCAGTGACCGCGTTGTGCTGGATAAACGCCCACAGGACGCCTCCCGCGATGATTAAGATGATGAGGCTGACGATTAAGCCAATCCAGTTTTTAGGTTTAAAATGCATGGCGGCACTCCTTGCTTCAAATTGAATCAATTATACCACGTCGATTGACCCGCGGCGAAGGTCGGCCCAAAGCGGCCCCTTGACTTTTTCAAGCGGGTTCAGTATTCTAAAGAAGAATCTAATATAGAAGCCGATGAGAAAGATCAGTAGCAGGCATGCCCGCTTGCAGAGAGGTCGCGGAGCTGAAAGCGACTAACGGGGGCTGGCGAAGACACTTTTGAGGCTAGTGACGCTTGGCGTCATTCGTTTGCAACGTTATCCTGCTGAGAAAAATAAAAGGTGGTACCGTGCATACCTGCGCCCTTGTCAATTGACAGGGGCGTTTTTTATTTGTTTAGCGGTTGAGGAAGGGAAGAATGTTTATGCGTTACCAACGGCCAAAAGGGACGGCAGATATCCTACCGGGGACGTCTGAAACCTGGCAGTTCGTCGAAAAAACGGCGCGCGATTTGTTCGCCCGTTACCGGTTCGACGAGATCCGCACGCCAATGTTTGAAAATTTCGAGGTGTTCTCCCGGACATCGGGCGATACGTCCGATATCGTCACCAAGGAAATGTACGACTTCAAGGATAAGGGCGACCGACACCTGTCCTTACGTCCAGAAGGCACGGCCGGTGTCGTGCGGGCCTTCGTAGAAAATAAATTATATGGTCCCGAAACGCAAAAGCCATACAAGGTCTACTACATGGGCCCGATGTTTCGCTACGAGCGGCCCCAATCCGGGCGGCAACGGGAATTTCACCAAATCGGGGTGGAGGCCTTCGGCAGTAATGCGCCGGAACTTGACGTCGAAGTCATCGCTTTGGGCATGGCGTTACTTAGTAAACTGGGCTTAAAGCACCTGCGCTTAGCGTTGAACACGTTGGGGGATCAGGAGACCCGCGCGGCTTACCGCCAAGCATTGATCGACTTCTTGGAACCCCACTACGATGACTTGAGTGACGATTCCAAGGTCCGGCTGCACAAGAACCCGTTACGGGTCTTAGACAGTAAGGACAAGCACGACCAGGCCATCGTGGCCGACGCACCGTCCATTTTGGACTTTTTGACGCCGGACGCGACGACGCATTTTAACCAGGTCAAGGCTAGTTTAGATGCTTTAGGCATCGCTTACGACGTCGATGCAACCATGGTCCGGGGGTTGGACTACTACAACCACACCATCTTCGAAATTATGGCCGATTCACCGGCCTTGGGCGAAGGCTACACCACGGTGTTGGCCGGTGGCCGCTACAACGGCTTAGTCGAAGAACTCGGCGGCCCCGAGATGCCGGGAGTCGGTTTCGGCATGGGCGTGGAACGCCTGGTCTTATTGATGCAGGCTGAACAGGTCGCAGTCCCGAATAACCACCCATTAGACGTGTACGTCGTGGGCATTGGCGAGCAGACGTCGATTGAGACCTTGAAGCTGGTCCAAGCCATTCGAGCGGCCGGCTTAACGGCGGACCGGGATTACCTGGGACGTAAACCCAAGGCCCAATTCAAGACGGCTAACCGCTTAACGGCGCGTTACACCTTAACGATTGGGGAAAAGGAACTCGAGACGCAAACGGCCAACTTGAAGGCCATGGCGACGGGCGAAGAAATCAACGTGCCCCTAGCCGACATTTACCAAGATTTTCAAGCCGTTGTGGCACAACGGTTTACCACCAAATAAGAGGGGAAATTAGATGGAAAAGAATTTGAAACGGACCACGTACGCGGGTCTCGTCGACGAGCAATATCTCGACCAGACCGTTGTTTTAAAGGGTTGGGTGCAAAAGCGCCGCGACCTGGGGGGCTTGATCTTTGTTGACCTCAGAGACCGCGAAGGCTTAGTCCAACTGGTCTTTAGTGAAGAATACAGTCCGGAAGCTTTAGCGGTTGCCGAACAGTTGCGGAGTGAATACGTGATCGAGATTCAAGGTCACGTCGTCGCTCGGGTCGCAAAGGAAATCAACCCGGACATGCGTACCGGAAAGGTCGAGGTCCGGGTCACGGGCATCAACCTCTTGAACAAGGCCAAGACGCCACCGTTCGATATTCGTGACGGTATCACGGCGTCCGATGACCTGCGGCTGCAATACCGCTACTTGGACTTACGCCGGCCGGAAATGCAACAGGGCATCATGCTGCGGAACCGAATCGTGCAATCCGTTCACAGCTACTTCGACCACAACGGGTTTATCGACATCGAAACGCCCGATTTGACCAAGTCGACGCCAGAAGGGGCCCGGGATTACCTGGTGCCTTCTCGAATCTACCATGGTCACTTCTACGCCTTGCCGCAATCGCCGCAACTCTTCAAGCAATTATTGATGGGGTCCGGTTTTGACCGGTACTACCAGATTGCCCGGTGCTTCCGAGACGAAGACTTGCGGGGAGACCGGCAACCGGAATTTACCCAGATTGACTTGGAAACGTCCTTCTTAACCGCCGAAGAGATTCAGGACCTGACCGAGGGCTTGATCGCCAAGGTCATGAAGGATACCTTGAACGTTGACGTTACCTTACCGTTCCCGCGGATGGACTGGGATGACTCCATGGCCCGTTATGGGACCGACCAACCAGATGTACGGTTTGGCATGGAATTGAAAGATTTGTCGGCTATCATGAAGGATACCGACTTCAAGGTCTTCTCCGGGGCCGTTGCCAACGGGGGCCAAGTCAAAGCCATCGCCGTTCCCGGTGGGGCCGACCTGTACAGCCGTAAGGACCTCGACAAGTACGCGAAATATATCGAACGCTTTGGCGCGAAGGGCTTAGCTTGGTTGAAGGTCACTGATGACAGCTTCAGTGGACCAATTGCCAAGTTCTTCAAGCACGATGGTGATTTTGCTAAAATCACTGAAGCTACGGGTGCTAAGAGTGGCGACCTGTTATTGTTCGCAGCCGATTCCAAACGCGTCGTGGCCCAGACTTTGGGTTACCTGCGAGTGGCGATTGCTAAGGAACAAGACATGATCGACCAAAACAAGTGGGCCTTCTTATGGATCGTCAACTGGCCATTGTTCGACTACGACGTGGATTTGAAGCGCTGGGTCCCAGCCCATCACCCGTTCACGATGCCAGCCGAAGGCGATGCGCACTACCTAAACGACGGCGAAGACCCGCACAAGGCCTACGCTCAAAGTTACGACATCATCTTGAACGGGTTGGAACTCGGTGGTGGGTCCATCCGGATTCACACCCGCGACTTACAGATGAAGATGCTGAAGGCGTTAGGCTTTACGCCAGAACGGGCCGAAAAGCAATTTGGTTTCCTGTTGAAAGCTTTAGACTACGGTTTCCCGCCTCACGGTGGTTTGGCTATCGGACTCGACCGCTTTGCCCGCTTACTGGCTAAGCGCGACAATATCCGGGACGTCATTGCCTTTCCGAAGAACTCCAAGGCAACGGAACCGATGACTCAGGCACCAAGTACCGTCACGGACAAGCAACTGGATGATTTAGACTTAGAAATCGCTAAGTTGGATACCGACGACGAAAAATAGTTGAAGTAAGCTACATGAAAAAACGCTAAGGGGGCGTTGGGTGATGTCAATTGGCACACTCAACGCCTTTTTGGCGGTCGCAGCGGGTAAGCGGCTTGACCTTTGCGGCTAAAAGCCGTTAAATAGAGCCATTAGTAAAAAAGCGAGGGATGTTGATGAGTAAAATAGAAACCGCAACGTTTGCGGGGGGCTGCTTCTGGTGCATGGTCCAGCCCTTTGAAGAACAACCAGGCATCGAAAGGGTCCTGTCGGGCTACACGGGTGGGACGGTGGCTGATCCGACCTACGAACAAGTTAAGACCGGTAAGACTGGTCACACCGAGGCCGTCAAGATTTGGTTCGATGCTGAGCAAGTCAGTTATCGACAGTTGGTCGATCTCTACTGGCAACAGACTGACCCGACCGATGCTTCAGGACAGTTCCAGGACCGCGGCGATAATTACCGGCCGGTGATTTTCGTGAATAGTGCTGCCCAGCGCCAAGTCGCGGAAGCCTCCAAGCAGGCCTTGCAGGACCGCGAACAGTTCGACCAGCCCATCGTGACCCAGATTCAAGTGGTCCAATCTTTCTACCCGGCAGAAGAACGGCATCAGCAGTTCTATAAGAAGCAACCGCAACGCATGGCTGAACAGGAAGCTGGCGGTCGGGCCGCCTTTATCCAGGCCCACTGGACGCAAGGTTAGGCCGGCGGTGAATATGACAACGACTAGTCAACTAATCAGTCGGCGCAGCACACCTAAAAGCGAGGTCGGGGGAGTAAATCATGGATGATGTACAGCAGCTATTCAAACGGCACACCTATACGGCTAAAATTTCGGTAGCTTTTTTCTACGGGGTTCTGGTGTCCATTGCGGTCAACTTCTTTTGGACGCCCGGCCATATCTATTCGTCCGGGGCGACCGGGTTGGCCCAATTGATCAACACCTTGACGGGCCGATACGCACCGGTACAGATTACCACGGCGTTGGGGTTGTTTCTGATTAACGTGCCGCTATTCGTCCTGGCGTGGAAGCAGATTGGCAAGTCCTTTACGATTTTTACCTTCATCTGCGTGCTCTTTGCGTCCGTCATGATTCGAATCATCCAGCCCGTTCACTTGACCACCGATCCCATTATCTGTGCGATTTTTGGTGGGGCGGTCAACGGGTACGGGACTGGGTTCACCCTAAAGAACAGCATCTCTACCGGGGGACTCGACATCATTGGGATCGTGGTCCGGCGTAAGACTGGCCGCAGTATGGGGACCATCAACATGGCGTTCAACAGTTTAATCGTCATTAGTGCCGGTTTCGTCTACGGCTGGCCGTACGCGTTTTACTCCGCATTGGGCTTGTTCGTCAACGCCAAAGTGATTGATTTGACCTTCACCCGGCAGCAACGGATGCAGGTCATGGTCATTACTAACCGGCCCAAGACGGTCATTGACAGTATCCAAAACCATATGCGGCGAGGAATCACCATCGTCCATGGGGCCGAAGGGGCTTACCATCACGATGAAAAAACGATTCTGTTTACCGTGATCACCCGTTACGAGATGGATGCCTTAGAGGTCGCCATGGAAGAAGCCGACCCAAAGGCCTTCGTCAGCATTTCCGATACCGTCAAGGTGCTGGGGCACTTCTACGAACCTAAATGGTGAAAAACAACATTTAAATTCAGCAATCTTAACCGGGTCCAAGATAGCTTCTTGGCCCGGTTTGTTAGGTGTTGGGCCCGGTAAAGAGGGAAAACTCGCTTGGCTTTCTTAAAGCTTCTTAAATTTCTCTAGGTTCGGCGGGCAGATGTGGTATAATTTTCGATGTTGTGGGCTGTTAAAAATAAGTGATATTGGTGATGAATGTGAAAGAATTCTATTTATGGTTAGTCCGGTGCGTGTCCATGTTGTGGTGTCACCGGCGACGCGATGCGGTGGTGTATCTGTTGAGCTTCAACGATAACCTGCCCTTTATCCTAGCAGTCAAGGCGGCGTTACCGGCTGACCAGCCGTTAATCGTATTTTATCGCCCACAACAAGCCACCAGTGCCCAGTACTTGGCCCAGCAGGGGGTCCGAACGATTTTGTTTCGAGACGGTCTGCGGTTTGCATTGACCGGAATTCCGCGGGTAATGCGTGCCCGGGTCTTGTATTGTGATAACTACTATGCCTTTTTGGGCGGCTTAGCGCATCCGCGTAACATGCGGATCGTGCAACTTTGGCATGCTGTCGGTGCAATCAAGAAGTTTGGCTGGGAAGACCCGACCACACCGCTGCGTTCAGCCAGTGACCAGCGCCGGTTTCAGGCCGTTTACGACCACTTCGACGAGTACGTGGTGGCGTCACCGGCCATGGGCCAAGTGTTCACGCGCAGTTATCGGGTTCCCGCACACCGGATGCAGGTGTTGGGGTACCCACGTTCGGACCGATTATTATCGCCGCAGTGGGTTGCGCAAGCCCGCGCTAAGGTGGCCCGCGTGGCCCCGGAACTTATGGGGAGCCGAATCATCTTATATGCGCCGACGTATCGACCCGGGGTGACGTTTACGCCGCCCCAAGACTTGGCGCAGGCCCTTACAGCCGACCCGCAAGCCAAAGTGGTGGTCAAACTCCACCCAGCGTTAGCCCAGACGGCCACGACGTTGCAGGCTCAATTGGGGACGCAAGTGGTCGTGGCTGATCAGCTCAGCACTTCGGAATTGCTGACAGTTACGGAAACACTGGTGACGGATTATTCTTCAGTGGCGTTTGACTACAGTCTGTTAGCCAACGCCCATAGTTTATTGTTCTACTTGTTTGATTTGTCGGCTTACCAACGTGAGCCGGGGATTCAAGCTGACTTTTTGTCCTGGTTACCTGGTCGGGCTTTGCGGAATAGCCAAGAGTTGGCGGCGGCGATTATTGCCGACCAAACGACCGACCTACGCCACTTCAATCAGCAGTGGAATACGGCCAATGACGGTCAGGCGACCGCCCGGGTCGTCGCACGTTATCACGGGTCTGCGACTCGCGGTAATGATTAAAAGTTAAAGGAGTGCAGCGCCTTGAAAGAGGTCATGACCTTATTTAAAGAGCAAGTATCAAGCTTGGGGATTATTTTTCGAATTTCTCGTTACGAGGACCAAGCCAGTTATCAAAGCCATTATTTGGGCTTGATGTGGGAGTACCTGTACCCGTTGATTCAAATCGGAATTTATTGGTTAGTTTTCGGGGTTGGCTTGAAGCATGGTCAACCATTGAACGGGGTCAGTTATTTGCCCTGGATGGTCATTGGGATTTCACCCTGGTTCTTTATGAATCGAGCCACGTTGGACGCGTCGAAGAGTATCTACCAACGGGTCAATATGGTGGCTAAAATGAAGTTCCCTGTGTCCGCGTTACCAACCATTAAAGTGGTCAGCAACCTGAGTTCCTTTTGGACGATGATGGTCTTTTCCATCTTTATCGGGTTGTTGAACGGCGTCTACCCGAAGGTCTCCTGGTTCCAGTGGATCTACTACTTCTTCGCCATGATTTGTTTGTTAGTGGCGTTAGGGATTTTTAATTCGTGTATTAGTGTGTTAGTTCGTGACTACCACATCCTGTTACAATCCGTGATGCGGATGTTGTTCTACGTGTCCGGCGTGCTGTTCAACTTCGTGACGACGTCGTTTCCGGCACCATTCGTGCACTTATTGGAACTCAACCCGTACTATTACGTGGTCAATGGGTTCCGGGAGTCGTTCTTAGGGACCGGTTGGTTCTGGGAGAACCCCTTACTGACGCTTGAATTCTGGGCCTTCGTGTTCTTCGTTTTACTGCTTGGCTCTCACTTGCATTACAAGTTCCGGTCCCGTTTCGTGGACTTAATCTAGATTGAAAGGAGCAACTGAAAATGACGAACAGTCGACAACGCCTGGTCCAGTCATTAAAGCTCGTTGCTCGCTATGGGCTCATCGTGTTGAACGGTGGGCTTATTTGTTTACCCATTAAGCAACGCTTAGTGATCTTTGAAAGCTTTAACGGTAAGGACGTCAACGATAATCCAGCGGCCATTTACCGTGCCCTTGTCCGGGCCGACCCGCAGTACCGACAAACGGCGTACTTCAGTGTAAAGCTCCGCGAATACGCGACCTTGCACGCCAAGTATCCCGAGATTCGCTTGGTCAAACGCTTCACCCCGCGCTGGGTCTGGTTGATGGCCCGGGCGGAATACTGGGTTTTGAACTCCCGGTTGCCGAATTGGTGGCACGCCAACCGACGGACCACCACGATTCAAACCTGGCACGGGACGCCGCTGAAAAAATTGGGGGTCGATATTGACCACGTGGCGATGCCAGGGACCACTACAGCCCAGTACCACACGGATTTTGTGACAGCAGCCAGTCGGTGGGATTACCTGATTGCCCCTAACCAATATTCTCAAAAGATTTTTAAACGGGCCTTCGGGTACCAAGGAAACTTTTTGCCCATTGGGTATCCCCGCAACGACGTGCTGTATACCGCGAATACCCCAACGCACATTGCGACTTTGAAACGCCAACTACTCGGAGACGTGACGGGGCCCATCGTCACCTATACCCCGACCTGGCGGGACGATACCGCCGTGCGGCCCGGGGTCTACCGGTTCGAGTTACCATTTGACCTCGGTGAGTTCTTCCAACACGTACCGGAGGGCACTCATTTGATTATCCGGCCCCATTACTTAGTAAAGGACCAAGTCAATATTGATGGTTATGAGGACCGGGTCACGGTGCTTGCGGAAGCCGACATTGCTTCTTTGTACTTAATCACGGATCTCTTGATTACGGACTACTCCTCGGTAATGTTTGATTTTGCCAACCTCAACCGGCCGCAATTGTTTTTCGCTTACGATTTGGCCCATTACCGCGACCAGCTCCGGGGCTTTTACTTTGCGTACAAGTCCGCGGCGTTGCCCGGACCCTTGGTCACCACGGCCAGGGCGTTCTATGATCAGTTGGACGTCTGGCAACAAGCCGGAAACTTTCCCGCGTATGCCCGCCAGCAAGCGGCCTTTAACCACCGCTTCTGTGCCTGGGAAACGGGGACGGCCAGTCAACGGGTCGCGCGGTTAATTCAGACTGGAAAGGAAGACTAAAATGGCAGACACAGAATTCTTGATTGGCTCGCACGTCAGTATGAAGGGCGACGCCATGTTATTGGGCTCGGCGCAACTCGCCGCAAAAAACGGTGAGAACGTCTTTATGGTCTACACAGGGGCCCCGCAAAACACGCGCCGTAAGGCCATTGAGAAGCTTAACGGACCAGCCGGCAAAGCTTTTATGGCAGCTCATGACCAACGCGCGGTGGTGGTCCACGCTCCTTACGTGGTCAACCTGGGTAACACCAAAAAGCCGCAAAACTTTGCCTTTGCCGTGGAATTCTTGACGGCGGAGATCCACCGGGCAGCCGCGATTGGGGCACGACAAATCGTCTTGCATCCGGGCGCACACGTTGGGGCCGGTGCCCCAGCGGCGATTGCCCAAATTGCCCAGGGCCTCGACCAGATTCTTCGGGAGACGGCCGACGAACCCGTCCAGATTGCCTTAGAGACCATGGCGGGCAAGGGGACCGAAGTGGGTCGGACCTTTGAAGAATTGGCCAGTATCATCGACCAAACGCCGACCAACGACCGGCTATCGGTTTGTTTTGACACTTGCCATACGAGCGATGCCGGTTACGCCATCGCCAGCGACTTTGACGGTGTCCTGGCGGAGTTCGACCAAGTCGTGGGCTTAGACCGGCTCAAGGTGGTTCATCTGAACGACTCGAAGAATCCGCAGGGCAGTCATAAGGACCGCCACACCAATATTGGGTTCGGGACGTTGGGTTTCACGGTCTTAAACGCCGTCGCCCATCACCCCCAATTAGCGGCGGTGCCGAAAATCATGGAGACCCCACCAGTGGGGCCGGACCGCAAGACCGGTGCCGACCCCCACGGGTATGAAGTGGCGATGTTAAAGGCACAGCGCTTCAATCCCGATTTGGAAGCCGATGCCTTGGATCAGCGGCCGTTTACGGCTTATTTGGACCGCTAAAAATTAGAGAGATTAAAAAGCGAGCACCCCAGTTTGGGGCACTCGCTTTTATCTTTCAGATGGGAATAGGCTTAAACTTAATCGCCGAGGGGATGCGGCCGCTGGTCGTAGTCCAAACTCTCCATAATCAGCGTGGCCGTTTCTTCAATGGACTTGTTGGACACGTCGATCACTAAACACCCGATTTTTTGGTAGAGTTTTTTAGCGTAGGCCAGTTCCTCGCTGATTTTTTGGGTATCAGAATAGGCGCCATCCGCGGGGAGCCCGTAGGAAATCATCCGTTCACGCCGAATCCGCCGCAGAATATCGGGTTGGTTGGTCAGCCCGAAGATGCGTTTCGGGTCGACCTGCCAAAGTTCTTCTGGCAATTGGGTCTTAGGCGAGAGCGGCAGGTTAGCCACCCGTAAGTTCCGGTTAGCCAAGAACAAAGATAGTGGGGTCTTTGATGTTCGGGAAACACCTAGAATCACAATGTCGGCTTTTAACAAGCCAGTTGGATCCTTACCATCATCGTAGGCGACCGCAAATTCCATGGCGGCGATGCGGTCGAAGTAGGTGCTGGTCAGGTTGTGGACCAAGCCGGGGACGCCCTCGGGTTGTAAGTCCGTCGCGGAGGCCACGATTTTCATGGCCGGTTGGATACAGTCGAAGTGTTGCAACTGATTGTCTTCGGCGAATTGACTCACGTGGTCACTGAGTTTACGGTTCACCAAGGTGTGGAACAGCATGGCGTGTTGTTTCTTGGCTAAGGATAGGATACCACCTAGGATGGAATCGGTTTGGATGAACGGAAACCGTTGATAGGTCGCGTGGACGGCCGGAAATTGAGAGACGGCCGTTTGGGCCACGGTCAGGGCAGTTTCTCCCGACGAATCGGAGATAATAAAGATAGTAATAGGCGCCATAATGGGGCCTCCTCTGGTTAGTTTCCTTTAGTGTACTCGTTGCCCGGAAACGGTTCAAATTAATTGAGTTGGATTATTGACGCGGTTTGGTTGATTATGTATAATGGTTAAGAACCGTAACGCTGGTAGAAGAATTCTAACCGGCGTCATTACTTGTGCTCGGAGGGAGGGAATTTCAAATGGCAAAGACAGTCGTTCGCAAAAACGAGTCTTTTGACGACGCTCTTCGGCGCTTCAAACGTACGGTTTCCCGTAGCGGTACTTTACAAGAATACCGTAAGCGTGAATTTTACGAAAAACCAAGTGTGAAGAAAAAGTTAAAGTCAGAAGCAGCGCGGAAGCGTAAAGCTAAGAAGCGTCGTTTCTAATAAAAAATCCTTGATGTCTCGGCATCAAGGATTTTTTTCTGACCTAATTTTGAATGACTAGCTTGCCGCGCATGTGGTGGTTATTCAATAGCCGGTGGGCGGCCATCACATTTTGGGCGTTGATCGGTTGCAGCGTCTTAGTCAGCGTGGAGACCAACGTGCCCGCGTCTAATAGGGCGCGAATCTGTTCTAGGATTTGGTGCTGGCTGCCCATGTCTGGCGTTTCGAAGTAGGCCTTGGTGAACATCCATTCCCAAGCAAAGGTGGCCCGCTTGTTCTTTAACGCCCGTAAGTCGATGGGGGTGTCGCTGCCAGTGATGGACACGATATGGCCACTGGGTTTGATCAAATCGACGATTTCGGGCCAGTGCTGATTCAAGTTGCTAAGCTCTAAAATGTAGTCGACGACCTGGTCGCCTAAGTCGTGGACCTGAGGCACTAGGTCCTGGCGGTGGTTGACGACAAAGTCGCTCCCGTGGTCGCGCGTCCAGGCAATCGTTTCGTCACGGGAAGCCGTCGCGATAACGGTCAATCCTGCCCAGTGGGCCAGTTGGGTCGCCACGGAACCGACGCCCCCAGCGCCGTTGATGACCAGGATGGTTTTGCCGTGGTTGTCGGCGTGCGGGTCGATGCCCAGTTGCTCGAATAGCGCTTCCCAGGCGGTCAAGGCGGTCAATGGCATGGCCGCACTTTGCGCCGGGGTAAGCTTAGTGGGGGCGTGACCAACGAGCCGTTCATCGACGAGTTGAAACTCGCTGTAGCTGCCGGGCCGTTTAAACGATCCAGCGTAGAAGACCACATCGCCCGGGTGAAAGAGGGTCACGGCATTGCCCACCGCTGTGACGGTGCCGTAAGCGTCAAAGCCGATAACTTTAGGTGCTTGGGGGTCTAACGGCTCGGTGTTGCGACGAACGGCGAGATCAACGGGATTGGCGGACACCGCTTGAACTTGGACCAATAGGTCGTGGCCGGTGGGGTCGGGTCGTTGCATCTCAAAATCTATTAGACTATGAGAATCATCTATGGGTAAATGTTGCGTGTAACCAATGGCACGCATGAAACACCAGTCCTTTCTAAAATCGGAGATTACTTCTAGCGTACTGAGCTCACGAGAAAAACGCAAGCGGCGTGCGTCTGGACCTGACGGAACTCAGAATAAGTAGTAAACTGAGACAGTACTTAAATTTAGGAGGAATTCAACATGAGTTTAGAAACCCAACTGAACACCGATTTAAAGACGGCCATGAAGGCCCACGATAAGTTGACCTTAAACGTGGTCCGGATGATGAAAGCCGCGTTGACCAACGAAAAGATCAAGCAGGGTCACGACTTGAGTGCCGATGAAGAATTAACGGTGGTCTCCCGGGAATTGAAACAACGAAAAGAGTCCTTGGACGAATTCCAAAAGGGTAACCGCGACGACCTGGTCGCTGGAGTCCAAGCCGAAATCAAGATCGTTGAAAAATACGCCCCAAAGCAATTGGGTGCTGACGAAATTGAAAAGATCGTGGCCGATAGTATCGCCAAGGTCGGCGCTAGCAACATGAGCGACTTCGGCAAGGTCATGGGCGCCGTGATGCCGCAAGTGAAGGGCAAGGCTGACGGTAACGTGGTCAACCAAACGGTCAAAGCCCAATTGAATAAGTAACGTTCAAGCCACTACGGGGAACCTTCTTCGTGGGGGCTTTTTTCGGTGGCGAGGGCGTTTTTCAAGCACCATTGCCCCAGAAACTGGCGTGCCCAGGGGATTTTAACGGCCAATCCTTTTACTATCCTGAGTGGTATGCTAAAATTCAAGTATCAGTAGACTTAATTTGGCAAAATAAAGGAGCAACCGTATTTGACTGAAAACGCGATGATTGAAAAAGAATATATCTTGGCGCACCCGGCCGATGAACCGGCTTTGTTAGGGGCCCAAGATCAATTTGTAACTTTACTGGAAGAAGGGCTCAGTGTCACCATTCGTCCCTTTGGCAATTCAATCAAAGTTGCGGGTGACGCCACCGCGGTTGACCAGACATTAAGCATTCTACGCAATATGAGTGCTTTACTGGCCAAGGGGATTCAGCTGAACAGTGCCGATGTGGTCAGCGCCATGAAGATGGCCGAACGCGGGACGTTAACTTACTTCCAAGACCTCTATACGGAAACGCTGATTCACGATGCCAAAGGACGGCCCGTGCGGGTGAAGAACTTTGGTCAGCGCCAGTATATCGACGCCATCAAGCATAACGACATCACCTTTGGGATTGGCCCGGCCGGGACGGGGAAAACTTATTTGGCCGTCGTCATGGCCATTTCCGCGTTGAAAAAAGGGGACGTGGAAAAGATCATTTTGACGCGGCCCGCCGTGGAAGCCGGCGAAAGTTTAGGCTTTCTACCCGGAGATTTGAAGGAAAAGGTGGACCCCTACTTACGGCCCATCTATGACGCGTTGTATGCCATCTTAGGCGCCGAACACACCACCCGGTTGATGGACCGGGGCGTGATTGAAATCGCGCCGCTGGCTTACATGCGAGGCCGGACTTTAGAGTCGGCCTTCGTGATTTTAGACGAAGCCCAAAATACAACGAACGCGCAAATGAAGATGTTTTTGACCCGGTTGGGCTTTGGCTCCAAAATGATCGTCAATGGGGATATTTCCCAGATTGACTTGCCGCACAACACCCGGTCGGGACTGGTCCAGGCCCAGGGAATCCTGCAAAACGTGGGCCACATCTCCTTTGTGACCTTCAGTGCCGATGACGTGGTCCGGCACCCCGTCGTGGCCAGCATCATCAACGCGTACGAGCAACACGAAACTAAACCAAATGGAGCTAACAAATAATGGATTTAGAGATTTACGATAAGACCCAGGCCGGGGTTTCCGACCAATACTTGACCTTGATTCGCGACGTCTTGCAGTTTGCGGGGAACTACCTCAAGCTAGCCGATAACACCGAAATGTCGGTGACTTTGATGAACAATGAAGATATTCACCGCATCAACAAGCAGTATCGTGGGGTGGACCGGGCGACTGACGTCATCAGTTTTGCCATTGAAGACGCGGAGGATGCCGACACGGACTTTCCCCTGGTGATGGACCCGGAACTTGCGGCCGAGATTCCCGAAAACATCGGTGATATCTTCGTGTCCGTAGATAAGGTCAGTGAACAAGCCGACTATTTGGGCCACTCGAACGAGCGGGAACTGGGCTTTTTAGTGGTCCACGGTTTCCTGCACTTGAACGGGTATGACCATATGAAACCAGAAGACGAAAAGGTCATGTTCAAATTGCAGGCCGATATCTTGGATGCCTATGGCCTCAAACGGTAAACCGACCCGGCAAACGGGGAAAAATCATAACTTTTGGCAGTCGCTGGGTCACGCCCTCGAAGGGTTGCACGTGCTCTATCATCTGGAGCGGAACTTTCGCAAACACCTTTTGGTGGGGGGCCTCGCCGTCCTCGTTGGCATCATCTTGCGTTTGACCGTCAATGAGTGGTTGTGGCTGACGCTGGCCATTTTTTTGGTGTTGACCGCCGAAACGCTCAATACCATCGTGGAAGCAGTCGTGGACCTAATCGTAGGCAAGACTTACGCCGATTTAGCAAAGCGAGCCAAGGACGTGGCCGCCGGCGGGGTGCTACTCGCGGCTCTGTTTGCCCTAGTGGTTGGTTGTTTAGTCATGTTGCCGGCGCTTGCCCGCTGGTTTTAAGGAGAAATAGCAATGGATAATCCAAATTACAAATCCGGGTTCGTGGCCATCGTGGGCCGCCCAAACGTGGGGAAATCGACGTTTTTAAACCGGGTGATTGGTCAAAAGATCGCCATTATGTCGAACACGGCCCAGACCACCCGGAACAAGATTCAAGGGATCTACACCACTGATGACGCCCAAATCGTTTTTATCGACACACCAGGGGTGCATAAACCCAAGACCGAATTGGGCGATTACATGGTCAAGTCAGCCTTGTCTGCGTTGAACGAAGTCGATGCCATTTTGTTCATGATCAACGCCGCCGAAAAGCGGGGTGCGGGGGATAATTTTATTATCGACCGCTTGAAGAATGCCAAGGCACCGGTCTATTTGTTGATCAACAAGATCGACCAGATTCACCCCGACGACTTGTTGAAGGTCATGGACCAATATAAGAAGGCCTTGCCGTGGCAGGCCGTCTACCCGATTTCGGCGCTCGAAGGCAACAACGTCGATGAGTTTCTGGGAGACTTAGTGGATCAGATGCCTCACGGGCCACAGTACTATCCTGATGACCAATTGACGGACCACCCGGAACGTTTCGTGGTCAGTGAACTGATTCGCGAGAAGATCTTCATGTTGACCCGCGAAGAAGTCCCCCATTCTGTGGCCGTGGAAGTCGAACGGATGCGGACCCAGGATGATGACCGGGTCCGTATCGATGCCACCATCGTGGTGGAGCGGCCGACCCAAAAGGGCATCATGATTGGTAAGGGCGGCAGTATGCTCAAAAAAATCGGGACGCTGGCCCGGCAAGATATCGAACACCTCTTAGGCAGTCCGGTCTACTTGAAGCTCTTCGTCAAGGTCCAACCCGGCTGGCGGGATAAGTCCAGCCTGCTGAAATCTTACGGGTACCGCAAGAGCGATATTTAACGATTAGGGGGGATGACCATGGCACAACACGTGACCGACTTTCACGGCATCCTT
Organism: Levilactobacillus suantsaii; assembly: GCF_004115745.1. GTDB lineage: Bacteria > Bacillota > Bacilli > Lactobacillales > Lactobacillaceae > Levilactobacillus > Levilactobacillus suantsaii. The sequence goes on along the minus strand of NZ_QXIL01000003.1, from coordinate 85,666 downwards.
CTGTACCGCCGCGATTATGCTGAACGCGACTTTTTAATCAAGTTTTTTACGCTGGAGTTTGGTAAAAAGATATTTTTAATCCGCGGCGCCAAGAAACGGGGGTTTAAAATGACGGCTGACATTCTGCCATTTACCGTGGGGAGTTACGTCGGCGACATTCCCGACCAAGGATTGTCCTATATCCGCACGGCCCGCGAGACCACTCAGTTTCAAGGCATTGGGGCTGACATCTTCAAGAACGCCTACGCGACTTACATCATGAGCCTGGTCGACATCGCTTTTCCAGATAGTCAACCGCTCCCCGACTGGTATCACCGAGTCTACCGGGCCTTGGAACTGATTGACGAAGGGCAGAACCCAGCCATCGTGACCAACGTCATCGAGATTCAGTTGATGCCCGCCTTTGGGGTCGCCCCGCAATTGCAGGGGTGCGCCATCTGCGGACGCACGGATTTGCCGTTTGACTACTCGGAAAGTTACGGGGGACTCCTGTGTCAGCAACACTGGTCGGCTGATCCCCGGCGCTTACACCTGGGGCCGCGGACCATTTACTACCTGCGGCAATTCTCGATTCTCGATTTGGACCGGGTCCACCACATCAAGGTCAAACCCAGTACCGAACACGCTCTGCGACAATTGATGGATGAAATCTATGCCAGTCAGATTGGGGTCCACCCGCGCAGTAAGCGTTTCTTGGACCAGATGCAAGACTGGGCGCCCCGGCTGAAAACGCCGCCAGCTCACGATGAAGACGATTGACAAGCGCGCAACAGACGCTTATGATTAGTCACAGTTAAATAAGTCGACCATGATGAATGAAAAGTGTCAAGATCTACGAGTTAGCGACTTCGGGACGGTGTAAGCCGAAGCGAGATTTTGAAACGTTGGCACATTCGGAGTCGTTTACCAAGTAAGCTGCTAGTCGCTAGCGACTAGAAGTAGGGTGGAACCGCGAAATTAAGTCGTCCCTACGTGAATCTCTTTAGTGTAGATTCGCGCGGGGACTTTTTTGTGTGCTTATTTAGATCAATAAGGAGGAACAGTATCCATGACAGAAAAACTGTCCATGCAAGCGATTATTTTAAAGTTACAGCAGTATTGGTCCGCTCAGGGCTGCATGCTGATGCAGGCTTACGATACCGAAAAAGGGGCCGGAACCATGAGTCCGTACACCTTCTTACGGGCCATCGGACCAGAACCGTGGAACGCCGCTTACGTTGAACCATCTCGGCGGCCCGCTGACGGGCGGTACGGGGAGAACCCGAACCGGTTGTACCAACACCACCAATTCCAAGTGGTGATGAAGCCCTCACCGGATAACATTCAGGACCTCTATTTAGGTAGCCTGAAAGAACTGGGCATCGACCCATTAGAACACGACATTCGCTTCGTCGAAGATAACTGGGAGAACCCGTCCATGGGTTGTGCCGGTGTCGGTTGGGAAGTCTGGTTGGACGGGATGGAAGTCACCCAGTTCACCTATTTCCAGGTCGTCGGTGGTCAGACCGTGGATCCCGTGACTTCCGAAGTAACCTACGGGTTGGAACGGCTCGCATCCTACATCCAAGACGTGAATTCCGTCTTTGATTTGGAATGGGGCGACGGCGTCAAGTACGGTGACATCTTCAAGGAACCCGAATACGAACACTCTAAGTACAGTTTTGAAGAAAGCAATCAGGACATGCTGTCGCGGCACTTCGACGAATACGAAGCCGAAGCCAAGAAGCAGATTGCTAACGGTCTGGTGCACCCGGCCTACGATTATGTGCTGAAGTGCAGCCACACCTTCAACCTATTAGATGCGCGTGGCGCGGTCTCTGTGACCGAACGCGCCGGTTACCTCTCCCGGATTCGGCGGATGGCGCGGGCCATTGCCAAGGCCTTCGTGGCGGAACGTAAGAAGCGCGGGTTCCCGTTGGTCAAAGACGAGAAATTACGGGCAAAGTTATTGGCAGATTCTGAGGAGGCAAACTAATGGCACACACATTTTTATTAGAAATTGGGTTAGAAGAAATGCCCGCCCACGTGGTCACGCCGGCCGTGCGGCAACTTCAGAAGCGCGTTGCCGATTACCTGAAGGATGAACGGGTCAGCTATGACGCCATCCAACCGTTCTCCACGCCTCGGCGCTTAGCGTTAGAAATCACCGGGTTAGCGGATAAGCAAGATGACATCAGTGAATCGGTCAAAGGGCCGGCCAAGAAGATCGCCCAGGACGCCGACGGCAACTGGACCAAGCCAGCAATTGGCTTCACTAAAGGTCAGGGCCTGACGCCGGACGACATCGTGTTCAAAGAATTCAAGGGCACTGAGTACGTCTACGTCGATAAGTTCATCGCCGGTCAACCGGTGGCTGAAGTCTTAACGGGCTTACGTGACATCGTGATGGCCATGACCTTCCCGACCATGATGAAGTGGGGCACCCACCACTTCGAGTACATCCGGCCGATTCGCTGGTTAGTCGCCTTGTTGGACCAAGACGTGATTCCGTTTAGCATCTTAGACGTGACCACCGACCGGGTCACCCAAGGCCACCGGTTCCTAGGCCAGGCCATCTCGTTAAAGACCGCGGCCGACTACGAAAGTGCCTTGCACGACGAGTACGTGATTGCGGACGCCGCGAAGCGCAAGGCCTTGATTGCTGAACAGATCAAGCAACTAGCGACGGACCACAACTGGACGGTCGACATCGATGCCGGCCTATTGGAAGAGGTCAACAACTTAGTCGAATGGCCGACCGCCTTTGCCGGGAGCTTCGACCAGAAGTACTTGACGATCCCCGAAGAAGTCCTGATTACCTCAATGCGGGACCACCAGCGCTTCTTCTACGCTCGGGACCAAGCCGGTAAGTTGTTGCCGAACTTCATCTCCGTGCGTAACGGGACCGACCACGATCTCCAAAACGTGATTGCCGGAAACGAAAAGGTTTTGGCGGCGCGGCTGGAAGACGCGATGTTCTTCTACAAGGAAGACCAGAACAAGACCATTGCCGATGACGTTGAACGCTTGAAGAGTGTCAGCTTCCACGATAAGATCAGTACCATGGCCGAAAAGATGCAACGGGTCGAAGCCATCGTGACTGTTTTAGCCGACCGGTTAAACTTAGACGCCACCCAAACTAAGGCCGTCGTGCGGGCTAGCCAAATCTACAAATTTGACCTGGTGACCGGGATGGTCGGTGAGTTTGCCGAACTCCAAGGGGTCATGGGTGAAAAGTACGCCCTGCTCCAGGGTGAAGATCCGGCAGTTGCTCAGGCCATTCGGGAACACTACGAACCGATTTCGGCTGATGGTGCGCTACCAACGTCTGTACCGGGTGCCGTTTTGGCATTAGCTGACAAGTTCGACAGTATCCTGACCTTCTTTGCGGCGGGGATGATTCCGAGTGGGTCCAACGACCCGTACGCTTTGCGGCGACAAGCCACGGGAATCGTGCGGATCGCGACCGACCAGAAATGGTCGTTACCAGTCAATGAGTTGGCGACGGCCTTCATCGCGGCCGAACAAGCGGCTAACGTGGCGCCTGAGTTGGACCAAGCTGGTCAAATCGACGCGTTGGTTGATTTCTTGAAGGATCGGGTCCGCAAGATTTTCCGCGGCGCAAAGGTCCGTCACGACATCATCGACGCCGTTTTAGGCGGCACGAGTAGTGATATCACCGAGCTCTTCACGGCGGCGGATATCTTGACGGCTCATGCGGCTGACGAGAACTTCAAGGCCGTCATTGAATCGTTGACGCGGGTCATTCGCTTAGCTCAAAAGGCCCCTAAGGACATCGCCAACGTCACAATCGACGCTGACAAGTTCGAAAATGACAGTGAAAGTCAGCTCCACCAAGGTGTTGACGCCGTTGCTTCGGCCGCACCAAAGGGCTTAGCGACCCTGTACGCGGCGTTAGTTGCCGTGCAACCAGCCATTGCGGCTTACTTTGACGCCACGATGGTCATGGTCGACGATGAGGCCGTCCGGAACAACCGTCTGGCCGAACTGAGTCGCTTGGCGAACTTGGCTTTACAATTAGGTGACCTGGATCAATTGGTCGTCAAGTAAGGGCCAGTCTTAAATTTGAATTTATCGGAGTCAGCCCCGTTAGTTTAGCGACTAACGGGGCTGACTCTTTTTTGATAATTAAACCAGGAATTAAACAAATTACTTTAACCTAAAAAACTAACCCCCAGTGGTTCAAGGCCGATGTCAGCTCCCCGGCACGATAGTAATTGGGACGTTGGTTGAGCGGGGGGCCTCACGTCCTTGCATTTTCCACAAAATTATGAAATGATTAAAAATAAGTTAAAAAATAATAAGGGCTGCGAGGATTACGCGGTTAGAAGAGGGGATTTTGATGGAAGTTCAAGAAGGTTACATGCCGTTTCACGGGTTTAAAACGTATTACCGCATCGTGGGTCAAGGCACACCGGGACAGGCGCCGCTATTGCTGATTCACGGGGGTCCGGGGTCGTCACACAACTACTTTGAATTGCTTGACGATTATGCGGCCACGGGCCGGCAATTGATCATGTATGACCAGGTAGGCTGTGGTAAGTCGTCGCTTCCCGAAGATGAGGGCGTTTACGTTAAGGAGACTTGGGCCGAAGAGTTAGTGGCGCTGCGTCGCTATTTACATCTGGACCAAATCCACATGTTAGGGCAGTCCTGGGGTGGGATGCTAGAGATGCTTTATTTGACCAATTACAGCCAGGCTGGCGTCAAGAGCGTGATGATCGACGGATCGCCGGCGTCCATTAAACTGTGGACTCAAGAACAACATCGTCTGCTCACCTATCTAAGTTATGAGGACCAAGAGGCGATTGCCGTGGCGGAACGAACCGGCGACTTTTCGGGGCCAAAATATCAAGCCGCTAATGCACGGTATATGGAACGGTACTGTTGGGACGCACCCGATGAAAACTCGCCGGAACCGATGCGCCGGGCGACGAATGGCCAACGAGCGAGTCGAATTGCCGAAGGACCTAACGAGTTTACGGAAAACGGAACTATCAGTGATTTTGACGTGACCGACCAACTCCATCAGATTCACGTGCCGGTCCTGGTTACCAGTGGGACCGACGATCTGTGTACGCCCTTGATTGCCAAATCCGTCTACGACCACATTCCGGGCGCCAAGTGGCACTTGTTTGCCAACAGCCGCCATTTGGCGTTGCTCGATCAACACGAGGCGTTCATTGACGTGTTGGATCACTGGTTGACGGCTCATGACTAAGCCAATTGCTTGCAGAATTGACAAAAAGTTTTATGATGGAAAGCCGCAAAGGTTGTGAAGACCGAATTTATATTTGGGTCGCGACCGAGTGGTTTTACTTGGACAAATCGGAGCTTCGTGGTATTATATATTATGTATTTCTACGCACGAATTCCAATCAAAGAGTCGCACTTTTCGGGTTCCCGGGGTGCGACTTTTCAAGGCTAGCGTGAGTGGATAGAACCGGAAGGGGGCTCATGATGGCGAAAATTCCGGAAGATGTGATTGAAACAGTTCGGACTGCGACTAACATTGCCGATGTCGTGGGCCAATACGTTCAGTTAAAAAAATCGGGTAAGAATTTGTTTGGTTTATGTCCCTTTCACGAAGAGCGGACCCCGTCCTTTTCCGTATCGGAAGGCAAACAGATTTTTCATTGTTTTAGTTGCGGTCGGGGTGGCAACGTCTTTAAATTCTTAATGGAGTTGGAACATGTTAGTTTCCGCGAGGCAGTCGTGAAGGTCGCAGATTTTAGCCACGTGGATTTGGCGACGGATTACCGCACGGAGGCGGACGCCCCCGCGGTCGATTCGAAGACCAGCCAACTGATCGACTTGCACGAACAGGCGGCTAAACTCTACCATCATATCTTGGTCAATACCGAGATGGGGCAACCCGCCCTGGATTATCTGCACCAGCGGGGGTTGACCGATGCGACCATCAAGCAGTACCAGTTGGGGTTTGCCCCCGACCAGCGATTGTTGAAGCCCTTCTTTGAGCAGCGGCAAGCAGATTATCAATTATTGCGGCAAAGTGGGTTGTTCATTGAGAACACGGCGGGCGAGTTACGGGACCGATTCACCGAACGGGTGATGTTTCCGTTACGGAACGCCAGTGGTCACGTGGCAGCTTTCTCCGGTCGGGTGCTGAAGAAAAGTGATGACCAGCCCAAGTATTTAAACAGTCCAGAAACGGCGTTATTTACCAAAAGTCGGTTGTTGTTCAATTTTGATTTAGCCCGCTCGGCGATTCGCCAACGGGGTGAAGTTATTTTGTTTGAAGGTTACATGGACGTGATCTCGGCGACCCAAGCAGGGGTCCCAAACGGGATTGCCTCGATGGGTACTAGCCTTACGACCGAGCAGATTTATGCGCTTGAACGAACGACAGACCAGATCGATATCTGTTATGATGGAGATGAACCGGGACAACGCGCGACGCAACGGGCAATCGGGTTACTACAAGCTCACAGCAAGATGAAGATTAATGTGATTCAACTACCGCAGGGGCAAGATCCGGACGAGTATCGGCGTGCGCACGGTGACGAGGCGTTTCAGCAGGTGATGCAAAGTGCGAAGGAAACACCGATTCGTTTTCAGTTACGGTATTTGCGGCAGAATCGGGCGTTAGAGACTGACAGCGAACGCTTAGCCTATTTGAACGACGTGATGCCACTATTGGCGCAGGTCCATGAACCGGTGGAATTAGACCTTTATCTGAAGCAATTAGCTAATGAGTTCAATCTCGACCAATCAGCACTCGTGGCGCAACTCAAGCAGGTTCGGCAGACTACGGCAGCTACGCGAGAACGGCAACGACCCACACCAGCGCGGCCACGTCCGGCAGCAAATGATCCGGCCGTGACTGTCCATCAGCAACGCGCGCCGTTAACACGCTTGGAACGGGCGGAACGCCAGTTGCTCTATTGGTTACTGCACGACCGTAACGTTTGGGCGCGGGTCGCGCAGGTGGCCGACTTTAGTTTTGTGCACGACGATTATCAAGTGATCTACACCCTGGCCCAGGGCTATTTTCAGACTCACGAAACGTATCAAAGCGCCCAGTTCACGGATTTCATTCAAGAAGAGCGCCTGCAACAACTCGTGATCGAGTTGGAGTCGACCATCTCGTTAGCGGCGGTGACCCCGCGCGAGATTGAGGACTATTTGAAGGTGATTATGGATGAGGCACCGCTCGACGCGCAGATTCGGCATAAGAAGCAAGCGTTAACGGAGGCGTCCCGGTTAGGTGATGCCGACCAACAGCGACAGCTCGTCATTGAGATTGTCCGGTTGGAACAACAACGACAGGCAAACAAGCAAGTTTAGTCTAGGGGGTATTTTAATGGCAAAAAAGACCACGGATCAACCAATGTTTGATCAAAAGGCATACAACAAAACGGTGCGGGCTTTAATCAAAAATACGAAAAAGGCCGGGCACATTACGTACGATGAACTCACTGATCAGGTGGCGTCACCATACGCGCTGGATGCCAAGCAGATGGATAAGTTATTAGAGACGATCTCCGATGCGGGTATTAGCGTGGTCGATGCAAAGGGTGAACCTGACCCACGGGCCGTTAAAGCTCAAAAAGCCGTTACCAAGAAGGAATTGAAGGCGGCCTCCACGACGACCGGGGTCAAGATCAACGACCCTGTACGGATGTACCTGAAGGAAATCGGCCGGGTCAGTCTGTTGACGGCGGACCAAGAAGTTGCCTTGGCATTACGAATCGAAAAGGGCGAAGAGGAAGCCAAACAAGAACTGGCTGAAGCCAACTTACGGTTAGTGGTTTCTATCGCCAAGCGTTACGTCGGTCGGGGGATGCAATTCCTAGACCTGATTCAAGAAGGGAACATGGGTCTAATGAAGGCCGTCGAAAAATTCGACTACCGTAAAGGGTTCAAGTTCTCGACGTACGCTACTTGGTGGATTCGGCAGGCGATTACGCGGGCCATTGCTGACCAAGCACGGACCATTCGGATTCCAGTGCACATGGTTGAAACCATCAACAAGTTGATTCGGATTCAACGGCAGTTACTCCAAGATCTTGGGCGGGAACCAACGCCAGAAGAAATTGGAGCTGAAATGGATATGCCGACCGAAAAGGTCCGGGAAATCTTGAAGATTGCCCAAGAACCTGTTTCGTTGGAAACTCCAATCGGTGAAGAAGACGACTCGCATCTGGGTGACTTTATCGAGGACCAAGACGCGACGAGTCCGGCAGACCACGCGGCTTACGAATTGCTCAAGGAACAACTCGAAAGCGTGCTGGATACTTTAACTGACCGGGAAGAAAACGTTTTGCGGCTCCGGTTCGGCCTGGATGACGGGCGGACCCGGACGCTGGAAGAAGTCGGTAAGGTCTTCGGGGTTACCCGGGAACGGATTCGGCAAATTGAAGCCAAGGCGTTGCGGAAGTTACGGCACCCATCCCGGAGCAAACAATTAAAAGATTTCTTAGAATAAAGTTGAATTTACCCTTAAGGGGGTTAAAAAGTCCGGATTTTTCCGGGCTTTTTTTGTGGCTAAAAGGAGTCGATGGGGCTATGCTGTGGATAAGTTAGGGGTGGCGAAAGTATGGCGTTACCTCTAATTGAAACCGTTTACATTAACGACTAAGTGCCCCCATAGTGATTTAACGAGTAAAAAGTCTTGAATTTTACCTTAAAGGGGATATAATGTATCTCGTTTAAAAGAACCTTAATAAAAGGGAGGGAGAAGTTGATGAAAGCCAAGCCAAGTTTGGAGCAGGCACTGTGTATCGTGGCGTTGTTGGGGATTCAGGACCGAAAGATTCCGCTACATAGCCAATTGGTCGCTGAACGGTTAGGCATCTCCACGAGTTATTTGAAAAAAATCGTCCAAAAATTGGCCAAGGCGGACCTAGTCAAGACCGTGTCGGGGCGCGATGGTGGCATTGTTTTGGCCCGGGATCCGCAACAGATTACGTTGTTAGACGTGTTTGATGCGATTGAGAGTTCGGTGCCGTTCGTGAAGAATACGGGGTTGGTCGACAAGGTATTTGGTCTGGACCACGAACATGAAATGGTGCGCGCCTTTCACCTCAAGAATTTTCAAGATCGTCAGCCGGTGGCGAACGTTTTAGCGGTCTTTGACCAAGCGGAAAAGCAGTATCGCCAGCAATTAGCCACCTTGACCATTGGCGCGGTCCTGCCCACGGAAGGGTCAGCCGCTTTGCAATTGGATTGGACTGAATGGTTAAGCCGTTCAAATAAAGAACAACGTTAATTAAGTTAAGTTATAAAAGGAGGTCACGAACGCTGTGCGTTGGATGAACAAGCGTTATTTATGGAACATGATTGGCTGGCTGGTTATCGTCTTACTAGCCGTCATCACGATTCCCAACATGAGCAAATTAGTTGCCGACAAAGGGCAAATCACAGTCCCCAGCAACTATCAAAGTACGCGGGCCACGAACATGCAAAAGAAGTGGGGGCGTTCGCAACGGGGGACGACCGCAATCGTGGTGGTCTTCAATAATGGGAACTCGGCGTTAACCAGTTCGCAAAACGACAAGATTGACCAGACAATCAAGCGAATCAAAAACCACAAACAAAAGTATCAGATTCGTGCGATTACGGCGGCGAGCGATAGTTCGACCGCTGCTGATCAGTTAGTCTCGAAAGATAAGAGCACGCAACTTTTGCAACTGAACGTGCACCAGACATCGAAGCATTCCATCACCAAGATTCGCTCGGAAATCACGAACTTGGCGAAAACGTCGGGCGTCACCACCTACGTGACGGGGGCCGATGTCTTGAACCAAGACTTCTCGGATGCCACCCAAGCGGGGATTCAGAAGACCGAGATCATTGCTGCCGTCTTCATTTTCTTAGTCTTGTGGCTGGTCTTTAAGTCACCGATTACGCCACTGTTCTCATTACTGACAGTGGGTGTTTCGGTCATTACGTCTATCTCAGTGGTGGCGAACTTAGTCGACCGTTTCAACTTCCCATTCTCGAACTTCACGGAAGTCTTTATCGTGATCGTACTCTTCGGGATTGGGACCGACTACAACATTCTACTGTATAACGAGTTTCGCGAGCGACTCGCCCGCGGAACGGACAGGTATTCGGCGACTAAGCAAGCTATCCGCATCGGGGGTCGTACGGTCCTGTACTCCGGCGTGTCTGTTTTGATTGGGATGAGTGTCCTGAGCTTTGCGAACTTCTCGCTGTACCGTTCCGCCGTCGGCATTGCCGTTGGGGTCGTGGTCTTACTGGCTGTTCTGCTGACCTTAAACCCGTTCTTCATGGCGGTCTGTGGGCCGAAGATGTTCTGGCCGGTCAAGAAATTCCAGGGTGAAGGGGATAGCAAGCTGTGGCACACCATGGCGCGGCATTCCATGATTCGCCCCGTGATTACGTTGATCCTAGTTGGTATCATCTTCATTCCGCTGGCCTTAACGTCACACGGCGATTTGGACTACGATAACTTGGTCGAAATTGGCGATAACGTGCCGGCCAAGCAAGGGTTCAAGGTCGTTCAGCAACACTTCTCCAAGGGAACAGCTGAACCGACCACGATTTATATTCAAAGCAAACACAAGCTTGATAACGAAAAATCATTAATGTTGATCGACCGCTTGACTAAGCAGTTGCAACAAAGCGACGGGGTCAAGACCGTGGCGTCGGCCACTCAGCCGGGGGGTAAAGCTATTAAGAAGCTCTACGTCCGTAACCAGATGAGTACCGTCACATCCGGATTGGTCAAGGCGCAAAACGGGGTCAATAAGATCAACAAGGGCCTCAAATCAGCCCATAAGCAGTTAGCGAGTCAAGACGTTTCGGGAGCCGTCAGCAGCGCTAATAAATTAGCGTCCGGGTCCAAAGAAGTTAGCAATGGCGCCCAAAAGCTGAATAGTGGGTCGCAAAGCTTGTCGTCTGGGGCGCAGAGCTTGAGCTCTGGGACCAAGACGTTACAAAGCGGGATTAGCCAAGTCACGTCCGGGTTGAACCAATTGAACACCCAAGTCTCCTCGGCTTCCGGGGGGCAACAAGCTGCCCAATTGGCCCAATTGGAAAGTGCCTTACCGCAATTGAATTCGGCCATTCAGCAATTAAACAACCAGGTCGCTGGTAGTTCGACGAGCACCAGTGGTGTCACCAATTCGTTGAGTACCATTGGCACGCAGACCAAGGACATTGCGACCCAACTGCAGAACATCAAGCAGTCGGTCGGTAACGTGTCGTCCGTCTCGTCCAGTCAGGTCAACGCGGCCTTTGAAGCGGCAGGCGTACCGTTGTCGGCTGCTCAGAAGCAAGTCATGGCGAGTGTCCTCGCTAAGCAAACGCAGGCGCAAAAACAATTGTCGTCGGCCTTAAGCAGTTCTTTAGCGAAGATTGGCAGTGACGCCACGGCAATCGGCAACGCCGATCAAAGCGTCGCTAGTGAACTCCAGAGCTTGCAAAGATCGACCAGTACGTTACAAACTGCGGTGGCCACGCTGGCACAGAAGGCTAACGTTGTCCTACCGGGAGCCGCGACGGCGCTACAGTCGGCTAGCTCTCAATCTAGTCAACTCTCGAGTGCCACGAGCCAGTTGTCTTCAGCCATGAACACCATCAATGGCCGGATGCCACAATTGGTCACTGGTGCCACGGCGCTGGCTTCGGGGACCAACGAATTGGCTTCCAGTACCAGTCAACTGGTTTCCGGGGCGAGTCAAGTCGCGACGGGGAACCAGACGATGGCCACGCAATTGGCCAGCATGAGTAAACAACTGACCAGTTTGAAGAAGGGCTTAGGGACCGCCACGAACGGCCTCAGCACGGTTTCGACCGGGATGGGGTCGGCCAACAGCTACCTGGACGGCTTGCAGAAGTCGGCCGCAGCCAAGACCTTCTACATTCCAAAGAAGCAGTTGCACGGCAAGTCCTTTGCCCCCGCGTTGAAGACTTACGTGTCCCCGAACAAGAAGTTGACTAAGCTGACGGTCGTGTTAAGTGACGACCCAAGTTCGTCGGCCGCCATGGCGCGGTTGCCACAACTGGAAAAGGTGGTTAACGGCTCGTTGAAGGGCACTAGTTTGGGCGATGCCAAGGTCGCCTTTGGCGGCAACACGTCACAGACCAACGACATCAACCAGATGGCGTCGAGTGACTTTACGCGAACGGTCATCATCATGTTAGCCGGCATCTTCATTGCCCTGATGGTCGTGACCCGTTCGCTGGTTCAACCGATCATCATCGAAGGTATCCTGTTACTGGCTTACTCCGGGGCCTTAACGCTGGTCCACTGGATTACCAAGCCATTACTAGGGACCGACATGTTGACTTGGAACACACCGTTCTTCACGTTCGTCATGTTGATCTCACTTGGGGTCGATTACTCGATCTTCCTGATGCGTAAGTACCGGGAATACCTCCATGAACCGGGGGCCACGAGCGACAAGATGCTACAGGCGGCAACGGTCATTGGGACCGTGGTCATCTCGGCCGGCATTATCTTGAGCGGGACTTTCGCCGCGCTGATGCCATCCGGGGTCATGACCCTGATTCAAATCGCGTTAGCCGTCATCATCGGGATTATCTTGCTGGTCATCCTGTTACCAATCGTGATGCCAGCCGTGATGAAGATCACCTACCCGTACCCGTATTCCGGGATTGCCCGGCACGCGGATGACGAGCAGCGCGCGTCCCATCACGAAGATGACTAAGGTTAAAATTTAGTTGGCGTTAAATGAATCCCTCGTCGGTGACGATTTGTCACCGGCGGGGGATTTTTTGACGGGTACCCAAACGGTAGGGTTTAGCTTATACTAAAGGAGACTGAACAAATGTAGAGAAGGAGTTTACGACCATGGATGCAGACCATTTATCACAACGGCTGGCAACCGTTGCCAAATACGTGCCTGAGGGGAGTCGGTTAGCGGATATTGGGACCGACCACGCTTACTTGCCCGTGAACCTATTGAAACGCGGCCTGATTGCTGGCGGCGTGGCCGGTGAGGTAGTGCGCGGGCCGTTTGAAAACGCGCAACACGAGATAAAGCGCGAAGGTTTCACCGCCCAGTTGACGGCCCGTCTAGCCAACGGCTTGCAAGCTATCGAAGCCACGGACCACATCGATACCGTGGTTATTGCGGGGATGGGCGGTACACTGATCACCCAGATTCTGACCCAGGATTACGCGCGCTTAGCTGGTGTTCAGCGGCTGATTTTACAACCCAACGTGGGCGCCCATTTGGTGCGGCAGTTCTTGATGACCCACGGCTTTAAATTAGTAGCCGAAGAGATTTTGGCTGAAGATGGCCACATCTATGAAGTACTGGTGGCTGACCGAACGACTACGCCGGTGACCTATACGGCTGATGACTTACGGTTTGGCCCGTTCTTGTTGGCGGCCCCCAACGCCGCTTTCGTGGCCAAGTGGACCCACGAAGCCGAGCGAACCCAAGCGGTCTTACAGCAGATGCAAGCGGCTAAGCAGGTGCCGACGGCGAAGGTCGCCACGTTAAGGGCGGAATTAACACAGATCAAGGAGGTCTTGCAACGTGCGCGCACGTGAATTTGTGGAACGTTTTGAACAGTTTGCCCCGAAATCTTGGGCGGAACCTTGGGATGTCCCGGGGTTACAACTGGGGGATTTGGACGCGCCAATCCATAAGATTTTGGTAACGCTAGACGTCCGGCCCGAAACGGTGGCCGAAGCCATCAAGGTAGGCGCAGATTTCATCTTTGCCCACCATCCGGCCATGTTCCATCCGGCTAAAACACTGGACTTACAGGTGCCCCAGAACCAAATGTACGCGACGATTCTGGCGCATCACATCACGGTGTACGCCGCACATACCAACCTGGACAGTGCCCCTGGCGGGATGAACGATTGGTTGGCGGCGGCCTTAGGGTTAACGCACTGTACCGGCTTGGTCCCCAGCAACGGCCGCGAAGCAACGTCGGCCATTATGATGGGCCGCATCGGTAATCTGCCGACACCGACCACGGTGCGTGCCTTTGCACGGGACTGTCAGACGGCCTTTCACCTGGCCGGATTACGGTTAATTAGTAACACGCCGGACGCCCCGGTGCGCCGGGTGGCCATCTTAGGCGGCAGTGGCAGTGAATTTTACCCGGCTGCGTTGGCCCAGCACGCCGACGTGTACGTGACGGGGGATGTGTCCTACCACCCGGCGCAGGACATGTTGGCGGCGGGGCTCAGCGTTGTGGATCCCGGCCACCACATCGAAAGTATTTGTATCCCGCAATTGACTAAGTTATTTACGACTTGGCAAACGGAGAACAATTGGGACTTGACTATCCAACCGTTGGCTATCAACACCGAACCGTTTACCTTTATGATGTGACTGCTAATCACACGAGTAAAAAATGAAAGGATGATTGAATTGACGAAGTATGCAAACCTGATTCCGCGATTTTTAGATTACGTGAAAGTGAACACCCGCTCGGACCCGGCCTCGACCACGATTCCGTCAACGCCACGGCTGACGGACTTTGCGCAACGTTTGGTCAAAGACCTGAAGGCGATTGGCTTAAGTAACGTGCACATCAACTCACAATCGGCCTACGTTTACGCGACGCTACCGGCAAACACGGATAAAGCGGTCAAAAAGGTTGGGTTCATTGCCCATTTCGATACGGCAGACTTTAACGCCGAAAACATTCAGCCGCAAATCGTGAAAGACTATGATGGGCAATCCGTCATTAATTTAGATGAGGCGGGCAAGTACCAGTTAGACCCCGCCGTGTTCCCGAATTTGAAAAATTACCAAGGAGACACCCTGATTACCACCGACGGGACCACGCTACTAGGCGCCGACGATAAGTCCGGAGTCGCCGAAATCATGGCGGCCGCAGAATATCTGTTGGCCCACCCGGAAATCAAGCACGGTGAAATCGAGATTGGTCTGGGTCCCGACGAAGAAGTCGGGACCGGGGCGGACCACTTTGACGTGGCGGACTTTGGTGCCGATTTGGCCTACACCGTCGATGGCGGACCTTTGGGGCAATTGGAGTACGAAACGTTTAACGCCGCGGATGCTCAGGTCAAAATAACTGGGACCAACGTTCACCCGGCCGAGGCGAAGGGCGTGATGGTCAACGCATCGCAAGTTGCCATGGACTTTCACGCGGCTTTGCCAGCGCATGACCGGCCCGAAACGACTGAAGGCCGGGAAGGGTTCTTCCATCTCTACCGCATCACGGGGGATGTGGACACGGCCCAACTCAGCTACATCATCCGCGACCACGACCGGCAACTCTTCGAAGACCGCAAACGGCTCTTCCAGGGCATCGCCGACCGGATGAACCGGGCTTACGGTCAAAAGCGTTTGGAAGTCACCATCAAGGACCAGTATTACAATATGCGTGAGATCATCGAAAAGAATATGACCGTGGTCGATTTGGCTAAAGACGCTATGGAAGCCTTACAAATCAAGCCGTTGATTTTCCCGGTTCGGGGTGGTACGGATGGGTCCAAGATTTCCTTCATGGGCTTGCCAACGCCGAACCTGTTTGCCGGGGGCGAGAACATGCACGGGCGCTACGAGTACGTTTCCGAACAAACCATGGAACGGGCGACCGACGTTTTGTTAAAGATTGTGACCTTAGCGGAACAACGCGCTTAAATTAATTGGTCAAATTTGGTCAAATTATTTTGAATTTCAGCTTAAATCAGTTAGAATATGAGTGAAAATTGAGGTGACCTTAACGGGGCCTCTTTTTTAGCCACAACTTAAGTCTAAGTTGAAACGGAGGAAGAGATATGAATCCAGAAAAAATGACGCAAGCCTTGACGGACGCCTTAGGGGAGGCCCAACGGATTGCGGTCACCCGGCGACACCAAGCGGTCACGGTGGCACACCTATTTAAATTTTTGATTCAACTAGGTGAATTAGCTCGCCAGCTCTTTGAATCGGCTGGCGTTGACGTTGCGCAGTTGGACGCTGAACTCGACCGAGAACTGGACGGTATCAGTCAGGTCACGGGCAGTAACGTGCAATATGGTCAGACCTTTTCCAATAATTTGACCACTCTGTTGCAACAGGCCGACCAGTTGAAGGACAGTTACCATGATGAGTACTTGGCTATCGACATGGTGGTCTTGGCGCTGATGCAGTTAAGTGGGGAAAGCCTGACCGACTACTTGAAGCAACAAGGTTTGACCACTAAACAATTAAAGCTGGCCGTGGACCAAGTTCGCAACGGCGAACGAGTCACCTCGAAAAATCAGGAATCCCAGTACCAGGCCTTGAAGAAGTACGGAATTGATTTAGTCCAAGCTATGCGCAGTGGAAAAATCGACCCGATCATTGGCCGGGATGACGAAATCTTGTCCGTGATTCGGATCTTGTCACGGAAAACCAAAAACAACCCCGTCTTGATTGGGGAAGCCGGCGTTGGGAAGACCGCCATCGTGGAGGGCTTGGCCCAACGAATCGTGCGCGGCGACGTGCCCGACAACTTGAAAGACAAGACTATCTTTTCCCTCGATATGGGCGCATTGATTGCCGGGGCCAAGTACCGCGGTGAATTTGAGGAACGCTTGAAGGCCGTCTTAAAGGCAGTCACCAAGAGCGACGGTCAAATCATCATGTTCATCGACGAAATTCACAACATTGTGGGGGCTGGTAAGGCGGAAGGCAGCATGGACGCCGGGAACCTCTTGAAACCAATGCTAGCTCGCGGTGAGCTTCACCTGATTGGGGCCACCACGCTCGATGAGTACCGGGAATACATGGAAAAAGATAAGGCCTTGGCCCGCCGGTTCCAGCGAGTCGTGGTCGACGAACCCAGCGTGGCCGACACGGTCACGATTCTGCGGGGGATTCGCGAACGCTTCGAAATCCATCACGGGGTCCGCATTCACGACAATGCCCTGGTAGCGGCCGCTAAGTTGTCGAACCGCTATTTGACCGACCGTTTCTTGCCCGACAAGGCCATCGACCTGGTGGATGAAGCCTCGGCTTCGATTCGGGTCGAGATGAACTCGGCACCAACCGAACTGGACCAAGCCCAGCGTCAGATGATGCGGATGCAGGTCGAACAAACGGCATTGAAGCAAGAGACCGACGCCGCATCGAAGACTCGCTTACAAGAACTCACCAAGCAACTGGCCGACATCAAGGAGAAGGTCGACCGTTTGAGCGCTCAGTGGACGGACGAAAAGACGGCAATCCAACAACTCGGGACCAAGAAGACCGAAATTGACCGGGCCAAGCGCGAATTGACTGACGCCGAAAGTCAGTACGACCTGACCAAGGCGGCTAAGCTCCAACACGGGACTATTCCGCAGCTGGAAAAGGAACTGACGGAACTGGAAGCCCGCAACCATCAAAAGAAGTGGCTGGTCTCCGAATCCGTGACGGCGAACGAAATCGCGGCCGTGGTCAGTCGGATGACGGGGATCCCGGTCACTCGGTTGGTCCAAGGCGAACGCGAAAAGCTTTTGAAATTAGGTGACCGGTTGCATGACCGGGTCGTGGGCCAGGACCAAGCCGTAGCTGCCGTGGCGGATGCCGTCCTGCGGTCCCGCGCCGGGTTACAGGATCCGACCAAACCGTTGGGCTCATTTCTCTTCTTAGGTCCGACCGGGGTCGGAAAGACAGAACTGGCCAAAGCGTTGGCCGCTAACTTATTCGACAGCGAAGATCACATGGTCCGTATCGACATGAGCGAATACATGGAAAAGGAATCCGTGTCCCGGCTAGTTGGTGCAGCGCCCGGTTACGTGGGCTACGAAGAAGGGGGCCAACTAACCGAGGCCGTCCGGCGTAACCCGTACACCATCGTCTTGTTTGATGAGGTGGAAAAAGCACATCCGGACGTCTTTAACTTGTTATTACAGGTCTTAGACGATGGCCGCTTGACGGATAGTCAGGGTCGGACCGTGGACTTCAAGAACACGATCTTGATCATGACCTCGAACTTGGGGTCCGACATCCTGTTACAAGGGACCGATGACCAGGGAAAACTGACCAAGGACGCGCAAGAACAGGTCGCTCGATTGTTGCAAACACACTTCCGGCCCGAATTTTTGAACCGGATCGATGAGACCATCATGTTCACGCCACTGACGTTAGCCGACGTCCAACAAATCGTGGTCAAATTGGTCGCCCGGTTAGCGACGCGCCTGCATGAACAACAGTTAGACTTGACCATCACGCCAGCGGCCCAACAATGGATTGCCCAAGCTGGGTACCTGCCAGCTTACGGGGCGCGACCATTGCAACGGTTCATCACCACCCACGTCGAGACGCCGTTGGCCAAGTTGTTGATTGCGGGTGAGATTCCTGCTCACAGCTTGATCACCATCGACGTGGCGGATGATCAACTGACGTTCACGCATCAAGTGCAAACGCCCGCCGAAGTTCAACAGTAACAACGCAGTATAAGCCCAGTCTCAATGGCCATTCAGGCCGTGGAGGCGGGGCTTTTTTTAATGGATTGTTCACTGAGCTTACCGTTGCCGGTGGTTGGTTGCGGGGATAATACAAACCATTTACACGGAACATACGGGTCCTTTACATGCTTTCCTTACACTGAGACTAGTTTTTAATAAGGGAAGTGGCAAGATGTCAATTAAATTGGATGGCCTCAGTAAGGCATATCACGCTGAGGATTGGGTTTTACGCGACGTTCAAGCGGAAATCGAAAGTGGTGAGTTCTTCGCTATCGTCGGCCCGTCAGGATGTGGGAAAAGTACGTTATTACGTATGATTGCTGGGTTGATTCCCATTTCGGCAGGCGAGTTGACCATCGATGGTCAAGTCGCAACGAATCTGCCGCCCAAGGATCGTAAGCTCACGATGGTGTTTCAAAGTTACGCGCTCTTTCCGTTTCTATCGGTCACAGATAACGTTGGGTTTGGACTGAAAGCTCGTAAGTTCCCAGCAGCTGAAGTGGCTGACCGCGTCAATCGAGCCTTGGAACTGGTCAACCTCACCGAATTCAAGGATCGTAAGCCCCGCGACCTTTCCGGTGGGCAACGGCAACGGTTCGCACTGGCCCGTGCGGTGGCCAGTGACGCCAAGATTTGTTTGATGGACGAACCGCTCTCGAACCTTGACGCCCAGTTGCGGGTCAAGATGCGTACCGAATTGCGGAACCTCCAGCAAAAATTAGGCTTGACCGTGATCTACGTGACGCATGATCAGGTGGAAGCCATGACTATGGCTGACCACATCATGGTGCTACACGACCGCCACGTGCAACAGATTGGGACGCCCCTCGAAATCTATAGCCAGCCAGTCAACACGTTCGTGGCTAGTTTCTTCGGGGCTCCCCGGATGAACCTCTTGCCGGCACGGGTGAGTGGCGATGAAGAACTGACTTTGGCCCAGACGTTGAAGTTGCCTCTACCCCGCCCCTTAGCGGTAGCTGATTACACAGTTGGGATTCGGCCCAACGCCTTGACCATTCTGCCGCGGGACACCGCGACACCTAACGTGCAAGTCCAGACGGTAGAGTACCTGGGCGCTAACATGCTACTAGAAACGCAACTGGCCGACGGGACGGCCTTGGAATTAGTGGGGGACCCCGCCATGGCTTATCGTCCCGGAGAACAACTAGCGGTCAAGATCACCGGGACGGTTTATGTGTTTGATGCACAAGGCCAGGCCCAATTCATTTTGAAAGAAGGTATGACCAATGGAAGCCGGACACAGCGTTCCCAAGTCGCAGCCAACCGTTAAGTCCTTTGCCAAAACAGCAGCCAAGGGCTTTAACGTCCACGTCAATGATAAGTA
Source organism: Levilactobacillus suantsaii (assembly GCF_004115745.1). Lineage (GTDB taxonomy): Bacteria > Bacillota > Bacilli > Lactobacillales > Lactobacillaceae > Levilactobacillus > Levilactobacillus suantsaii. The sequence continues at coordinate 65,957 of NZ_QXIL01000003.1, read as the reverse complement.
TTATGCCGCCGCTTTTTTAGGACCATCGCTCCTGATTTTAGGCGTGTTTGTCTTTTACCCGATGGTACGGACGCTCTATTTGAGCTTGTTTTTAACCAATAATGTGGGGCGACCGACTGTCTTTGTGGGCTTAAAAAATTACGTGAGCTTGTTGACCTCGGCGGCTTACCGAGCCAGTCTTACGGCAACGGGGTTCTACGTGGTCGGGGTCGTCGTTTTGACCCTCGCGCTAGGTATCTTGCTGGCGCAAGCGACCGTTCAAAAGCTGGCCGGGATTCAGTGGTTCCGGACCATCTTTTCGGCGACGATGGGGGTCTCGGTCTCGGTCGCAGCCATTTTCTGGCTGTTCATCTTTAGTCCTTCGGTCGGGTTATTGGACCAGATTGCCGCCTTCTTCCATTTACCGGTGATCAATTGGTTGACCGATCCCGGCTGGGCGATGGTCGCCATCATCGTTTCGACGGTCTGGATGAACCTCGGTTTCACCTTCTTGATTCTCTTTGGGGCCCTCCAGATGGTGCCCCCGACGTTGTACGAAGCAGCAGATATTGAAGGGGCGTCTAAGAGGTACCAATTCTGGCACGTGACGTTGCCGATGATTTCACCTACGCTGTTCTTTACCGCAACGGTCACGTTGATCGGGGCGTTCAAGAGTTTCGGGCTGATTGATCTGATGACCGCCGGGGGGCCGAACAATGCGACGAACCTGATGGTCTACCAAGTTTATAAGGATGCCTTTTTGACCGGGAACTATGGCATGGCTAGTGCCGAGTCGATCATTTTGGCTCTGGTCATTGCCTTGTTCACGTTACTGCAATTCAAATTCCTCGAAAAGCGGGTGACTTACTAATGATGAGTCTGACCAAAACGCACAAATCCCTTCGGTATCTAGGCTTGGGACTCCTGGCTCTGTTAATCTTAGGACCATTTATTCTTGGTTTCTGGACCAGTTTGATGCCCACGGCTGATATTGCCAAGGGGATTCTAATCAGTTCCCACCTTTCGCTGGCCAATTACGTCGATGCGGTGCAACAGACAGCCATTCTGCGGTATCTGGTCAACAGCCTGGTGATTTCGACGCTGACCATGTTGGCGCAGGTCTTATTCTGTTCACTGGGGGCTTACACGTTCGTCTTTCTTAAATTCAAAGGTCGAGATTTCCTATTCTACGTCATTTTAGCGACCATGATGCTCCCATTTGAAGCTGAGGTGATTCCAAACTTCGCTACGGTTCGGTTCTTGAACCTGTTGAACCATTACGCGGTCATGGTGATTCCGTTTCTGACCTCGGCCTTTGGCATTTTCATGTTGCGCCAGGCATTTCGCCAGATTCCCGGGGAACTCAAGGAAGCCGCCGATATCGAGGGCCTGAATCACTGGCAATTCTATTGGCGCGTGGCGTTACCTTACGCCCGCATTAGCATCTTCACGCTGGCGGCTTACAGTTTTCTGGAAAGCTGGAACCAATACCTCTGGCCGATGTTGACCACGTTTAGCGATAAGTTTCGTCCCGTGCAAGACGGTTTGCGGCAACTGCAGTCCCAAGAAACCTTCAACAATTGGGGGATGATCCAAGCCAGTGCCGTGATCGTAGTGATCCCAACGTTATTAGTTCTGTTCGTTGGGCAGCACTACTTCAAGAACGGGTTGAACGAAGGGGCCACGAAATAATGCGACGGATACGTAACTGGGAACGCTGGGGATTAGCTGGCCTGTGTCTGATTATTGTGGCTGCTATTGGCTTAGGGTGGGCCACGCATCAGCGGGCGACCACGGCTCAGGCCAATACCCGGACGAAAGTGGTTTTTTGGCACGAAATGACCGGTCCTGCCCAGCAAGAATTATTGACGTTGGTCAAAAATTTTAACCACTCACAAACAAAGTATGAAGTCGTTCCCGAATTTGAAGGGAACTATAATGAGGCGGTCCAGAAGATCATCGATACTCACGGGACTGATGCCTCACCGGCGGTCTTCCAATCGATGGATATCTCGACTAGCCAGTTGCACCACACGGGGTACACCACGCCGGTCCAAAAGTTTATCGACGAGGACCATTATCCGGTCCAAAAGATTGCGTCGGGGGCCCGCGCCTTTTACGCCAATAAAGGAGTGCAACTCTCGATGCCGTTCAATACGTCACAACCGGTCCTGTACTATAACGCGACGTTACTGAAAAAGTACGGGATCACGCCACCGCCGGTCAACCCGTCGTATCAGGATATCACCCGGGTGGCGACTCAGTTAATGACCCGCTCGCATAAAAAGGTCCAGGGGATCACCGTGGAAATCTATGGCTGGCTGTTCGAACAGTTCCTGGCTAACTCGGGGGAGTCATTAGCTAACCGGGAAGACGGGCATGCTGGGACCCCAACGGCCGTTAACTTCACCGGACCGGCGGCAGTCCAGACTATGCAGTGGATCCAAACGAATTTGAAGCGCGGCAGCTTCGTGAACTACGGGGCCGGCGCCAACGCTGTTAATAACGAAACGGCGAGCTTCTTATCGGGCCGGTTGGGGATGTTTCTCCAAAGCTCGGCTACGATTGGGCAACTGACCAAGGGTAACCCGGACAAATTGGGCATCACTTATTACCCGCATCCGGATGGTCAAAAAGCCAACGGAGTCGCCATTGGGGGCGCCTCGCTGTGGATCTCTAACGACAAGACGACCCACGTTCAACGGGGGGCTTGGGACTTCATCAAGTACTTGCTGACGGCTAAGAATCAGGCGGCTTGGCAAGTTGCGACCGGGTACTTGGCGTTGAACAAGGATTCGCAAAAGGAACCGGAATTACAGGCACTTTATCAAAAGTTGCCGGCAACTAAAGTTCCAGGAGAACAATTGCGCGCCGCTACGCCGAACAATACCAACTCGGGTATCTTTTTACAGGGCTTGATTCAGGCCCGGATCCTGACCCAAACGGCCATGGAACAGATTTATCAGGGGAGTGACCCACAAAAAGCATTGGCTACCGCCCAGAAATCAATGAATAGTTACATCAGCAATAATAATCGGTCTAACGGCTATTCTTGAGTAAGTTAAGGTGGCGTTGATCAGTTAAAAGAAGGGTTATGAGGAGGAAAATTATGGCAATCCGCACGGCAATTTTTGGCCACCGGGGGTATCCAGCGCAATTCCCAGAGAATAGTTTAGCCGGGTTCGACTATGCGTTGGCCCACCACATCGATGGCTTGGAGTTTGATGTTCAACTGACGAAGGATCGAGTCCCCGTCATCATGCATGACGAAAAGCTCAACCGGACCACTGATGGCAAAGGGTTCATTAAGGATTACACCCTAGCGGAACTACGACAGTTTCACTTGGATCGTGGCGAAGTAATTCCCACGTTAGCGGAACTGTTAGCGTTAGTGGGCGACCAGGATGTGCAGCTCAACCTAGAGTTTAAGACCAACAAAGTTCGCTACCCAGGGATTGAGAAGATCGTTTTGGATATGCTAGATACCGTGACCCTTGCGCGGCCCGTGATTTTCTCGTCGTTTTACCTGCCATCCTTAAAGGCTTGCCAGTTGTTGGCACCCGACGAGGCTTGTTGCTGGTTGACTGGGAAACCGGTGGTGAACGCCAAGGCGTTTGTGACTAACGAACACCTCGAGGGATTACATTTAAAGCATTACCAAGCCGATATTCCGGTAACGGAACGAATTTGGACGGTCGATGAGCCTGCTGAAGCTTATGAGTTGTTTCAGCAACAAGTCGCTGGTATTTTCACGGATGATTTTATGACCATGACGCGGTTACGTGACCGGATGTTATTGGTCAAATAAGACTGTTACCCCTCAAGATAAAATTCAGAACACGCGTTCGTTTGCAGTTAAACGAGCGCGTTTTTCTGGTATAATAGAGCAAACTAGGAAGGGGAGAAAGCGACGTGTTTGTGCCATTACAAGTCTTCAGCACCTACAGTCTGTTACAAAGTACCAATCGAATCACCGAATTGGTGCAAACGGCGAAACAACGGGGCTACACGGCGTTAGCTCTGACTGATAAAAACGTCATGTACGGCACGGTAGCCTTTTATAACGCCTGCCAAACGGCTGGAATCCAACCGTTACTGGGGTTGACGTTGACCACGCAGGGACTGGTGGTCAACGGGGAAAGCGAACTCAACTGGGTCTTCATTGCCCGTGACTTCACGGGATACCAGCAGTTGATGCAGCTGACGACAGCCTATCAGGTCGGCGAAGCCCCCGTCGACTTAGCGCGACAATCAGCGAATTTGACCCATCTAGACGTAATCGCTCCGCTGGATAGCGAAGTTCACCAATTGTTGGTTGCGGGGGATGCTCCGGCAGCCGTTCAGGTGGTCCAACGCTTACAACAATGGGTCCCCGCAAAACACCTGTATTTGGGTGTCGCTGCAGATACCGCTTTGGTTCTCCAGGATGGGTTATCGGCGGTCGCTGAGCAAACGCAAACCACGTTGGTCGCGTTGAGTCCGGTGACTTATTTGAACCGCGAAGACGATTTCGCCGTAAACGTGCTTCGGGCGATTGCGGCGGGGGCCACGATTGATGACCCCCAAACCAAACAGCACGAATTAGGCGACCATTGGTTGATGCCGGCGGCGGACCAGACTAATCGGTATGCGGGTCAGCTAGCGGCAGCGGCGACGGCGACCGGGCAGTTGGCGGCCGATGTGCAGGTGACCTTGCACTTTCAACAGCCACAATTACCCCAGTTTCCAACGCCGCAACAGTTGAGTTCACAAGCCTACCTTCAACAACTTTGTGAGCGGGGACTAGCTGCGCGTTTGCAAGGCCACGCAACGGCAGACCGAGCCGCCTACCAAGAGCGGTTGACCCATGAATTGGGCGTGATCCACCGGATGGGCTTTGATGATTATTTTCTGATTGTCTGGGACGTCATGAACTTTGCGCACCGCGCTCATATCCAGACCGGTCCGGGCCGAGGCTCAGCGGCCGGGTCGTTAGTGGCGTATGCGCTGGCCATCACGGAAGTGGACCCACTGGCCTACCACCTGTTGTTTGAACGGTTCTTGAACGAGGAACGGGCCCAGATGCCTGATATTGATTTGGATATCCCGGATGATCGACGGCAGGAGGTCCTCCAGTACGTTCACGACAAGTACGGCCACGAACGAGTCGCCCAAATTATTACGTTCGGGACTCTGGCGGCCAAGGCAGCGTTACGCGACGTGGGTCGCGTCTTAGGCGTGAGTGCCTTTGAAATGAGTGATTGGAGTGCGGCGATTCCGAACCAGTTGCACATCACCTTGCAAGCTGCCTACCAACAATCGCAACGGTTGCGCAATCTGGTGGCCGATAGCGACCGCAATCGCTTGCTCTTTACTACGGCGCGACAATTGGAAGGCTTACCGCGAAATTACTCGACCCACGCGGCCGGTATCGTATTGAGCCAGGGACAACTGACGGATCTGGTGCCGCTCCAACCGGGGAGTGAAGGCTTGCTCATGACCCAGTATCCTAAGGACACCGTCGAAGCCGTGGGATTGTTGAAGATGGATTTCCTGGGACTACGAAATCTTAGTATCCTGGCGAACGCCCTGCGGTTAGTCCGCAAGCAAACGGGTCACGCACTATCCGTGAACGATATCGATCTCAACGATGCGGCGACACTCCAGCTATTTGCCCAAGGAGAGACTAACGGGGTCTTCCAATTTGAATCGGCCGGTATCAAGCGGGTCTTGCGCCAATTAAAACCCGATAGTTTTGAACTGGTCGCGGCCGTAAACGCGCTGTACCGGCCGGGGCCGATGGAAAATATCGGTACCTTCATTAACCGCAAACAGGGCAAGGAACCCGTGACCTATGCGGCCGATGCGTTGAAACCCATTTTAGGTCCCACCTATGGCGTCTTGGTTTACCAAGAGCAGGTTATGCAGGTAGCGTCAGCCATGGGGGGCTTTACACTGGGCCAAGCCGATTTATTGCGGCGGGCTATGAGTAAGAAGAAGCACCGGACCATGGATGCCATGCAAAAGCAATTCGTCCAGGGGGCCTTACAGAAGGGCTACTCAGAAGATGTGGCCCAACGCGTCTTCGCCTATATGGACCGGTTCGCCAACTACGGGTTCAACCGCTCCCACGCGGTGGCTTACAGTAAGCTGGCGTTTCAACTAGCCTATTTGAAGGCCCACTACCCGGGACCATTTTATGCGGCGTTGCTGAATTCGGTGATCAACGTCCCGGTAAAGACTAAGATGTACTTAACCGAAGCCAAACGCCACGGGGTGACCGTGTTACCGCCAGATATCAACCGCTCGACGGCTTACTTTAATTTGCAAGATCAGGCGATCATCTTTGGGTTGAGTTCGATCAAGGGCGTGCGACGCGATTTTTTGCGAGCGATTTTAGCCGAACGGCACGAGAATGGGCCGTTCAAGACCTTACATGACTTTTTGAACCGCACTGATCCTAAGTACCGCAAGGCCGACCTGTTGAACGCCATGGTCTATGCGGGGACCTTCGATCACTTTGGGTACAACCGGGCGGAACTGATTGCGGCGATTCCCGAATTTTTGAGCACGGTCGAACTTTCGGGCAACAACGTGGACCTGTTTGCGGCCTTAGCACCCAAGGTCCAACATCAACCCGATTTAGATTTGATGACCAAGCTTCAAAAGGAAGAAGCGGTCTTGGGCGCATATTTGTCCGGTCACCCGGTCGAGCAGTACCGGGACCTTAGGCGAAAGCTCCACGCAGTGCCAATCAGTGATTTGGCCAGTGTCCAGCGGGCCACCGTGGTGGTCTACGTCACGGGGATTCGCAAGATTCGCACCAAGCGAGGCGAGCCGATGGCGTTTCTCACCGGCAGCGACGAATCCGCTGATGTGAGCATCACGGTCTTTCCCAACCAATTTCGCCAAGCTAGCACCTGGTTAGCGACCGGTCAAGTCGTCGTGGTTACGGGCAAGGTGGAACGCAAACGCGGGCTGCAACTAGTGGCCAACCGTTTGTCCGCGGCTCCTCAGCCGGTGACGTTACCCGCGGGGGCTCGTTGGTTTATCCGCGTTGATGCCGATCACGATGACCGAAAAGTGGCGGCGCAATTGGCCCAGGTCTTGACCCAACATGCGGGAGATGTCCCGGTGATTGTGTATCAGCCGCAGACCGACCAGAAGCGAGTCCTGCCCCGGCAACAGTGGTTAACGGCTGATGCGGCCCTGACGGCATCGTTAGAACGATTGATGGGCGCCGGTAACGTCGTCTTTAAAAATGGATAGACCAATTTAAATAAAAATGCCTCTAGACTATTTATATTAGCTTTGATACGATTATACCAATAACTAATATCATTTAATTTGGAGGCTTTTTTCATGCAATTAAACGTGAAGCTATATTCGGATGGGGCGGAATTGACCGCCATGCAACAGGTCGCACAAACGGGGCGGGTGCAGGGATTTACCACGAATCCCAGCTTGATGAAGGCGGCGGGGATTACGGATTATTTGGCTTTTGCTCGGGCCGCCGTAGCTGCCTTTCCCGACCAATCGATCAGTTTCGAGGTCTTCTCCAGTGACCCGGATCAGATGGTAAAAGAGGCCCTGGTTTTGGCGGACTTAGGGAAGCACGTTGCGGTCAAGGTACCTATCATTCGCGCCACCGGTGTTGACAACACGGCGGTCATCCAACGATTATCGCAAGCTGGTGTAAAGGTCAACGTCACAGCTATCACGACACTTGAGCAAGTTAAATTGGCGGTTCAAGCGTTAAGTGAACGAACTGGGGGGATCGTCTCTGTCTTTGCGGGCCGAATCGCCGATACCGGAGTCGACCCGGTACCATTGATGCGGGCAGCTGCGAAATTATGCCACGCTAAGCCACGAATCGAGCTGTTATGGGCCAGCACTCGTGAAGTCTTTAACATCGTTCAAGCGGACCAAACGGGGTGCGATATCATCACGGTACCACCAAAAATTTTGGCCAAGTTACCGAAACTCGGCAAGAAAGCGCTTCAAGTTTCCCTCGACACGGTTAAGACCTTCGATGCCGACATCCGGGACCTGGGCTTCACGATTCCGACGCCGACGTCAACCACTAGTGAGTAATGGTGGGCTTATTTAAAGATAAGGAAAAACTGTAATTGGTTTGTCAAAATTCGATTGCGCGTCAACGGAAAACGCTTACTTTGAGAATTTGGCAACAAAGTCGCTGAAATTCAGCGAACATAGCAGACATAAATTTTTAAAAGTGCTAAAATACTTCTGGAATCAAATTTGTGCTGAAGATTTTGGTCTACCAAACTTTCTGTTTGGCGACCGAATTCGTGCCAATTCTAAAGGAGAGATTTTTCTAATGAAGAAAACCAAGATTGTAAGTACCCTTGGTCCTGCAAGTACTGACGTGGATACCATCGTTAAGTTGATCGAGGCCGGAGCTAACATTTTCCGGTTCAACTTCTCCCATGGTGATCACGAAGAACACCTTGGCCGTTTGGAAAACGTCCACAAGGCGGAAAAGATTACTGGTAAGACTGTCGGCATTATGCTGGACACGAAGGGTGCTGAAATCCGGACGACCGTTCAAAAGGGCGGCAAGCTCCAATTCAACACTGGCGACGAATTCCGTATTTCCATGGATGCTTCCTTAGAGGGAACGAAGGACAAGATTGCGGTCACTTACCCTGGCTTGTTCGATGACGTCCATGAAGGTGGCCACGTCTTATTCGACGATGGATTGTTAGACACGGTCGTTGAAAAGAAGGACGATGCTACTAAGGAATTGTTGGTTAAGGTTCAAAACGACGGTGTCTTAGGTTCCCGGAAGGGTGTCAACGCCCCTGGTGTTTCCATCAACTTACCTGGGATCACGGAAAAGGACTCCGACGATATTCGCTTTGGTTTGGACCACGAAATCAACTTCATCGCTGCTTCCTTCGTTCGGAAGCCACAAGATGTGATGGACATTCGTGAACTGCTCGAAGAAAAGCACATGGAACACGTTCAAATCTTCCCAAAGATCGAATCTCAAGAAGGTATCAACAACTTTGACGACATTATCAAGGTGTCCGATGGGTTAATGGTTGCTCGTGGGGACATGGGGGTTGAAATCCCAACGGAAAACGTCCCGTTGGTTCAAAAAGCCCTCATCAAGAAGTGCAACTTGTTAGGTAAGCCAGTTATCACGGCTACCCAAATGTTGGACTCCATGCAAGAAAACCCACGCCCAACGCGTGCCGAAGCTTCTGACGTGGCTAACGCCGTCTTTGATGGGACTGACGCTACCATGTTATCCGGTGAAAGTGCCAACGGGGAATACCCAGTTCAATCCGTTGCAACCATGAACCAAATCGACATCAAGGCTGAAAATGCTTTGGCTGACTTTGGTCGTGACAACTTGAGCTTTGACAACGGTGACGTCACCGAATCTATCGGGGCTTCCGTTGCTCGGGTTGCGCAACAATTGGGTGTTAAGACTATCGTGGCGGCAACCGAATCAGGTTACACGGCCAAGATGATCTCGAAGTACCGGCCAAACGCGAACATCTTAGCGGTCACTTTTGATGACCGGACTCGGCGTGGCTTAATGGTTAACTGGGGCGTTTACCCAATCGTGACCGAAAAGCCATCCAACACCGATGAAATGTTCGACTTAGCCGCAGCTAAGGCCGTTGAAACGGGCTTGGCTAAGGAAGGCGACTTAATCCTGATCACCGCTGGGGTTCCAGTTGGCGAACGAGGCACGACGAACTTGATGAAGATCCAATTGATTGGTTCCAAGCTCGTTCAAGGTCAAGGTGTCGGCGACGATACGGTCATCGGTAAGGCAGTGATTGCCAACTCTGCTGCTGAAGCCAACGCCAAGACCGTTGAAGGTGGTATCTTGATTGCCAAGAACACCGACAAGGACTACTTACCAGCTATCGAAAAGTCCAGCGCCGTTATCGTTGAAAACGGTGGGTTGACTTCTCACGCCGCAGTCGTTGGAATTTCCATGGGAATTCCAGTGATCGTGGGCGCTGCTGGGGCCAGTGATAAGATTTCTGATGGTGAATTGATTACGGTCGATTCTCGTCGGGGAATCGTTTACCACGGTGCTTCTAACGCACTTTAAGCGACATTAAATTAATGATTGAAACGGACTTGCCAATTGGTGAGTCCGTTTTTTTACGGGTCGACCGGGAGAAAAACGGCTTTTTTGCGTCGCGCCCCTCGCTAGTTGGGAGATTTCCGTGTAGAATACAAGTTAGCGACTTTGAGAACGAACGGCAGTGGCCGGTACTAGGTACTTGATTTATCCGGTACGGTCCACAAAATCGATCGATTGAGACCCGGATGGGGTCATTCCCATCCAGAAACGAGGAAATTATGGAAAACTTATTAGGCCGTATGATTACGGGAAGTGTGACCGACGAAAACGAAACGGACTATTTCGTTCAAGCGGAAGGCACCACTTTTCGGCTGGCCAAGCAAGAAATCAAAAAACCTTTGAGAGCGGGGGCCACGTTTAAGGGCTTCGCGTACGAAAGTGAAGATCATCATCTGACCATTACCCGGAACGCCCCGCAGGTCCAGGTGGACCACTATGGTTGGGGCACGGTAGTCCGGAGCCAGCGAACGCTCGGAGTATTTGTGGACATCGGCTTGCCCAACAAGGATATGGTCGTCTCGTTAGATGACCTGCCGAGCATGATGGAACTGTGGCCACAGCAAGGTGACAAGCTGTTGATCGCGTTGCGCGAAGACCACAAGCAACGCCTTTGGGGCGTACTGGCCGACATGGATATCTTCCATGCGATTGCACAACCGGGTAAGAAGCGGATGGAAAATGCCAACGTGACGGCGACCGTGGTCCAAAACAAACTCGTCGGGACCCGAGTCATGACCGACCACTACGAGTTGGGGTTCATTCACCCGGATGAACGGGACGTTGAACCGCATTTAGGGGCGGAAGTCCACGGGCGAATCATCGGCGTGCACGACGACGGGACGTTGAACTTATCCTTAAAGCCTAGAGCCTACGAAGCTATCGATGACGATGCCGCCATGTTGCTGGCGGCGTTGGAACATAGCGAAGCTGGCCATTTAGAGTTCAGCGACAAAAGTTCGCCGGCCGCAATTCGGGCCTACTTTGGCATTAGCAAGGGCCAGTTCAAGCGGGCCATCGGCCACCTCTTAAAGGACCGCAAGATCACCCAACACGACGGACAGCTTTGGTTGGTCACCGATCAAGCGACCGACGATTCGGCACCGCAGGCTTAAGTAAGGGGGCGGTCGGGTGCGACCATTTGAAATGGCGATTGCGGATTTCACCCATTATTTGACGGTCGAGCAGGGCTTGGCCCGAAATTCGGTGACCAGCTACGCCCAGGAATTACGCGAACTAGCGGCGTATTTACAGCACCGGCAGATAAACGATTTTAAGGCTTGCGACCGGTCCCAGTTGATGGCGTATTTGGCGACGCTCACCCAACAGGGAAAATCGCGGAATTCGGTGATTCACGCGGTCTCGGCCCTGCGAAAATATTACCGATACTTGATGGAGACTCATCAGCTCACAGAAAACCCGATGGCTAACGTGGCCGCCCCCAAGCACGCCGAACATTTACCGGCGGTCTTGACGGTCGCCGAGGTCACCCGGCTTTTAGCGACGCCCGACGTGACCACGAAATACGGGGTGCGCGACCGCGCAATGCTGGAGGTCCTGTACGCCACGGGTTTGCGGGTCAGCGAACTCGTGCATTTGAAGCTCAGTGATTTGCACCTGGAGATGGGCCTCTTGCAGACCCTAGGTAAGGGAGGCAAGGAGCGCATCGTCCCCATCGGCGACGTGGCTTGTGACTGGGTTACCCGGTATCTCAAGACCAGTCGCCTGGTTCTATTGAAGCGGCGGACCAGTCCATATTTGTTCTTGAACGCTCACGGCGGCGGCTTGACCCGCCAGGCCATTTGGCAAAAGATCAAGCATTACGTGGCGTTAGCGGATATCAAAAAAGACGTAACGCCCCACACCCTGCGCCACTCGTTTGCCACGCACATTTTGGAGAACGGGGCTGATTTGCGGGTCGTGCAGGAATTGTTGGGGCACGCCGATATCACCACGACACAGATTTACACGCACATTTCGAAGCAGCGCCTGGCGGCCGTCTATGACCGGTATCACCCCCGGGCCTAACGCGAAAATTGGAGGCGCACGGATGTTATTAAAGTATCGGAGTGACTATCAAAAAATTGCGATGGGAATTATGAGTTTGTTACCCGCATTTAAGGACTGGGACCGACTCCAACAGGAATTGACCTGGTACCAGGGCGGTGACGACCGCACGTTATATTTATGGAAAGACCAGTACGATGATTTTGCAGGGGTCGTGGGAACCGAACTGCAAGCCAATTACATCATCGTCCGGCTGGTCGGGCTGATGCCGGACAAACAATCGACCACCAATGAATGGCAAATGCTCGACCAACTCGCGACCGCGACCCCAAAACAGCGACTGATGGGGACCCTCGCGACATCACAGATTATTGCAAAGTGGGAATTTCAGCATGGACAAAACCACCTCGACCGGCCAGCCACTGATTCAAGTCAGTGACTTTGAAGGCCCATTAGATCTTTTATTACACCTGATTAAAACGAATAAAATGGATATTTACGATATCCGCATCACCACCATCACCAGTCAGTACTTGACTTATTTACACCAGTTACAGACGTTGCGGTTGGACGTTGCTGGGGAATACTTCGTGATGGCGGCTAATTTGATGGCTATTAAGGCCAAACTCTTACTGCCGAAGCCGCAGACCTTAGCCCCGGCGGATGATGACGATGAACCTGATGATCCGCGGGCCGAATTGGTGGCCCAACTAGTCGAGTATCAGCGTTACCAACGCGCCGCGGCCGTGTTAAAAAAACGCGCGCAAGCACGTCAACAACACTTCACCCGTCCAGCCATGCCGGTGCCGGCAGATACGCCGTTGACCGTGGCTCCCGGAGTAACGGTCAACGATCTGCAAGCGACGTTGATTCACTTAGCGCACCGAGCGACCGCGACTCGGCCGGTGACCCAGCACGTGGCATCGGAACATTTCACAATCAAGCACCAGATGCATACGGTCCTACAACGATTGCTGAGGACAACGCGACCGGTAGCTTTTGACCGGTTATTTGGGCCGGCACCAGTCTTAGACGAAGTCGTGACGACCTTTTTGGCGGTACTCGAATTAGCTCGTCAGCGGCAGGTCACGCTACGCCAAGCCAGTCGGTTAGTGCCACTGGAAGTTAGTGCACGTCAAGAAGGGGGCTTGGTCGATGACACCACTCGCACAGATTGAAAGCTTACTGTTCGTCAGCGGTGACGAGGGGATGACGGTTGCCGATTTGGCGACCGTGACCGGGCTATTACGCCCGGCCATTTTGGCGAATCTAGAGCGGTTGGCCGAAAAGTATACGGCCGATGAGAATTCGGCTTTGGAACTGATGGTCAATGACACCACGTATCGTTTGGTCACTAAGGCGGCGCTCAGCCCCGTGATTCAGCGCTACTTTGAAAGTCCACTGAGTACGGCTTTGTCCCCGGCGGCCTTAGAAGTTCTGGCCATCATTGCTTATCGGCAACCGATTACCCGAATCGAAGTTGATGAGATTCGGGGCGTACAGAGCACGTCGACGGTCCAAAAACTGGTTTTGCGCCGGCTGATCGAACCTGCTGGGCGGTTAAATGAACCAGGACGGCCCAAAATTTATCGGACCACCGATTACTTTTTAGATTACTTCGGCTTAAAACAGTTACAAGACTTACCCCCATTACCGGCTGCGGCGACCCCCGCTGAAGCCAACGGCGATGAAGGGGACTTGTTTTTACAGGCCTTTAACCAACAATTGAATTCAGGAGATGACAAGACATGGAACGACTCCAAAAAGTCTTAGCCCACGCGGGAGTAGCCTCCCGGCGGCAAGCGGAGAAACTGATTATGAGTGGCCACATCAAGGTCAACGGAGCCGTGGTGACCGAACTAGGGACCAAGGTGGGCGTGCACGATAAGATCTTAGTCGATAACGTCCCCATCACAACGGAAACACCGGTATACATGCTGTTGTATAAGCCCCGTGGGGTAATCTCGACGGCCCACGACGAGAAAAAGCGGCGGACGGTCGTGGACTTGATTGAAGACGTGCCCCAACGGATCTACCCGGTCGGCCGTCTGGATTACGACACGTCAGGCCTATTGCTTTTGACGAACGATGGGGAACTGGCGAATCGGTTGACCCACCCCCGTTACGAAGTCGAGAAAGTTTATGTGGCCCGGGTCACGGGGATTCCCAGTAACGACGCCATGCGCCAGTTGCGTCAAGGAATAACCGTGGACGACGATCACTATGCACCGGCAAAGTCCAAGGTCCTGAGCGCGGACAAAAAGAAACAGACGGCGATCGTGCAGCTCACGATTCATGAAGGGCGCAACCATCAGGTCAAAAAAATGCTGGAGGCCGTGGGGTATCCCGTTGAAAAACTAAAGCGCGAGCAGTACGGTTTCCTGACTCTCAAGGGTTTGCAGCCGGGAGAGTCCCGCCACTTAAAACCCGAAGAATTAAAGGAATTAAAACGCCTCACGGGCTTAACAAAGTAAGTGAAAGTCTTGACAAACTTTAAGAAAGTTTGCATATTAAGTGTGTAATTAAAATTAATTAGGTTCATCTTCAAGGCAGGGTGAAATTCCCGACCGGCGGTAAAAGTCCGCGACCCACAGCGATGTGGTTGATTCGGTGCAATTCCGAAGCCGACAGTAAAGTCTGGTATGCAGAAGATGAGACGTTGCTCTTTGCGCTTCCTGACGTAATCAACAAGGTCTTGCCCTTCTGCGGCGAGGCCTTTTTTGGTCCCGCCGTGTGTGAGATGACCGTAAGGAGGAACAGAGTTATGGAAAGTCGACAACAGGGAATTAGCGTTCGCGCGATGGTCGAGATGGCGTTGTTTGCAGGGGTGTCGTACGTCCTGATGTTTATTTCGTTACCGATTATCCCGATTGTGCCCTACATGAAGCTCGACTTCAGTGATTTGGTGGTATTACTTGGGATGAGTATTTTCGGCGCCGGGGGTGCGATTTTGATTGCAGCGGTTAAGGAACTGCTCTACTTCGTGTCAACGGGGCTAGACGTCATGAACTTCATTGGAATCTTCACGGCGTTTATTGCGGACATCGTGTACATCGTGCCGATCAGTGCCGTGTTGAAGCATAAGCCAGCGACGCTTTCCCGGCAGGTCTTAGCGGTTATTGCGGGGACTTTGAGTTTGACGATTGTGTTGTCGCTCGCTAACCTGTGGTTCATCACGCCGTTGTACTTAAAGGTTTGGGGCATGTCCTTGAGCTTGCCCGTTCCGAAGTTGGTCCTGTTTGGTATCGTGCCATTCAACCTGATCAAGGGGGCCGTCCTGGGCTTCCTGTTCATCTTGTTGCATAAGCGTCTCGGTAATTGGCTCGGTCAGCATCAAAATTAAAAATTTCATGTAAAGTTTTGTTGAAGGGGGTCGACCGTGTGGTTGGCCCCCTTTTGATTATGGTAAACTAAAGAAGACTAAACGAACGAAAGGGGGGAGTGCGGTGACACCGCAAGACCTATTACAGTTGTTAAGCCAGCGGCAGGTGCGGCGCTTGCGGGTGATTGAGAATCTCTTACGGGGCCGTAAAACCGTGTCCACTCTGTATTGGGGGCAACGGTACGGACTCCTCTACTTACTAGGCCTCGATAAGGCGTTACAGCGGGGCGCGTTGGACCAGGTAGCGCAGACTTTGGTGACCCAACGATTAGCCGCCTGGACGCAAGATGAGCAGCCCCAGTTACGACTAACGCCAGCGGGGCATACGCAGCAACAGGCGACGACTTATTATCACCCGCAAACGGCTTTGACCTGGCCACGAGTTGATTTGAAATTAGTGACGCAACGACTCTTTTTAGCTGTCCAGGTGGTCTCACAGTACGCCCATCATAACGTGCAGTACTATCCTTTGATGACGGATCTCGCGACGCAGCAAGCGGTTCGACAGTGGTTTCACCAAATTAAAAGCACAGCTTTAGCACAAATGGTGCTCACGGCTTTGACGCACAGTTTGACCCAATTGCCAGAATTGACGGCGATGGTGACAACGGCTGGTTTGAGTGGGTATCAGCAACCTGGCCAGACCACGGCCCAGCTAGCGCGGACCTACCAAGAATCGGCCTGGGAGATTTACTTACGGCGAGTCGACGGGGTGATTCAAATTGCGACCGATGCTCGAAAGCGTGACCATCCGTTACACCCCCTCTTGGCACCGGCCTGGCAAACGCCGGTGACGCGTAGTGCGCAAGCCACGTTAGCTGCTGTGACGACCACGTCGTTATCGTTAGATCAGGTCGCTCAACAGCGGCACATCAAACCCAGCACGGTGCGCGAACATCTGTTAGAAGCCGCCATCATGTTGCCGGTGACCGCGGTGCCTTACGACCGCTTATTGCCGCAGACGACACGCCAGGACCTGCTCGCAGCATTGCCCGGAGCACTAGATGACTGGGAATATATGGCGTTGACGCCAGAACTGCAGGCACGTTACGATTTTTTCACCTTTCGGTTACTCGCGATTTGGTGCGGAAAGCAAGGTGAGATGGCATGATGGAATCATTGACGGCGAGTTTGAAACGTGGCTTCGGGCACACAACCTTTCGTGAAGGACAACAAGCCGCCCTAACGGCACTTGAACAACACCAGGATACCTTGGCCGTTCTTCCGACTGGAGCCGGTAAAACCTTAATTTATCAGCTCTACGGGTACCGGCATGCTGGTTGCGTCCTTATCGTGTCACCGTTGTTAGCGTTGATGACCGACCAAGTCAACCGGATGCGCGTGGCCGGGTTTCGCCGGGTCGCAGCCATTACGTCGTTGACCAGTTACGCGGAACGCCAGGTGATTTTGGCCCACTTCGCGGACTATCAGTTCTTATTCTTGTCGCCAGAGATGTTAGCTCAGCCCACGATGTTGGCGCAAGTCCAACAACTGCGGCTCAGTTTGCTAGTGATCGACGAGGCCCACTGCATCGTCCAGTGGGGACCGGATTTTCGGCCAGAATACTTATTGTTGGGGGCAATCCGGGAAAGATTGGCACGACCGTTGACGTTGATGTTAACAGCCACGGCCGATTCTGCCACCCAACACGAAATCGCCAAACAGTTGCGCACAACGCCGCAGATCATCACGGAATCCATTGACCGGCCAAACATCTTCCTCGATGTGGAGGCGGTCGCTAACGATGCTGAGAAGCGGGAGCGCCTCTTACAATTGGTCTCTCAGTTAGTTTTTCCGGGAGTGGTCTACTTCTCAAGCAAACAACTGGCCAGCGACATGGCCCAATGGTTACAGGAACAAACGGGGTTACCGATTGCTGCTTATCATGCGGGTTTGTCCAGCGAGGATCGCTTTAAGATTCAACAACAGTTTATGGCAGGCGAATTGGCAGTGATCTGTGCGACCAGTGCGTTTGGGATGGGGATCGATAAGAACGATATTCGCTACGTGATCCATTACCACTTGCCCACTGATTTAGGGAGTTACGCCCAAGAAATGGGCCGAGCTGGCCGGGATGGGCAACAGAGCTTGGCCGTGTTATTGTCGGCGCCGGGAGATGAACGCTTGCCACTGACCTTGATGGAGGCCAACCGGCCCGATGACACGACCATACAGCGGTTTTACGCCCATCCGCAGGCTTTCGATTCCGATGATCCGGGCATCGCTCTGTTGACGTTTTACTATCAACATGGGATTTCGCTGGCAGCGGTGCAGACGTTATTTACCCGTCGTGAGCAAGAACGGCATCACGCACTGGCCCAAATGCTGGCGTATGCCCGTGAACCAGATTGTTTGCGTGACCGCTGGTTAACGGCATTTGGACAGGCGGACTCGACACACACGGCGAAGTGTTGTGCCCCGGCTAAGGTCCCATTAGACTTAGCTGCCCTTGGCTTAAAACGGACGGTTCAACCGGCGGTAAACCCCGTCACACTGGACTGGCGCGCCCGTTTAGAAACGCTATTTTTATCGAATAATTAAGGAATTCAACGATGGGGTATGGTACAATTACCGGTGGAAGTTTTTCAGGGAGGTTAGATGATGAGTCAGAAACGTGACGAGCAAACGCCTAAGGACCAAACGTCGCGGCCGTGGGAACAGTCGTTTGCTGATGATCGGGACGATCAGGGGAACCTGTCGCGAACGAAGACGCGACGCCAAAATCATAGTAATACCATGGTAACGGTCATTTTGGTGGCTATTATTATTGTTATTGCGGCGGCTTCATTGGTTTACGGTCTGGCCCGGCAGAGTTCGGTCAATCGGCCCCAGAAC
Source organism: Levilactobacillus suantsaii (assembly GCF_004115745.1). Classification (GTDB taxonomy): domain Bacteria; phylum Bacillota; class Bacilli; order Lactobacillales; family Lactobacillaceae; genus Levilactobacillus; species Levilactobacillus suantsaii. The sequence goes on along the minus strand of NZ_QXIL01000003.1, from coordinate 47,643 downwards.
AACAATACGGAGAAGGTCGCCGCCGGCTCGTCGAGTTCTAAGTCGACGAGTGCCAAAAGTTCGAGTCACCACGCGAAGAAACAAGCGACCAAAAAGGCCAAAGATAGTTCGGATACGAAGACGACAACTGCTAGTTCGACGGAGACCGCGACTAGCAGTTCTTCGGCTGCCGACACCACGACAACAACTTCGAGTAGTCAGGCGGCATCCAGTAGCCAGGCGACCTCGTCGTCCAGCAGCAGTACCAGTAAAAAGTACACCACGGTTGAATCTGGCCAAGGGGTCTACCGGGTCGCAACCAATGCGGGTATCTCGGAACAGAAATTACTAGAGCTGAACGGGTTATCTTCTGGGGCGACGGTCCATCCAGGCCAACGGTTACGGATTCGTTAATCAACCTTTAAAATCATTTTAATTATAGGAGTTAGACAGTATGGCTAAGCAAGGGTTACAAGTTGCCATTGATGGGCCGGCCTCCGCAGGGAAGAGCACGGTTGCCAAAATTGTGGCACAACGTTTTCATTATATTTATTGTGATACCGGGGCGATGTACCGGGCCATCACGTGGAAGGCACTGCAAACGGGAACTGATTTAGGCGATGAAGCCAAAATCGCCGATTTACTCGCACACAGCGAGATTCGGTTTGAACCAGGGACCCCGACGCAAAAGGTCTTCGTCGACGACACCGAAGTGACGTTAGCGATTCGGCAACCGGACGTGACCAATTCGGTCTCACAGGTGTCGGCTTTACCTGCAATTCGTAAAGAACTTACGTCGCGCCAACGGCAAATTGCGGCCGAGGGCGGCATCGTCATGGACGGTCGCGATATCGGCGCTACCGTGCTACCTAACGCGCAGGTCAAAATTTTCATGGTGGCGAGCGTGGCAGAACGGGCGCAACGCCGATTGAAGGATAATGCGGCTAAAGGCATCACCACACCTTTAGCCACGTTGAAGCACGAAATTGAAGAACGGGACCGGAAAGATTCGACTCGAGCTGTTTCTCCGTTGACCCAAGCAACCGATGCCATTCGGTTAGATACCACGTCATTATCGATTGAACAAGTGGCGGATCGGATCGCTGAAATTATTCGCGAAAAAGAAATGCAAGAGAAATAGGCATTTTACTAGCTTTTATCGCTATAATCAGATAAAATGGTGTTTAGAGTTGTCGCAAGGAGGAAATATTCGCATGAGTGAAAATGGCACGAGTCAAAACAATGATAACAACGATTTGCTAAACGCGTTGAATAACGTGGATAACGTGAAGGTCGGCGATGTTGTTAAGGGTGAAATCTTAGCAATCGACGACGATCAACAAGCAATCGTTGGAATCGGTGAAACTGGAATCGAAGGGGTCGTTCCGCGTAAGGAACTCTCCACGAAGCCAGTTGATGATATTAAATCAGTAATTAAAGTCGGGGACGTTTTAGACCTCGTCGTAATCTCACGGATTGGTAACGATAAGGAAGGCGGAAGCTACTTGCTTTCCCAATGTCGTTTGGAAGCCCGGAAGGTCTGGGACGATATTCAAAAAGAATACGAAGCCGGTCATACGTTGACGGTTCCAGTGACCCAGGTCGTTAAGGGTGGCTTGGTCGTTGATGCTGGTGTCCGGGGCTTTGTTCCGGCATCCATGGTTTCTGACCACTTCGTTGAAGATTTGTCCCAATTCAAGGGTCAAACTTTGGAATTCAAGATCGTGGAAATCGAACCTAGTGAAAACCGCTTAATCTTATCCCACCGGGCCATTGTTGAAAAGCAACGCGCTGCGCAACGGGAAAAGATCATGGCTGAGTTACAAGCTGGTGACACGGTTGAAGGTAAGGTTGCTCGTTTGACCAACTTCGGTGCCTTTGTAGACCTTGGCGGTGTGGACGGGTTAGTTCACGTTTCCGAAATCGCCTACGAACGGGTTGAAAAGCCAAGTGACGTCTTGAAGGTCGGCCAAGAAGTGAAGGTTAAGGTCTTATCTGTTGATCCAGACCGGAACCGGATTTCCTTGTCCATCAAGCAAACCTTACCAGAACCTTGGGAAGGCATCGAAGACAAGGCCCCTCAAGGCAGTGTCTTAGAAGGTAAAGTTAAGCGCCTGACCAGCTTCGGCGCCTTTGTGGAAGTCTTCCCTGGCGTTGAAGGGTTAGTTCACATTTCCCAGATTTCTCACCAACACATTGCGACGCCAGCTGACGTCTTGCAAGTAGGTCAAGAAATCAAGGTCAAGGTCTTGGACGTGCGGCCAAACGATCACCGTTTAGCGTTGTCCATCAAGGCCTTGGAAGAAAAGCCACAATCTGGTGACGAAGGTCGCGACAACGGCAACAACCGGCCACGGAACAATAACCGCGGCAATGGTGGTTCCCGTTCACGCCGGAACAACCGGAACTCTGCTGAAACTTCAACGGCTAACGCCCCAGAAGAAAGCACTGGCTTCTCTTTAGGTGACCTGATTGGCGACAGCCTGAAAAAGGACATCGAAAACCAGGAAAATAACAAAGACTAGTTAAAAGTCGAGTTAAAAGGGTCTAGAGCGAAACTTGAAGAGTTGCGTTCTGGATCCTTTTCTTGTCGGTTAAAAAACATTGCTAAAAGGAGGGATGACGATGGCTTATCCCGTAGTCGCCATTGTTGGTCGGCCAAACGTGGGTAAATCTACCCTGTTTAATCGGATCGCTGGCGAACGCATTTCCATCGTAGAAGATACGCCCGGGGTCACCCGGGACCGGATCTATGCCCCAGCAGAGTGGTTGGGGACGGAGTTTCGGATGATTGACACCGGAGGGATTGATATGGGTGACGAACCGTTTCTCACCCAAATCACCCAGCAGGCAGAAATTGCCATCGATGAGGCCGACGTGATCGTGTTGGTGGCTAGTGCCCCGGAAGGTGTCACGGACGCTGACGAAAAGGTGGCCAAGATTCTCTATCGCTCGAAGAAACCGGTGATTTTGGCGGTCAACAAAGCCGATAATCCGGAGGTTCGCGAAACAGTCTATGACTTTTACGCGTTAGGCTTCGGAGATCCCTATCCCGTTTCGGGGGCCCATGGGTTAGGTTTAGGGGACCTCTTAGACGAAATCGTGAAGAACTTTCCGACCGATGATGGGGCACCGAAGGACGATTCGATTCGCTTTAGCTTGATTGGCCGGCCCAACGTGGGGAAATCTTCGTTGGTCAATGCCCTGTTGGGCGAAGAACGGGTCATCGTTTCTGACATTGCTGGGACCACCAGAGATGCCATCGATACCAAGTTCACGGCCAATGACACCCGCTTCACCATGGTCGATACGGCTGGGATCCGTAAGCGCGGGAAGGTCTACGAGAACACGGAACGTTACAGTGTGATGCGGGCCATGCGTGCGATTGACGATTCTGACGTGGTCCTGGTGGTTTTGAACGCCGAGGAAGGCATCCGGGAACAGGATAAACGGGTCGCCGGATACGCGCACGAAGCGGGCCGGGGCATTATTATCTTGGTCAATAAGTGGGATACCCTGAATAAGGATAATCATACGTTGACGGATTTCGAAAACCTGATTCGCGCTGAATTCCAGTACCTGAGTTACGCGCCGATTCTCTTTGTGTCCGCTAAAACCGGCCAACGGTTGGACCAATTGCCGGCACTGATCAAGCGTGTGGCCACTAACCACAAGCAACGGGTCCAGTCTGCAACGTTGAACGACGTCATCATGGACGCGATTGCCTTGAACCCGACGCCTTCAGATAACGGGAAGCGGCTACGGGTCTACTATGCGACGCAGGTCGCGGTAGCACCGCCGACCTTCGTGGTCTTCGTCAACGACCCGAAGATGATGCACTTCTCCTACGAACGTTTTTTGGAAAACCAAATTCGGGAACACTTCGATTTTGAGGGGACCCCGTTGCACCTAATCGAACGGGCGCGAAAGTAGTGTTTAGCCCCGCGATGTCAACCTTTTCGTCGAAAAATCGGCGAAAATGACGAAAATCATAAAATAATGCGGGAATCTGCTTAAAAAATGCCGTTATCCCTTGTCATATAAGGATTCCTGTGCTATCTTTGATAAAGAAATGATGCGGTTTCCCCGTATTTGTTTCATCATTTTTGGACCACTCAAAAATGATCACTAGATGGCCAACGTCTAATCTTCTGTTCAGGAGGTGAATTCAAAATGGCAAACAAAGCACAATTGGTTAGCGATGTTGCAACTGCAACGGGTTTAACTAAAAAGGACGCAACGGCTGCAGTTGATGCAGTCTTCGATTCTGTCCAAGCAACGTTAGCTAAAGGCGAAAAGGTTCAATTAATCGGCTTTGGTAACTTTGAAGTCCGTGAACGTGCAGCTCGTAAGGGCCGTAACCCACAAACTGGACAAGAAATCCAAATTCCTGCAAGCAAAGTCCCTGCGTTCAAGCCAGGGAAGGCTTTAAAGGACGCCGTTAAATAATTAACCTTAACTATTTAATGGATAAAAGGCCAGCCCGGTCGTCGGACTGGTTTTTTATTACGCACCGATAATAAGTTGAAGAGTTGTAATTTGATGAGCTGAGGAGGCCAAAGCAGATGAGTTACGCACAAACCGCATTGGATCAACTGGAAAAGGGACAACTCGCGGCGTTTAAGAAGCAGTACGCGTTAGCACTGCGGCACGATGACGATGACACGCTGTTTAGCTTAGCGGAGGAGCTGTATTCGTTAGGCTTCTTGAACCAGTCCCGGCGAATTTATGAAAAACTGTTGGCGAAGTACCCCGATGAAGACGAGTTACGGACTAACTTAGCCGACATCGCCATCGATGAGGATAAGAACGATGAGGCTCTCGATTATTTGAACCAGGTCAAGCCGGATTCGCCGGCGTACGTCCAGTCCTTGATGGTCGCTGCAGATCTGTATCAGACCCAGGAACTCTTTGAGGTCAGTGAACAGAAGCTCCTGACGGCCAAGAAATTAGCCCCCGACGAGCCGGTAATCACCTTTGCGCTGGCCGAGTTATACTTCACTATGCGCGAGTTCCGGAAGGCCATTCCACTGTATTTGGATTTGATCAAGGCTGGCACGACCAGTCTATCGCGGGTGAACTTGGTTGAACGGCTCGGAGTGGCTTATGCCAACGCGGGGCGGTTTGAACAGGCTATCGGCTACCTCAAGCAGATTCACCCCGGGGACATGACGGCAGACGTGAAGTTTGAGACGGCCTTTACCTACCTGCAACTCAAGGAACGGCCGAGCGCCATCCACTTGTTTGAAGAACTCAAGGATAGTGACCCGAATTACACGTCGTTGTACCCGTATCTAGGGCAATCCTTAGAAGAAGAGAATCGCCTTCCCGAAGCGCTGACCACGTTACAGGAAGGCCTCGGTGTCGACCAGTACAACGAGAAGCTCTGGCTTCAGGCTGCCCACGTGGCGACTCGGCTCGATGACGAGAAATTAGCTGAGAAATATTTGAAGAAGGGCCACGGCCTGGATGCTGACGATTTGAGTGCCGTTATTCAGTTGAGTAACTTGTACGTCAAGCAAGAACGCTGGGACGAAAACGTGGCGTTGGTCCGGCCGTACCTGAGCGAAGATGGGGCGGACCCGCAACTTTACTGGAACCTGGCCGTTACGGCGGTCCATCAGGAGGACTTTGCTCATGCGCGGCAGTACTACGACGCAGCGGCACCGTTCTTCATGGATCAACCGGACTTTTTGAAGCCAGCCGTCTACTTCTACCGAGAAGAGGGCGCCCGCGACCAAGCCGTCAAATTACTAACGGCTTACGTCAAATTAGTGCCGGACGATGCCGACATGGCGTTACTGCTGGATAGCTATCACGACGAAGATATCGATTAAAGCTGAGAGAGGGATTGTTGCCGGTGCGGAACAATCCTTTTTTTAATTGAGCAGTTATATAAAAATTACTTTAACTTAAACCATCACCAAAAACAAGCAACCGCAAAACCCGCGGTTGCCAGAAACCAAACCGGCAAAACCGGTCAACGCTTAATTCGGTCCCAGAGACGCCGTTTGGGGACCGCAAAGCTGAAGCCTTCTCCCAGGGCCTCGGCGACGCTAATAATCGACACAAAGGCGTGAGGATCGCAATCCGTGATGATTTGCCGCAGAGTGTGTAACTCGTGCGGGGCTACCACCACGTAAATAATCTTGCGTTCCCGGTGAGAATAGCCGCCTTCACCATTCACTAGACTCACGCCCCGCTGCAAACGGTCCATGATGGCGTTGGTGATGACCTGGTATTGGTCCGAGATGACGATGATGCCCCGTGCTGCGTAGGCACCTTCTTGCGTGAAGTTGACAATACGCGTCATAATGAACGAATAAATCAGGGTGTAGGCCATGTGGGGAACATTGATGTAGACTAACGAAATCAGTAAGATAATGACGTCTAACCAGAGTAACGACTGACCCATGGGAACACCTAAGAAACGTTCCAGGATCCGAGCGACGATATCAGTCCCGCCGGTCGTGCCACCATAACGGTAAATCAATCCGGACCCAAAGCCCCCAGTGATGCCAGCTGCCAGGGCCGCCAACAAAAGGTCTCCCCGTAAATCGATAGCGATGGGGACCCGTTGCCAGATCCACAAAAAGACCGAGAGCATGACGGTGCCATAAACGGTATAAATCAATGATTGCTTGCCCAAGTAGCGGTATCCGATGGCCAACAAGGGGACGTTGATGAGAATCGTGGAATAGGCTGGGTCGAAGTGAAACAGCGCCCGAATGATCAAGGTAATCCCGGAGATACCACCATCTGCAAAATGATTTGCAATGTTAAAGAACACTAAGCTGAACGCCAAGGCCTCACACCCTAAGCCAATCATCAGCAGGTCCAACACCCGAATTTTTTCCTCTTGAACTTGTTGCATACCATGTCCCCTCCAACCAAAATAAACTTGATAGGTTCATGATAGCATAAGTGACGTGTTTTCCCGCAGCGGACAGCCAGGTCACTGCGGTCTGTACATTCAATTCTGCGCGGTAATCTGTTAGACTAGCAAAGGAAGACTTTTCGATAACCTGGCAAGGGGGGAGACGTTATGCAGTTAGAACATTTACCACGGGACTTTGAGCTCGCCCGACCGGTCTTACAGACCATCGAACAGGCTGGTTTTGAGGCCTATTTTGTCGGGGGCAGTGTCCGTGACACGATTTTAGGCAAGAAGATTCACGATGTCGATATCGCCACGAGTGCGTACCCCGATGAAATCAAACACCTTTTTAAGCGGACGGTCGATACCGGTATCGACCATGGGACCGTGATGATTCTCGATCACGGTACGGGATACGAAACCACGACCTTTCGTTCCGAATCCACTTATACGGACTTTCGGCGCCCAGACCACGTGACCTTCGTCCGCTCTTTAAGGGAAGATTTAAAACGTCGCGATTTCACCATTAACGCATTAGCGATGCGAGAAAATGGTGAGGTCATCGATTTGTTTGATGGCTTAGCTGATTTGAAAAATCGTCAGATTAGAGCGGTGGGCGACCCACAAGAACGGTTCCACGAAGACGCTCTGCGAATGATGCGAGCAGTCCGCTTTGCCAGTCAGCTCGACTTTGACATTGTGCCGGCGACCTTAACGGCCATGGCCGACCACGCCAACTTACTGGCAAAGATTGCGGTCGAACGGACCCAGGTCGAACTCCTGAAGCTGTTCACGGGACAAACACCTCAGCGCGGGCTTAACGCCATGCTAAAGACACAATTGTGGCGCTATTGTCCGGGCTTCGACCACCAAGAGGCCGCCTTGACACATTTGGCCCAGCGGTTGACCACTGGGGTGAGCGGTGAGGTGGCAGCTTGGGCGTTATTAAGCCTCAGTTTTGGCTTGGACCATGAGCAAACTACGCAATTTCTCAAGCATTGGAAGACCTCTAACCAGGTGGCTACGGACGTTCAGGCGGTGGCCGTTGCGGCGCAAGCTCTCATGACGCAACCACTGGATGCCTGGCAACTTTATCGCTGTGGCGCCAACCGGGTCCCTATCGCGAATGAAGTGGCGGTCATTTTAGGCGCACCGGACCGGGCTAAGCAGTTGACTGAAGCAATCGCCGCGTTACCGATTCAGCAAAAGCGGGATGTAGCGCTAACGGGTAAGGACTTGATGCAGGCTGGGGTTCAGCCAGGCCCCCAACTGGGGCAAATCCTAGCAACCTTAGAACGTCAAGTTGTGATGGGCGTAGTGGCCAACGACCGTGAGGCTCTGTTGGCCCAAGCCCAGACCTTGAACTAATTTTTGAACTAAAGAGGGTAGTGACGAAAACTTATGCAAACTTTGCGCGCGGAAAACCTACACCGAACTTATGGTGAAAAAACGCTTTTTGATAATTTGAACTTTATTATTAACGAACACGACCGCATTGGGTTGATTGGGGTTAACGGAAGCGGGAAGACCTCGCTACTCAACACCTTGTCCGGTGTCAATAACGACCAGACAGGGACCATTAGTACTCCTAAGGACTATACGATTGGTTATTTGACCCAGAAACCCGCCCTGGATGCCAATTTAACTGTGATGGATGCGGTCTTTTCCGGGGACCAATCCGTCTTTGTGACGATTCGGCGCTACGAAGCGGCTCTCGAGGCCTACGGGCAACACCCTGAAGATGCCAAGGCGCAGAAACGGTACTTAGATGCCGAAGCTAAAATGAATGAAGAGGACGCTTGGACCGCCGAAAGCGACGTTAAAACCATCCTCACACAACTGAAAATCACAGATTTGTCGCAACCCATCAAGACACTGTCGGGGGGGCAGGTCAAGCGGGTCGGATTGGCTCAAGTGTTGATTCAGTCACCTGATCTCTTGTTGCTGGATGAACCGACTAACCACTTGGACTTCGATTCCATCGCCTGGTTACAACAGTACCTGACATCGTATAAGGGCGCGCTACTAGTCGTGACCCATGACCGGTACTTCCTGGACCAAATTGCCAATCAAATCTGGGAGCTTGACTTTGGGAAACTTTACCAGTATCCCAGTAACTACCAGGCATATGTTCAGGAAAAGGCCGAACGGGTCAGCCAGGAGGCCGAGGCTGAACAGAAATCCAAGCGTCTTTATCAACAGGAATTAGCCTGGATGAAGGCTGGAGCCAAGGCCCGATCAACCAAACAAAATGCCCGGATCAATCGGTTCCATGAGTTAGCAAATCAGCAAGGTACCCGGCAAGTGCAACAGCACGTTTCTATTTCCTTGGGCCAACAACGCTTGGGGAAAAAAGTCATCGAGCTTAAGGATGCTAAGTTGACCCTGGGAGGCCACCTGATTTTGAATGGGTTTAGCGACCTGATTCAGGGAGGCGAACGCATTGGAATCAGTGGTGAGAACGGGGCCGGTAAGTCGAGCCTGCTCAATGTGATTGCGGGCAAGTTGCCGCTCGATTCGGGCATCATTGACGTGGGGGAAACGGTCAAAATGGCTTACTACACCCAGCAAATCGAGCCAATTCCCGAAGATAAGCGGATGATCAACTACTTATCCGAAGTTGGCCAGCACGTGACCGATAAACAGGGGAACTCCGTCAGCGTCACCGAATTGCTAGAACAATTCTTATTCCCCCGGTTCATGCACGGGACGTTGATTCGAAAATTGTCCGGTGGGGAGAAACGGCGGTTATATCTGCTCAAGCTTTTGATGGAACAGCCGAACGTCCTCTTGCTCGACGAACCGACCAACGACTTGGATATTAGTACCTTGACCGTACTGGAAGACTACATTGCGCAGTTTGCCGGGACCGTCATAACGGTTTCCCATGACCGTTACTTTTTGGATAAGGTTGCCGACCGCTTATTGATTTTTGACGGTAACGGTCAAATCGAGCGCTACTCCGGTCAATTCAGTGATTACTTGGCCGCGCAACAACAGACGACCACTAAGCCGAAGCCAACGCACGAGAAACCGAAGAACGCGGATCCGGAACCTAACCAGCCCAAGAAAAAGGTCAAGCTGACCTACGCCGAACAGAAAGAATGGGAAGGCATCGAAGACGTGATTGACGGGCTCGAAGCCAAGAAGGCCGCCGTGCAAAAGGACATGAACGCCAACGGTGATGATTATGATAAGTTAGCTGACCTGCAGCAGCAGCTTGACGACCTAGACAAACAGCTCGACGAAAAAGTAGCCCGCTGGGAATATCTCAGCGAGTATGCCGAAGATTAGAGGGGGACACACCAGAACTATGCTAGAAGACGCTTATTTGAATTTGGAACGAACCGTATTAACACAGGGCCACGAGAAGACCGACCGGACCGGTACCGGGACCATCAGTCTATTTGGCTACCAGATGCGGTTCAATTTACAGGAAGGGTTCCCGTTGCTGACCACCAAAAAAGTCCCGTTTGGCCTGATCAAGTCAGAACTACTGTGGTTCTTGCGCGGCGAGACCAACATTCGCTTTCTGTTGCAACACCATAACCACATCTGGGACGAATGGGCCTTTCAACGTTACGTCGAAAGTGCCGATTATCACGGCCCTGATATGCACGACTTTGGCCGCCGTTCGCTCGTTGATGCCGACTTCAACCGGCAGTACCAAGCCGAAAAAAAGGCCTTTTGCGACCGCATCTTAAACGACCAAGCATTTGGTGATCAATATGGCGACTTAGGCCTCGTTTATGGTCGGCAATGGCGCGCGTGGGAGGGCCATAACGGTCAGACCATCGACCAGTTAGCCAATGTGATTCAAACGTTACGGACTCACCCGGATTCACGGCGGATGATTGTCTCAGCCTGGAATCCGGCCGACGTGCCATCTATGGCATTACCACCGTGCCACACGTTGTTCCAGTTCTACGTCAATGATGGCCGCTTGAGTTGCCAGCTTTACCAGCGCAGCGGTGATATTTTCTTGGGGGTACCCTTCAATATCGCCAGTTACGCCTTATTAACCAACTTGATTGCCAAAGAAGTCGGTTTGGAACCGGGAGACTTTGTACACACTTTAGGCGATGCCCACATCTACAAGAACCACTTGGAACAGGTCAAGACTCAATTGACACGGACGCCTAAGGCCGCACCTAAACTTTGGTTGAACCCCGATAAGTCCAGCATCTTCGATTACGACATGACCGACATCAAGGTGACCGATTACGACCCAGCCCCGGCGATTAAAGCGCCGGTTGCCGTCTAAGGGAGGGACGCGTATGTTAATTTTTCTCTGGGCCGAAAGTAATGGCGGCGTGATTGGCTATCAGGGACAATTGCCCTGGCACTTGCCAGCCGACATGCACTACTTCAAGACCACGACCACGGGTCATACCGTCATCGCGGGCGCCAAGACCTTCGCGTCGTTTGGCCGGCCGTTACCGCACCGGACCAACGTGGTGGTTAGCCACCGCGATGCAAGTGCTTTCCCCACGGGGGTCACGGTCTTGAACTCGCTAGATGCCGTGCGCCAATATGCTCAGGCACACTCAACAGACCAACTGTACGTTGTGGGGGGTGCCCAATTATTTTCGGGTCTGCTCAACGATGTCGACCGGTTATACCGGACCACGATTCACGCCGATTTTCCGGGAGATACCTGGATGCCCACCATTAACTATGACCAATTCATCAAGATTGGTGAGCGGGTTGGTCAACGGGATGCCACCAACCCGTATGACTTCGAATTCGAGCGCTTTGAACGGCGCTAAAAGGCAGAAATTAAATTTAGGTTAAGATTAGGCCTGCTTTATTATGATGTTAGCTAGTTTTGAAGACTAGATTGAGCCGACACGTTGACCCACGGAAAGTTCACCGACCCGGGGTTACGCGTAAAATAAAATAGAAAAGTACATCAGCGCGGTGCCTAGCATCACGAACAGGTGCCAAATGACGTGACCAAAGGGAATCCGTTTGAAGCTGTACAGAATGGCGCCGACGGTAAAGGCCACGCCACCACCAAAGAGCATGGTAAAGCCAATAGGGCCTAAGCCGTGGTAAAGGGGATTGATGCCTAGTAAGCACATCCAGCCCATGACCACGTAAATGACGGTTGAGAGAACTTGGTGTTGACCTAACCAAATGGCTTTGTAGATAATTCCCAAGACGGCCATGGCCCAGATAATCCCAAACATGGTCCAGCCCAGACCACCACCGATAACTAATAGCGTGTACGGGGTGTAGGTCCCGGCAATCAATAAGTAGATGGCACAGTGGTCAAAAATTTGAAACACGTGCTTAGCCTTGGTGAAGACTAGGCTATGAAACAAGGTTGACGCCAGGTAGAACAGGACTAAGATCGACCCATAGATGGCAAAGGTGGTCATGCGTAGACTTCCCCCCTCAGCCTTGGCCTGTAGCAATAAAACGACCAGACTGGCAATGCTCAGTCCCGCGCCAATCCCGTGAGTGGCCGCGTTTAAGACCTCACTCACGATGCGATAACTCCGACTGCGTGTTGGTTCCAAACGACATCCTCCTAATTTAGGTGAGATTTACGGCAACAGCTGAAAAAAGCCGGTGAGTCTGCTATACTGTTACCGTATGTTCCATTACGAATATTGTATCATAAACCAAATTTTTGGTCAGAAAGAGTGGGATTCCCATGGCTAACATCAAAATTGTGACGGATTCGTCGGCGGGCTTGACCGACCAACAAATCCAAGATTATCACATTACCATCGTACCGTTAACCGTTATGATCGATGATACTATCTACGTAGAACGTGAATCGATCACGAATAAAGAGTTCATCGACCAGATGAAATTGTCGAAGACGTTGCCGAAAACGAGTCAACCTTCGATTGGGTCATTCGTCGAGACTTTTGACAAATTAGGTGCCGATGGTAGTGAAATTATTTGCTTCACCATGCTTGAAGCAATCAGTGGGACCATTCACGCGGCCGAACAAGCCGCGAAGTTGTCCAAGGCTACGGTCAGCGTAGTCGACAGTCAGTTTACCGACCAAGCGTTGGCCTTTCAGGTCATCGAAGCGGCTAAATTAGCCGCGGACGGGGCGGATAAAGAGACTATCATCGCCCGCGCGGCGGCAGTCCGTGACCGGACGCATTTGTTTATGGGGATCGTGACGCTCGATAACATTTTAAAGGGTGGCCGGCTCGGTCGAGCGGCTGGTTTATTGACGTCACTGCTCAACATCAAGATCGTGCTGGAAGTCACCGGCGGTCAGCTCAAGATCCGGGCCAAGGGCCGGGGGATGAAGACCATCGACAAGTACTTCGATAAGGTCTACGACTTGATGGAACAGACACCAGGAATTCAATCCATTGGTATTTCACAGGTCGAAGCTTACGACAGTGTCCAAAGCGTCCAGGACCACATCCACGCCTTTCTACCGGGCAAGGATATCTTAGTCCGCGAAACGGTGCCGATTATCGCCACCCACGGGGGGCTTGGGGCTTTTGCCTTGATGTACTACACGGATCCAACTAAATAACACGTTAAACAACCAAAGAAAAAGGGGTGGCCTGGTCACCGCTTTTTCTTTATCAAGGAGGAGGTGGACGTGCCGTGAAACAGGTTAAACATCTCGGTCGCCTACTGGGGAGTGTACTCTTCATCATTTTAGTGGTGGTGGCTGCCTTAACTTATTGGCACCCGGGCACCCGCACGTTACAAACCGAAAAGCAGAGCAATCAACGGACCCACGTGCGCATCGTAGCCCTCGGTGATTCGCTCACGGCCGGTGTCGGTGACCAGCAACAAAAGGGGGGCTACCCCGGCCGGTTGGCCACGAAGATTCGCCGGACCGAACACGTCAAAGTAACGATGCATAATTACGGGGTCGCGGGCGACCGCAGTGACCAAATCGAAAAGCGCTTGGTCACCAGTCAGCCTATGCAACATCAAGTTAAGCGGGCGCAAGCCATTACACTCACAGTTGGGGGTAACGACTTGCTACAAACGTTGACGCAAAACGTGACCATTAGCCAACAGTCTAAGTTGACCAGCCAACTGACCCGGGCTGAACACGCTTATACCAAGAAGCTGACCCATTTGCTAGCTGCAATTCGAAAATACAACCCACATGCCCCAATTTATCTCTACACCATTTACAATCCAATCTACGTGTACTTCGCTAATCTACCGCAGATCACCAACGCGGTCGATGATTGGAATGCCACCACTAAGGCCACGGTCCGGCACCAAAAGGCGCTGTACGTGGTCGATATCAACCGAGCATTATCAGTGGGTCAGTATAAGTCAATCACGCAGCAAGCTAAGCTTAAACGTGCCGCGCAGGAATCTAACAATGGCAAGCTATCGGCACAGAACTTTCAAAAGCAGATTCTCGCCAGTAACACCCATGACGAGCTCAACTACTACCTGTCTACGGCGGACCATTTCCACCCAAATGCCAAAGGGTACCGTTTGATGACCCGCAAGTTATTTGCTAAAATGCAGGCGCACCCACAGTGGTTAGAGAAATAAGGAGGTTTAATCAACAATGCCAGAACATCAGGCCACGCGGTCGCGTAACTGGTGGAAAATCAGTTGCCTAACTTTAGTCACGCTACTCGTTTTAGGCTTAATCGTGGTGGGAATTCAGGTCTTGCGGCCCGTAAAGGTCGCCTCAACCGCCCAGCCAACTAAGGGGGCCACCACCAACGTGAACGTGACCTTAAACAAGAAACAGGTCAACGCCTTAGCTGATTACTACGTCGATAAGTCGCTATCGGGCCAATCGATGAAGTACCGCTTTCAGGTCACCGACCACGCTCTTTTGACCGGCTCCACCAAGGTCTTAGGCGCCCACGTGAACTTTGCGTTACTCTTCAAGCCCAAGGTTTTGCCGTCCGGTAACGTGCGCTTGACCGCTCAAAAACTGTCGATTGGGTCGTTACCGGTGCCCGTCAGTTTCGTGATGAACTATGTCGCCAAGACCTATCCGTTACCCAAGTGGGTGGCCATGGACAGTGCCAACAAGACGGTGACCTTGCACTTGAACGCCATCGGCAACGGCAAGAAATTGTCGTATGCGGCGAAAAAAATCGATCTCTCCGGCAACGGGAAGTTCGTCTTCCAAGCCCGGATTCCCCAGTAATTCAGCAAAGGAGGCGCCTCATGCGCAAAACATTTTATCAGTTCTTAATGACGCAGCGCAATCCAGAAAGTTATGACCCGGTGGCGACGTTTGCTAACAACGCCTTTTATGACAGTGCGTTTCCCAAACAAGCCACGGATTTTGATGCGTTATCCAAATATTTAGAAGAAAATGCGGGGTACCTGCCGTCCATGACCATCTTCGATGATGCCTGGCGGCTCTACCAAGATTCACTCGCATAAGGAGTAATAGTATGAGTACCATTCAATGGTTTCCCGGCCATATGGCCAAAGCGATTCGGCAAATGGAAGAAAACATCCACCTAGTCGATATCGTGTTCGAACTAGTGGACGCCCGGATCCCGGCGGCTTCACGCAATCCCGAAGTTGCCCGTATTAGCGCTCACAAGCCCCATTTGATTATCCTCACCAAAAAGGACCTAGCCGACCCGCAGCAGACCGCCGCGTGGTTAGCTTACTACCGTGCGCAACACCAACCGGCTATCGCCATCGATTCGCGGGCCAACGTGACGCCCAAACAGATCACCAAACTAGCCTTGAACCTCTTGGCCGACAAATTAGCCGCCGAAAAAGATAAGGGTCTCAAGCCCCGTGCCATTCGGGCCATGACCGTGGGGGTGCCCAACGTGGGTAAATCTACGCTCCTGAACCACCTGGTTCGGCATAAGGCCGCCCAGGTCGGCGATACCCCCGGCGTGACCAAGGGCCAGCAGTGGTTACGGTCTAGTCAGCACCTGGAATTGCTCGACACCCCAGGAATCCTGTGGCCCAAGTTCAAGGACCAAGAGATGGCCCAAAAACTGGCGTTGACCGGCGCCATCAAAGAAAAGCTCTACGCCAAAGACGACGTGGCCTTGTTTGCCTTAGGCTTTTTCCGCCAGTATCACGTTGCGGCTTTGCAACAACGTTACCGGTTGAATGCCGCGGACCTTGAGCTCAGTGATGTCGACCTGCTATTAAAGATTACCGCCAATCTAGGGATGCGCGACGATTACGAACGAGCCAGTGAACGGTTGATCCTCGATGCCCGCCACCGAAAACTCGGCGGATTCACCCTGGACCGGGCGCCGAAAGAAGAGACTGCCGATGACCCAGACGCCTAAACGGCCCAGTTTAGCGACCTTGCGAGAAAATTTACGGACGGTCAGCGACCCGCAAGACCCGCAGTTAATCGCCTTGCAGGCTGATCCACGTAAGGGTGCCCAACAATTAGTGGCGACTATCCAGCGGCGGTTAGCGCGACAAGCGGCCGCCGAAGCCGCCTTTCAGGAGCGCTTGCACTACGAGCGGCGGTTTTGGGAACGAAATCTAGTGGTCGCGGGCATCGATGAGGTCGGTCGCGGCCCACTAGCCGGTCCGGTCGTGACCAGTGCGGTCATTTTACCACCAGATTTTGATGTCCCATTGGTCAATGATTCCAAACAATTGACGCCGCAGGAACGGGAACGCTTATATCCCATCATCTTGGAACGCGCCCAAGCCGTTAGTATCGGGGCCGCCAGCAGTGCGACCATCGACCAGCTCAACATCTATCAGGCCACCCGTCTCGCCATGCAACGTGCGGTGTTAGGCCTAGGGCTGGCGCCGGACCATTTGATTGTCGACGCCATGCAAATTCCGGTAGCGTTGCCCCAGACGCGCTTGATCAAGGGGGATGCCAAGAGTGCCAGTGTTGCCGCCGCTAGTATCGTGGCCAAGGTCTACCGGGACCATTTGATGGTGAGCTACGACCGTATCTACCCCGGCTACGGCTTTGCCAAGAACGCCGGCTACGGGACTGCGGAACATCTGGCGGGCCTAGATAAACTAGGGGTCACCCCGATTCATCGTCGGAGTTTTTCCCCGGTACGCCAAAGAATCACCGATTAATCACGGAGGTTAGTCCTAAAGACTTTTAGGAGGTGGGCAATATGCCCCTGACACCCCGTGATTTTTTACTGCGCTTAAGTTTACTCCCCGGTGTGGGTCGCCGCAGTGCACTTGCTTGTTGGCGCTGGCTACACGCACGACCCGCAGAAACGGTCATCACACCAACTAGCCTGGCAACTTTATTGGCCACCGTAAAGTTACCGGCCAAACAAACGGGTTTATTAACGGAACAATTATTTAGCGCTGACCTTGGCCAACGCGTCGCCGCCAACTTGGTCAACTGTCAGGCCTTGACCTTAGCAGACGTTGCTTACCCGGTCGCTTTGAAGGAAACCTACGAGCCCCCGATTGTATTGTATTTTCAGGGACACTTAGAAAATCTGCTGGCCCCTCAGCTCGCCGTCGTCGGGACACGGCACCTCACACCGTATGCCTTTCGGGCAATGCGAGCCGTGTTACCGGTCGTTAGTCGGCAGGGGGTGTGCCTCGTTTCGGGACTGGCTCAAGGCGTTGACACGTTGAGCCACCAGGTGGCTTTAGCCCACGGTGGGCCAACGATTGCGGTAGTGGGAACCGGGCTGGGCCGCGTTTACCCGGCAGCCAATCGTGGCCTGATGGCGGAGCTGGCAACGACCCAGTTGGTCCTATCGGAGTATCCCTTCACGGCGGGCCCGGCCAAGTACCACTTTGTGGAGCGCAACCGCATCATCGCCGGGCTGTGTCAAAGCGTTTTGGTGGTGGAAGCGGCCCACCATTCGGGGAGCTTGATCACCGCTAATTTTGCCCTGCAGGAGAACCGCAATGTTCTGGCCATCCCCGGAAATATCGACGGGTCGAATTCGGTCGGGACCAACGAATTAATCCTCGCGGGAGCTAAGCCAATCCTTAATTCGGAACATATAATGGAAGAACTTTTAGTTGACAAGCGGGCCTGACTTGAAATATTATGTGTTGGATTAAGAGTGAAAAGATTCGCGAGTCAACTACTCGCTGGATAAATAAAAAAATCGAGCCAGCCAGCCCCGATATCGTTAGGGTCTGGCCCGATTTATTGAGGGAGTAATGCGTATTGCCAACTACGGCGAAAACTAAAACCAGCACCCGGAAACGGAAAAAAACACCAAAAAAATTAGTGATTGTGGAATCACCGGCTAAAGCGAAGACCATTGAGAAGTATTTAGGCCGCACTTATAAGGTTATGCCCAGTCTTGGTCACGTACGGGATTTGCCTAAGAGTTCCATGGGCATCGATTTTGATCACGACTACGATCCCCACTACATCTCCATTCGGGGGAAGGGGGATGTCATCAAGGGCCTCCGTGCCGAAGCGAAAAAAGCTAAAGCGGTTTATTTGGCCTCTGACCCCGACCGTGAAGGGGAATCGATCGCCTGGCATCTGGCCCACATCTTGAATTTAGACGTGACCGATAAAAACCGGGTGACCTTTAACGAAATCACCAAGGATGCCGTCAAAGAAGCCTTCAAGACGCCACGGACCATCGATATGGATCTGGTCAACGCCCAACAGGCGCGGCGGATTCTTGACCGGCTCGTGGGATATTCGATTTCACCTTTGTTATGGAAAAAGGTCAAGAAGGGGCTTAGTGCCGGTCGGGTCCAATCGATTGCCTTAGCGCTGATCATCCAACGTGAAAATGAAATCAAGGCCTTCAATCCCGAAGAGTACTGGACCATCGATGGGGACTTTAAGAAAGGCCGGTCCCAATTTGGGGCCAACTTCTACGGGTTAAAGGGCAAAAAGCACGCCTTAAAGGATAGCGACGCCGTGCAGGCCATTTTAAGCCAGCTCGACCCAAGTCAACCCTTTAACGTTACCAACGTGGTCCGCAAAGAACGGAAGCGCTCGCCACAACCACCCTTTACGACTAGTTCGATGCAACAAGATGCCAACCGGAAGTTGAACTTCCGGACCCGCAAGACCATGATGGCCGCGCAACAGCTCTACGAAGGGATCAGCCTGGGCAAGGAAGGCACGCAGGGGCTGATCACTTATATGCGGACCGACTCTACCCGGATTTCCAGTCTCGCGAAGCACGAAGCTTCCACGTTCCTGCATGAAAAGTACGGCGCCGAATACGCGGCCACTAAACCCATCAAGGGAAAGTTGCCCGAAGGCGCTCAAGACGCCCACGAAGCCATCCGGCCGACCTCGGTCTACCGGACCCCGGCAAGTTTGAAGGACCGGTTGAACCGCGACCAATTCCGGTTATACCAATTGATTTGGAAGCGGTTCGTGGCCAGTCAAATGACTAACGCCGTGATGGACACCATGGCCGTGACCATCGAGCAAAACGGGGTCACGTTCCGCTCGAACGGCTCCAAGATGAAGTTCGATGGGTTCTTGAAGATCTATAAGGACGGTAAGGAAAAAGATAACTTGTTGCCCGAAATCGAAGTCGGTGACCAGATGACGCTGGCCAAGACCGACCCGGCCCAACACTTTACCCAGCCGCCAGCCCGTTACTCTGAAGCCAACCTGATCAAGGCGCTGGAAGAAAACGGTGTCGGCCGGCCGTCGACCTACGCGCCCACGTTGGACACGATTCAACGCCGTTACTACGTGAAGTTAGTCGGTCGGCGGTTCGAACCCACGGAACTGGGCGAAATCGTCGACAACATCATCAAAGAGTATTTCCCGGACGTGGTCAACATTGATTTTACGGCTAACCTCGAAAATGAGTTAGACGGTATCGAAGCCGGCCGCCAAGACTGGGTCAAGGTCGTCGATGACTTCTACAAGCCGTTCTCGACCGAGGTCGCTCACGCTGAAACTGCCATCGAAAAGATTCAGATCAGAGACGAACCAGCTGGTTTTGATTGTGACATCTGTGGGGCCCCGATGGTCATCAAGATGGGCCGTTACGGGAAATTCTATGCATGCTCGCGCTTTCCAGATTGCCGGAATACGAAGCCAATCGTCAAGGAAATCGGCGTGACCTGTCCCGTCTGCCACAAGGGCCAAGTCATCGAGCGCAAGTCGAAGAAAAACCGCATCTTTTACGGTTGCTCGCGCTACCCGTACTGTGACTTCGTGTCATGGGACAAGCCCGTTGGTCGGGATTGCCCCAAGGACGGCCACTACCTGGTCATGAAGAAGATTCGCGGCGGAAGCCAAATCGTGTGCCCGAACGGGGATTACGAAGAAGCGCCCCAGAAGTAGCGGCAGTGGTGAAGGCAACTGACGTCTAAGGACCACAATCAAATCGAAATTCTGCTCACATGGTGAGCACTAGAGGCGACCAGGACTGCGTTGAGCGGGCACTGGTCGCCTTTTGGGGTCTTAACGACGCCAATGCCCGTCAGTCGGGGGAAATCGCGTAACGAGTTAGTTGTATTTTTAGAAATCGTTTGCTAGCATTACTAGTGCAGGAGGGGATGTCCCGTGAACGATGCGATTCAAAGCTTCATGACTTACCTGAAGGGGGAGCGGCAGTATTCGCCAGAGACCATCAAGGCCTATCGCGAGGACCTGACCGAATTTTGCCATTTTTTGGCGGCTAACGGGGGCGAAAAGCCCTGGGACAAGATCGACCAACTCGACGTGGAGGTCTACTTGAGCGATTTGTATGACCGCCACTATGCCCGGACGACGATTGCCCGCAAGCTCTCGACGTTACGGTCGCTGTACAACTTTTTACTCAGTAACGGTACGGTGAGCGACGACCCCTTTGCCTACGTTCGGCTGAAAAAACGGCAGGATCATTTGCCACACTTTTTCTATGAACGCGAAATGACCGCCCTGTTTACGGCGGCGGCCGCCAACCCCAATGCTCAGCTTGCCACACGGGATACCGCATTACTGGAGGTGCTGTACGGCACCGGGATGCGGGTCAGTGAATGCGTGAATTTAACGCTAACGGCCGTCGATTTCGATAACCGGATGCTGCTAGTTGAGGGGAAGGGCAACAAGGAACGTTACGTGCCGTTTGGCCACTATGCCAGCACGGCGCTAAAGACGTACTTGCAAGAGGCCCGCACGCCGTTGATGGCGCGGTATCAACAGCACCATGATTTCGTGTTTGTGAACCACCGTGGGCAACAGTTGACGCCGGCAGGGGTGACCTATTTGCTCAACCAAATCATGAAGCGCAGCACGTTAACGGCCGACATTCATCCCCACATGTTGCGGCACACATTTGCCACGCACCTGTTGAACCGGGGCGCCGATTTACGGTCCGTGCAGGAACTGTTGGGTCACAGCAGTTTGTCGACCACGCAGATTTACACCCACGTGACCCGCGAACACTTGCAACGCGATTACCGCAAGTTCTTTCCCCGGGCCACGGAGGACGCGCCTGACGCCCCCAACCCACGTTCTAAATGAGATAAGGAGATGGCAAAACTATGCCAGTAAAATTTGAAGCCACCACGATTTGTGCCGTTCGCCATAACGGTCATAACGCCATGGCCGGTGACGGTCAAGTCACCATGGGAGAAAAAGTCATCATGAAGGGAACCGCCCACAAGATTCGGCGGATCTATAACAATAAGGTCGTTGTCGGTTTTGCCGGCAGTGTCGCTGACGCCTTCAATCTCGAAGAGAAATTCGAGGGTCAACTCAATGAATACAGCGGTAACCTCCAACGGGCCGCGGTCGAATTGGCTAAGCAATGGCGCTCCGACCAATCCCTCCAAAAGCTGGAAGCTTTACTGATCGTCATGGATAAGGACGAAATGCTCTTAGTTTCCGGGTCTGGTGAAGTTATCGCCCCCGACGATGATATTTTGGCTATCGGTTCTGGGGGGAACTTTGCCTTGGCGGCTGCGACGGCCTTACACCACCACACCCCGGACATGACGGCTAAGGAGATTGCCGAAAGTGCCATCCACATTGCGGGCGGCATCGACATCTTCACTAACGAAAACGTGATTTCAGAAGCACTCTAAAAAAGCGAGGAATGAATACCGTGGATGCAATCAATAAAACACCAAAAGAAATCGTCGGTCTGCTCGACCAATACGTGATCGGGCAAGACGAGGCGAAAAAGGCCATCGCCATCGCGTTGCGTAACCGTTACCGGCGGATGCAACTCGATCCAGCGATGCAAGAAGAAATTTCACCGAAAAACATGCTGATGATTGGACCGACCGGGGTCGGGAAGACTGAAATCGCCCGCCGATTGGCTAAGATCGTGCACGCGCCGTTTACCAAGGTCGAAGCCAGCAAGTTCACCGAGGTCGGCTACGTCGGCCGGGACGTGGAATCCATGGTCCGGGACTTGGTCGAAGTGGCGGTCACCATGGAAAAAAAGGACCAGTTCAAAAACGTCCGGGCCGATGCCGTGCAGGCGGCCAACAAGCGGTTAGTTAAGCTGCTAGCCCCGGCTAAGAAAAAGGAGAACAAAAACAATAACAACGAGTTCGCCAACATGATGAACATGTTCTCCCAGATGCAGAACGGTCAAACGCCGACGATGCCCAACCAAAACGATGAGGAAGTCACGGACGACATCCGTAACGAACGCTTATCCTTAGCGGACCAACTTAACAAGGGCTTGCTGGAAAACCACCAGGTCGAAATCGAAATGGATGACCCCCAACAGGCCAACGCGACCGATAACAATATGTTGGGCCAAATGGGCGTCGATTTGAGCGATACCTTAGGCGCTATCATGCCGAAGAAGCGCATCAAGCGGACGGTCTCGGTTGCCGAAGCGCGGGAAATCTTGGTCGCTGAAGAATCCGAAAAATTAGTCAACGATGCGGATATCAATCACGCGGCCATCCAACGTGCAGAAAACACCGGGATCATCTTCTTGGACGAAATCGACAAGGTCACTAAGGGCAACAGCCAAAACAGTGGCGACGTTTCCCGTGAAGGGGTCCAACGGGACATCTTACCAATCGTTGAAGGCACGCAGGTCAAGACCAAGTACGGGGCCATCAACACAGACCACATCCTGTTCATCGCAGCGGGGGCCTTCGCCGAATCGAAACCGAGTGATTTGATTGCTGAACTGCAAGGCCGATTCCCGATTCGCGTGGAATTGAACGACCTGAGCAAGGAAGACTTCGTCAAGATTTTGACCGAACCTAACAACGCGCTGGTCAAGCAGTACATCGCGTTGATTGGCACAGACAACGTTAAGGTGACCTTCACCATGGAAGCCATTGAGCGCATCGCCGAACTGGCCTTTGAACTCAACCATGAGAACCAAAATATTGGAGCCCGGCGGTTACAGACGGTGCTGGAAAAACTCCTCGAAGACCTGCTCTACGAAGGCCCAGAGATGGGTACTGGTGACGTCACCATCACCGAAAACTACGTCAATGATAAGATCGGTGACATCGTTCAAAACAAGGACCTGTCCCGCTATATTCTGTAAGTTACAGCTAAAAATTTTGTTTTTTTACGCCCGGGCCATGGTGCCCGGGCGTCTACATATTTCGTCACAATAGTTGGAGGGACCTCAATGTTAACCATCAGCAATGAGTATTTAACGGTTTTAATCAATCCTTTGGGCGCCGAAGTCACCAGCGTCAAGGACAACGCCAGTCACTTGGAGTATATGTGGCAGGCGAACCCGGTCTACTGGCCACGCCATGCGCCTATCTTGTTTCCCATCGTGGGTCGGTTGCAGGATAATCAGTACCAAGTCAACGGCCAGACCTATCAGCTGACCCAGCACGGTTTTGCTCGGGATAATGAGTTTCGTCTCTGGTCACGGACACCCAGTTCGGTGACCTTACGTTACGCGAGTGATGACCAATCGAAGACCAAGTATCCGTTTGACTTCGCTTTGACCGTCAAGTACACGCTCACGGCCCATCAACTCAAAGTTGCCTTTACGGTGGACAACCCCAGTGACCAGACGTTGCCGTTCTCGTTAGGGGCCCACCCTGGCTTTAACGTGCCATTCGGGGATGTCTTCAACAAGTTCGAGGATTACCAGGTCACGGTGGCGCCCAAGCGGGTCTACCAACGGGTCCCGTTAGTCGGGCCATACAGTGATTCGACCCATTCAGTCCCGTTAGACCTCACGCACCCCTTACGCTTGAGTCACGACTTATTTGACCACGATGCCCAAGTGCTCACGTTGAACGACCAGGAGACCACGGTCATGTTGGGCACGCCCCGAGATGACCACGGTGTGGCATTGACCACTACGGCCCCGTATCTAGGCATCTGGTCGCCGTACCCGAAACAAGCGCCGTTCGTTTGTTTGGAACCTTGGTGGGGCTTAGCTGACGACGTGCACGCGACCGGTGAGTTGACCAGTAAGGTGGCCATTCAAAAGCTGGCTGCCCACGCACAGTTCAACGCGGGCTACCAGGTCACCTATTTCTAAGGTCACCTATTTCTAAAATCGACGTGAAAAAGGACCCAGAAAAATTTTCTGAGTCCTTTTTGACCGCCTAAAAAAGCGGTCCAGCCATCCCAGAAAGGATACTGAACCGCTGGTTAGTCACATTGACGATGTCTAGCCTTTCGAAGACCGGCGCCGAAACCCCCGGCCGAAGGGGACCATCGACTCGGTCCCTTGTCGGATCCGCCGAATGTTACTGCGATGCCGGTAAAAAATGAAGAGGGTAAGGATCAGCGCGATGCCCGTTAAATAAATATCGTGGAAAAATAGCGAAATCAAAGTAATCAACGTAAAGGCAATCATGCTGGCCAGACTCACCATGCTGGTCCAATAGATCAAGCAGACCCACAAGCCTGCAGCGATACCGAACATCAACGGGTTATAAGCGAGGAGCATCCCCGCAGACGTGGCGACAGCCTTGCCACCTTTAAAGTGGTCGAAGACCGAGACGGTATGGCCCAGGACCGCGAACAACCCGAACAGTAACGGGGTCGCGTGGCCTAAACCGGTCGTGACGTGGCCCCAAATCGGCAGTAAGGTCGCCACCGTGCCCTTGGCAATGTCCAAGACCATGACGACCGTCCCCGCATAGGGACCTAAGACCCGATACGTGTTGGTGGTCCCAATGTTACCGGAACCAGCCTGACGAATATCGGTTTTAAAGAAAGCTTTACCAATCCAGACCCCGTTGGGAATTGCCCCCAACAGATAGGCCACTATAAGTAAGCTAACGAGTTTCACAACACATTCCTCCGCTC
Organism: Levilactobacillus suantsaii; assembly: GCF_004115745.1. Taxonomy (GTDB): domain Bacteria; phylum Bacillota; class Bacilli; order Lactobacillales; family Lactobacillaceae; genus Levilactobacillus; species Levilactobacillus suantsaii. The sequence continues at coordinate 22,690 of NZ_QXIL01000003.1, read as the reverse complement.
TTGAGTACCGTGATGGGGTAAACCCACCACCAATTAAAGCTGTTTTATATTTTAGCATGTTTTTCCCAGAACGCCAATTATCCTTAGAGAACCTAGTTTTTTATCGGGTCGCTGTGGTATGATAATGTGGTTATGGCTACTCGTAGCGGTCTTTGACCACCTTTATTGAACATATGTTCGGGATGGGGTACACTAAGAGTATGCGCAAAAAAGAGTTTGGAAACGAAAGGGAGATTTACGTATGGCGAAAGCAAAACCAACTTACGACGATTCCTCCATTCAAGTTTTGGAGGGATTGGAAGCTGTTCGTAAACGTCCGGGTATGTACATCGGGTCGACCGACAGTCGGGGCCTGCACCATTTGGTCTATGAAATTGTCGACAACGCCGTGGATGAAGCCTTGGCCGGTTACGGGAAGGAAATCAACGTGACTATCCACGCCGACAACAGTATCACCGTGGTGGACCACGGGCGCGGGATGCCGGTGGGGATGCATGCCTCCGGGATTCCCACCCCAGAAGTCATATTAACGGTCTTACATGCCGGGGGTAAATTTGGCCAAGGGGGCTACAAGACCTCTGGTGGCCTGCACGGGGTCGGGGCTTCCGTGGTCAACGCCTTATCGAGTACGTTGACCGTCACCATCGTGCGCGATGGTGTCCGGTACCAGGAAAAGTTCGCCCAGGGCGGCCATCCCCAAGGGACGCTCACCAAATTAGGCAAGACGCGGGCGCACAACGGGACGACATTAACGTTCAAACCGGACCGAGAAATCTTCACCACCACGGTCTATAACTTCAATACCTTAGCAGAACGTCTGCGTGAATCGGCCTTCCTGTTGAAGGGCGTGAAGATCACCCTGACCGATGAACGCGCCGGACAAGAACGCGAAGAAGAGTACCACTACGAAGACGGCATCAAGGAATTTGTCAGTTACCTCAACGAAGACAAGGATACCTTAGGCGATATCCTGTACTTCGACGGGAAGAAAGATGGCATCGAAGTCGAGGTGGCCGCTCAATACAACGACGGCTACACCGAAAACCTACTGTCGTTCGTCAACAACGTCCGGACCAAGGATGGTGGGACCCACGAAGCGGGGATGCGTAGTGGCTGGACCAAGGCCTTCAACGAGTATGGGCGCAAGGTTGGCCTGCTCAAGGACCGGGACAAGAACTTAGAAGGCTCCGACATCCGTGAAGGATTATCCGCCGTGATTTCACTGCGGGTCCCAGAAAACCTCTTGGAATTCGAAGGGCAGACTAAGGAAAAACTGGGGACCCCCGAAGCCCGCACCATCGTGGATAGCATCGTGGCCGAACAACTGACCTACTTCCTGATGGAAAACGGCGACTTTGGTAAAATGTTGATTCGCAAGGCCACTCAGGCCCGCCAAGCCCGCCAGGACGCCCGTAAGGCTCGAGACGAAAGCCGCAATGGGAAAAAACACAAGCGCCATGAGCGCCTGCTGTCCGGGAAATTAACGCCGGCCCAGTCGAAGAATTCGGCGAAGAACGAACTCTTCTTGGTCGAAGGGGATTCTGCCGGCGGCTCGGCAAAGCAGGGCCGAAACCGGAAGTTCCAAGCGATTCTCCCGTTACGGGGAAAGGTCTTGAACACCGAAAAGGCCAAATTGCCGGATATCATGAAAAACAAGGAAATCAGTACCATGATCTACACCATTGGGGCGGGCGTAGGAGCCGATTTCGACATCGACGCCGCTAACTACAATAAAATTATTATCATGACCGATGCCGATGATGATGGGGCTCACATCCAAATTTTGCTGTTGACCTTCTTTTACAAGTACATGCGGCCGATGATTGACGCCGGTCGGGTCTACATTGCTTTGCCACCGTTGTATCGGATTCAACGGACCGGCAAGAAGGCCAGCATCGAGTATGCTTGGACCAACGACGAACTCTTAGAAAAGACCAAGCATATCCCGACCCACGGTTACCACCTCCAACGGTTCAAGGGGCTGGGGGAAATGGATGCCAGCCAGTTATGGGAAACCACGATGGACCCCGATAACCGAACCCTGATTCGGGTGAAGATCGATGACGCGGCCTTAGCCGAACGGCGAGTCACCACGTTGATGGGGGACAAAGTTGAACCCCGGCGGAAATGGATCGAAAACAACGTTCAATTTACCCTCGAAGACGATGACCAGGACCTCATCACGGGGACCGAGTCTAAGGGCCAAGCCTAATTGCGCGGTGAAAGGAGTTAACAAGTCTTGAGTGAAGGACAAAAAATACAAGAATTAACGTTGGAAGAGGTCATGGGTGACCGCTTCGGTCGCTACTCCAAATCCATCATTCAAGAACGGGCCTTACCGGACATTCGTGACGGCTTAAAGCCCGTTCAACGGCGAATCCTGTTCGCCATGAATAAGGACGGCAACACCTACGACAAGGGCTTCCGGAAGTCCGCCAAGTCAGTCGGTAACGTCATGGGGAACTTTCACCCCCACGGCGATAGCTCAATCTACGAAGCGTTGACCCGGATGAGTCAGGACTGGAAGGTCCGCGAACCCCTCGTCGAAATGCACGGGAACAACGGCTCGATGGACGGGGATCCGGCGGCTGCTATGCGGTACACCGAGGCCCGGTTGAGTAAACTTTCGGGGGAAATGCTCCGCGACATTGAGAAGAACACCGTCGACATGACGTTGAACTTTGACGACACCGAGTACGAACCGACTGTCTTACCAGCGCGGTTCCCCAACCTCTTGGTTAACGGGGCCACGGGGATTTCAGCGGGGTACGCCACGGAGATTCCACCGCATAATTTAGGTGAGACCATCGATGCGTGCGTGTACTTATTGAACCATCCCCAAGCCACCTTGGCCGATTTGATGCAGTTCGTGGCCGGACCCGATTTTCCTACGGGCGGCATCATCCAGGGGAAAGATGGGATTATCCAGGCCTACAAGACCGGCCGCGGCCGCATTGAAGTCCGCTCGAAGACCACCATCGAACCCTTACGGGGCAACAAGAGTCAAATCATCGTCACGGAGATTCCCTACGAAGTTAACAAGGCCCAACTGGTCAAGAAAATCGACGAGATTCGCTTGACTAAGAAGGTCGAGGGCTTGGCCGAAGTCCGCGACGAGACCGACCGGGACGGCTTACGCATCGCAATCGAATTGAAACGGGACGCCGATGCCCAAGGAATTTTGAACTACCTGTTCAAGAACACCGAGTTACAGGTCACCTACAACTTCAACATGGTGGCTATCAACCATCAACGGCCAGAGCACGTGGGGCTAGTCGCTATCTTAACGGCCTATCTGGAACACCAACGCGATGTGATTACGCGCCGGACCAAGTATGATCTACAAAAGGCACTTGACCGGCAACAAATCGTCGAGGGGCTAATCAAGGCCTTATCCATCTTGGACCAGGTCATTGCGACGATTCGGGCCTCGAAGAACCGGCGGGATGCCCGGGACAATCTGGTCAGCACTTACGACTTCACCGAGAAGCAGGCCGACGCTATCGTGGCCTTGCAGCTCTATCGGTTGACCAACACCGATGTGACCCAGTTGGAAGACGAGGCCGCTAAGCTGGCGGCCGCCATTGAGACCGACCGGCAGATTTTAGCGGAGCCCAAGAAGCTCAATGCGGTCCTGCGAAAAGAACTCAAGGCCATCGCCAAAGAATACCGTAATCCGCGCCGAACGGCCATTCAAGACCAAATCGAAACGTTGAAGATCAAGACGGAAGTCACGGTCGCCGACGAAGACGTGGTGGTCATGGTCAGTCACGATGGTTACTTGAAACGGTCCAGCTTACGGTCGTATGCGGCTTCGGACGCCGCCGAAAACGGTTTGAAGGATGCGGATTATCCCATCTTTATGGCCCAATTGAGCACGTTGAGTCACTTGATGATGTTTACCAACCGGGGAAACTTGATCTACCGGCCGGTGCATGAAATCGCGGACGTCAAGTGGAAAGAGACTGGCGAACATCTCTCGCAGACCATTGGGTTGGAAAGCGATGAAGAAATCGTGGCGACCTACGCCTTTAGTTCCCTGGCCGAAACCGGACGCTTCTTGATTGCGACTAGCGATGGCTATATCAAGCAGACTGAATTTGCGACCTTGAAACCGGGCCGGACTTACAAGAAACGGGCAGCGGTCTACGAGAAGCTAAAGCATCCCGAAGCCCGCGTCGTGGCGGTGAAATATCTGGCTGAACCGACCGATGACCGGGGCGTCTTATTGGTTTCGCAAAACGGGTACGCGTTACGCTATTCGATTGATGAAGTCTCCGTCAACGGGGCCCGGACCACGGGGGTTCGCGCCATGGACCTGCGCGACGATGATCAGGTCGTTAATTTGGCGTTGGTCACTGACACTGACACTATCGCCTTAATCACGCAACGCGGTGGGTTTAAACGGCTAGCCATGACAGAACTGACGGTCACCAGTCGGGCTCGGCGTGGGGTCTTGATTCTCCACGAACTCAAGCGTAATCCACACCGAGTCGTCGACTTCTTGCGTGTCCCAAGTGAGAACCCAGCGCTAGAGATCATCACGGACCGGGAACGGACCCACGATGTCTTGCCGACGGACCACCCATTGAGCGGTCGGTATTCCAACGGCTCATTCGTGGTCGACACGGACGTCGAGGGAACGCCAATTCAGTTACGTCTGAAGCCCATCGAACTAGTTGTCAGTTAAGCCAGTATAAATGCTTTTATAAGCAGAATTAGTTGCGCTTTCAGTCCCCGCAGGCTATCATTGTGAGTAATGGTAACCATTAGGCTAACGAGTGCTCCGAGATTGCTCGGCACTCCGGTCATAAGGAGAAAAAGCGATGAAGACCAAACAGGAAAGTATTTTTTCTTCCAAAACTTTAACGTATTTTTTACAGCTGGCTGAAACAATGAATTATACCCAGGCGGCGCAGATTTTAGGCATTACGCAACCCGCCTTGACCCAGCAGATCAAGAAACTCGAGCGGACGGTCGGCGCCCCGTTGTTTTATTCCGTCGGCAAAAAGCTGCGACTGTCGGACGCGGGCTACACTATGCTGAACGCGACGCACGAAATCTACGGGATTTTAAATCAGGCGACCGATCAGATTCAGCAAGCCACGAGTGCCACCCAAGGTGAGATCAACATTGGCCTGTTGGCCTCCATCGAAGACGCAGTGTTCGAGGACTTCGCGATTATGTCGTACCAGAACAACCCTGGGATTCGGATTTCGTTTCACATGTTGACCCGGAAAGAAATTTGGGAACAACTGGAAAATAACCGTATCGATTTGGCCATCATGTATTTGCCAGACGATTCGATCAAGAATTGGAAACCTTACGATTCCAAGAAGATTATTTCCGATGACCTGTTGTATATCCACCACGATGAGCAGCTGGCCAAGAAACGGCGCATCAAGTTTCAGGATACCACCAACGGGCCGTGGGTCATGTATCCAGAGGGCTACTATTTGAACCAAACGTTGCATGAAGCTTACAAGAACCAGTTGGCCGATTTTCCGAAGAGCGTCGATAACTTCACCACGCCGTTACAGCTTTTGCATTTTTCAATGCAGACGCAAGCGGCAACGGCTTTGCCCAATTCGTTTATGATTGGTCAAGATGAACTGCCCGACACCTGGACGGCGCACTTTGACCCCAACATCCGCTTTGATTTAGCCTTTGTCTTTCGCAAGGGCAAAGCGGAGATCCCGCGGATTAGCCATTTTCTGGCCCAATTCGACCGGTACTTGCATACCGATGACTACATCTCGCGGCTCAAACAATTGCGTAACAACTAAGCTACACTTAAACTAATCTCGTTAAAGGAGTTTTTATCCATGAGTAAAGTATTGATTTTTGGTCACCAGAATCCGGATACGGACGCGATCGTTGCCGCCAAGGCCTTCGCTTACTACCAAACCCAAAAGGGCAAGGACGTTGAAGCCGTGGCCTTAGGTGACCCCAACATGGAAACCAACTACGTGTTGAACCACTTTGATGAACCCGCACCCCGGGTCGTCAAGACGGTGGCTAACGAAACGGACCACGTGATGTTAGTGGACCACAACGAAGCCCAACAAAGTGTTGCGGACCGCGACCAAGTCACCATCGACGCGGTCGTTGATCACCACAAGATTGGCAACTTCGAAACGGCGGCGCCATTATACTACCGGGCCGAACCAGTGGGCTGCTGCAGTACGATCTTAGTGGAAATGTTCAACGAAGCTAAGATTGAGATTCCAGCTAAGTTAGCCGGGTTGATGCTGTCTGCCATCATTTCTGACACCCTGTTACTCAAGTCGCCAACCACGACCGACGTTGACCGGGAAGCTGTCCGGGAATTAGCTGAAATCGCCGACATCGACGTGCAAAGCTATGGCATTGCCATGTTAAAGGCCGGCACTAACTTATCCGCTAAGAGCGACCAAGAATTGATCGACGCTGATGCGAAGTCCTTCGACATGAACGGTAAAAACGTTCGCATCGACCAAATCAACACGGTCGATTTGAACGACGTCTTGGACCGGCAAGCCGGGCTGGAAAAAGCCATGCAAGCCGAAAGCACGGACAAGGGTTACGACTTGTTCATTTCCTTAGCCACGAACGTCTTGACCAGCGACTCCGAATTGATCGTCGTTGGGGACGACGACAGCCAAGCCGCCGTAGAAAAGGCCTTTAACGTGAAGTTAGCGCAAAACCGCGCCAGCTTACCAGGCGTCGTTTCCCGGAAAAAGCAAGTCGTGCCACCATTGACCGATGCGTTTGCGGGCTAAACTTTAACTGAAAATTCAAACCGTCATCGTTTATGGCGATACGGTGTTCAAAAAAGGACTCAATTCCGTTGTGGATTGGGTCCTTTTTAGGATGTCTTCGTGCGCTGATTGGATTATAAAATAATTAATCACATTATAAAAAGTTCGTTAGTCTAATTGTTTTTCATAACACAAGTTCTGCAGTATGCTTTGGTAAGGTAAGTGAGAGGCTAAATTTTAGTTACTAATCCGGTAAAAGACCGGGTGGTTAAGGCAAAGAACTACGCCGACTAAGTGGAGGTGACGAAATAGCGCTGGTCGGTGGCGTAATCGAGCCGAAAGTCGTTTTCCCGTCACTTACTGATGACCGTCTCCTAAAATTAAGAAAGGTCGGAAAGATTTCAGCCGTTTACCGGACGGTCGCTAACCCCTGGAATCGACAAATATGATGATTAAAAAACAATTGTTTTCAGCGTTAGCGGTGGCAGGATTGGTCCTGCCACTGGGGTTCGCCGTAACCCCAGCATTAGCAGCTACCGGCGATACGACTACTACGGCACCGCAGACCGCTACCGGTAAGGCCACGGTAGCGGTAACGCCCGGGACCTTGGCATTTGCCACAGATAATGGTAAAGCCGTTGTGCCATCTTTTGACTTCAATGTCGGCTTGGATAGTTTAGACAAAGCCGTGCCCGCAGCAAATAGTGGTGATCTGAAAATCGATAACTTTTTAGGTGACGGTAGCAGCTGGAGCTTAACCGCCACTTTAGGACAATTTAATACGGTCAACAAGGACCAAAAGCCACAAGGAACTTTGGAATTTGACTCTAGCGCTTTGTCAAAAACCGACGCAACGGATAAGTTAAAGACCACTCAAGAAACGCTAGCCAGTCCCACAACAGCGACTGAGAAAGTTGCACCAAAGACGTTGTTCAGTGCACCTCAGAATGATGAAGACGGCATGGGAACGTTATCGATGACACTACAACCTAAGTTGACGAATTTTAGTGGCGTTGATCGTACAGGGACCTACACCGCAGATTTAACGTACACGTTAACTTCTGGTCCTCAAAAACAATCTTAAGCACAATTGACGACTAAACGGTCACACCAGGGCTCCTCCTTATGGGGAGCTTTGGTCATGTCCAGGGAGGGATTTTTATGTTGAAACGCGCTCTGGTTTGTTTCCTAATTCTCAGCGGGTGGTTCTGGTTTGGTGGCCCCAGTGCCCATGCTGATCAGGCAGCAGCGCCCGCTAGTTTTACGGTCACGCCCGTACTTCCTCGCGACAATGCTTCACACATAGCGTACTTTCAATTCCCGGTGCATCCCCGCGAACACCGGACGCTAAGCCTTCGGGTCACGAACCAGTCTCAACAACTGGGCGCTTACGCGGTAGTTCCGCGGGTGGCGGGAACCAATACCAACGGGACGCTAGACTACAGCATTGGCAATCATCTCGCCCAATTACCGGCCCAAGCGGCAACGCTCTTTGCGCCTAGCCAACGCCACGTGACCGTTCCCGCCCACACATCACGACTTGTGGACTTCCAGTTGACGGCGCCTAAACAGTCCTTCAAGGGCATCATGTTGACGGGGTTCACGGTGAGTCAAAGCAATGACTCGCAGCACACTCAAGCGGCCAAACACCGGACTGCTGGCATCGTGGCGCGAACGAACTACGTGGTGGCTTGTGAGTTTTACAACCATCGGTTAAGCCAACTACTCCCACCCAACATCACGTTCAAAGGTGGTCAGTACCGGCTGGTAAATGGGCAGCCGCAATTGGCATTGGGGATGTTCAACCACACGGCCGAACTGGTAGGTCAGGGACAACTGACGGCGAAGCTCCAACAAGCAACGGGCAAGACGGTGGCCAAATTTGATCAACGACCGCTGACGTTAGCGCCCCAGAGCCGCTTCAATTTGAATTTAGCGCCACAGCAACACCAGCTTGCGGCCGGGAAGTACACCTTAACTGGTAACCTATCGACACAGGGCGGCTTTACCTTTCCGTTCACGGTACCGGTGACCATCACCCCGCAACAAGCGCAAAGCGTTAAGCAACACATCGCTAGTCTGGGACCAAAGAAGCCAGTGAACTGGTTACTCATTGGACTGATTGTTTTAATGAGCGTCGTGTTAGTCTTACTGGCATTGAACCTTTACGCGCTCCGTGGGCACCGCTTGCCATGGGCGCAGCCGCAATTACGCCACCACTTGAAGGGGTGAAGGATTCGGGAAAGAGGGGACAGTGGTGCGATGGTTAAAAACGAGGATGCATAAAATTGGGTTGCTTTTTGTGGTCGTGACTTTAAGCTTTTGCCTTGGCGTAAGCGGACCATTACCGAGTCAAGCTAGCATCCAGGAACAAAGAATAAAGCAGAAAAAATCTTTATGGCCGAACTTCTTTAATTTGTCAAGTATGCTTCAGTTTATAGATAATATGATAGATGAGTTATTGAAAAATCGTTCACCCAAAAAATTTGAAAGTGATAAAAAAATAATAAGCAATCTGCTAGGTTCTCTTCCTGGTAATAAAAGTATTGCAAAAAAAGTACAGCAGGCAAAAGATTCGCAAGATTCGCAAGATTTACAAAATATTGTCAAAAATTTTGAAACAGAAAAAGAAAGTATTTCAGATAAATCTTCTTCCGCAATTAGGCTAACGATGTCACCTTCAAGTTTTGAGTTTCAGCCTATAATGTTGAAAGCTCACATGATGCCAAGTCAAATCACCCCACCAGCGCCAACCTTAACTGTGTTCAACCCCACGTCACAAGATTGGCATGTTAATGTAAAGCTAGGAACGTTTCAGGGCCCTCACGCAGTGCCAACGGGAGTTGCTTTGAATCTCCATACTACGGATAAGTCTAACCGGGCGTTATCTAACTTAACAGTGATTCCTGGTTTACGCTTGGTTCCTAATGATGAAGCTCATGAATTGCTAAGTGCTTCGAAACAAACAGATACCGGGTCGGCCACCATCGATTTCGACGGTTCCACACTCCAGTGGCCCAGTGACAGTTACGCTGGCACCTACACGGCAAACTTGACGTATACCCTAACAGTAGGACCGGAAAAATGACAAATCACAAAAATCGACAGTCAGTGCTTAGCTTACCTAAACACTAACTGCCGATTTTCGCATTAAATTTAATTAGTTATAGTCGTTAAGCGTTCGCGGACGTGATTCGATCCAAAATCGCTTGTGCCGCCACGTCGGGATGGTTTTCCGGAATCCAGTGGCCAGCGTCGACGGGGATGAAGCGGTAATCCGCCTTGACGTATTCCGCCGTTTTCTTTGCGGCCGCGGCGCCCAAAAAGGCATCGTGCCGGCCCCAAAGATAGGTCGTAGGCATGTGGATCAAATGGTCTTTCATATGCGGCTGGTTAGGCACCGTCAACCCGCGGTACCAGTTGATGGGGCCGCGTAAACTGGCCGGCGTCTTGAACCGAGCTAGGGCGTACTCGGTCGCTTGCTGGCTTAACCCTGAACGCCGCAAGAAAGTTTTGAGTCCTTTATGGGCGATGACTTCCGGTAACCCAGGGACCTGGAAGCCCCCGATATAGGCACTATGCAACAGCTGGGTGGAATGGTGGAACGACCAGGCCATCGCTTGGGGATGCGGCGTGGCAATCACTGTCAACGTTGTAATTCGTTGGGGCCATTTTTGCGCCAATTTCCAATCGAGAAGACCACCCCAGTCGTGGCCGACCAAGTGGACAGTCGAGAGTTGAAAGTGGGTGATCAGGGCGTTTAAATCGCCGAGTAAATGCGCCACGGTGTACGCCGCTCGGCCCTTAGGCTGCGCCGTTTCGGCGTAGCCCCGCATCTCGGGGACCCAGGTCTGGTAACCCGCCGCCGCGAGTCGGGCGACCACGTGGTTCCAGCTGACCGCGTCTTCGGGAAAGCCGTGCAACAGCAGAATCGGTTGGCCGGTCCCAAACCGGTACACGGGGAGGGTCAGGCCCTCATGCGTATAGGTTAAGCGAGTTCCCAGTGGTTGGGTGATGGTGGAACGAGTTGTCATAATTTTACCTTCTAATCTTTCAAGAATGTCTTTAATGTTATCACAGGTTAGGGGCCAGTGATAACCGAAACGTTCTGCGACCCGATTAGAGTCGAAAACCTTTATGGGGTGATGCATACGTTAAATCGATGCTATCCGGGTGGCGGCCGAAAATTTTCGGGGAAATAACTTTTTCACCCCGCGTTAGGTTAATTTAACGCATACGTTGTATACTTAAAAGAGAAATTTACGCTAGAAATGAGGGGTTTTGATGACAGATAACACGTTAAGTACCGTTTTAAAACAGTACCGTGAAGAGGTGGCGCACGCTTCGTTGACGCGCCAAGCGTATACGGCGATTTTGAAAGCAATCCGGGAGTTATATCTTCAACCCGGGCACTCCTTTTTGGAACGGGAAATTGCCGACCTATTAGCGATGAGTCGCACTCCCGTTCACGAAGCATTGATTCGTTTGGAAGCGGCCGGCTGGGGGACCGTGATTCCGCGGCGGGGGTTTCAGGTCGCCCCGATTCAAGCCCAAACCATTACGGAAATCGCCCAGATCAGTGCAACGCTGGAGGGCTTGGCAACGGCCCTGGTAACCTCCCAGCTCACCGACCAACAGTTGACCCAACTTGAGACGCTCATCACCCAGCAAGACGCGGCAATGCAGGCGCAAGACCTACGCCGTTACGTGCAGATCGATCAGCAGTTTCATAGCCAACTGGTGGCCCCGACGCCCAATCACCGGCTGGGAATTCTGATTGGGAGTTACGCCGACCAACTCTACCGGGCCCGGTTGTACGCCATCGACGACCGGACGTTACCGGTCCAGTCACTGCAAGAACACCGGGCCATCATCGCTGCCATCCGGTCGCGAAATGCCCAGGCCGCGCAAGAACTCATGGTGGGCCACCGACACCGCGGGAGTCAGGAAATGGTCCAGATTATTCGCCATAAGGAAACGCCAACTGGGAAATAGTCACCTTGACATTAATGTATACATTAACTACAATAAAGCTAGATTAAGCGCTTAGTCTAAATTCAACCGTCGATCAGGTTTAATTGAATGGAGACTACTGAATTATGAAGATTGTTGCGATTAAAGAAAAGCCCGTTAAAATTAGTTCTAGTATCCGTAACGCATACATTGATTTCTCAAAAATGAACGTGTCGGTCGTGGCCGTGGTCACGGACGTTAAACGCGATGGCCAGCCCGTGATTGGGTATGGGTTCAACTCCAACGGTCGTTACGCCCCGAGTGGTATCATCAACTAACGCATGATTCCCCGCATCATGCAGGCCAAGCCGGAAGACTACTTAACCGCGGACGGGACTAATTTGGACCCGTTCAAGCTCTGGGACCTCATGTTGACCAACGAAAAGCCTGGGGGCCACGGTGAGCGATCCGTTGCTGTGGGGACCATCGACATGGCCATTTGGGACGCGGTGGCAAAAATCGAAGAAAAGCCGCTGTACAAGTTACTGTCCGAACGCTACGGGGATGGCCATCCCGATGACAAGGTCTTCGTTTACGCGGCCGGCGGGTACTACCAACCGGGCAAGGACGACACTATGCTCCAAAAAGAACTCAAGAGCTACTTAGATTTGGGCTACTCGGTCGTCAAGATGAAGATTGGCAACAGCCTGGAAGAAGACCAGCGCCGAATCGAAGCAGCGTTGAAGGTCGTCCCATCCGGGCAACACTTGGCCGTCGATGCCAATGGTCGCTTAGATTTACCGACCGCCATCAAATACGCGGACATGTTGGCGCCGTACGATTTATTCTGGTATGAAGAACCCGGTGACCCGCTCGACTTCCAGCTGCAAAATACACTGAGCCGTTACTACTCGCAGACCATGGCCACGGGGGAGAACCTCTTCTCCATGCAGGACGCGCGGAATTTGATTCGTTACGGGGGGATGCGCCCCGACAAGGACTACCTCCAATTTGACTGTGCCTTGAGTTACGGCCTGGTCGAATACATGAAGACCTTGAAGATGTTGAAGGAAAATGGCTGGTCGTCTCTCCGGTGCATCCCGCACGGTGGGCACCAAATGTCGTTGAACATCGCGGCTGGCTTGAAACTGGGGGGCAATGAATCCTATCCCGGTATCTTTGAACCGTTCGGTGGCTTTGCGGACGATGAACCCATCGAAGACGGTTACGTGAAGTTGCCGCAGGTTCCGGGGATTGGCTTCGAAACCAAGGCCAAGTTGATGAAAGTCTTGCGCGACGTCGCGGCGTCCTAAGCGGTAAGGCTAAAAACAAATTCTATTTACTGAGAGAGACATCCCCGTGATGACGGTCGACTTACCGTGATTACGGGGATGCTTTAGTCTCAACTAGTGGCTCCTGTCATTAGTGACGCCCCGTAAGTAATTTGCCACCCTAGTTAAGACCGAAACGGGTATAATTAAATTGTTATCCGGACGCACGGGAAACCGCCGCGTTTTGGATAACAATAGAGCGAAGGGAAGGATTCTTAAATGAAAGCAGCTGTTTTTGCGCAGGCCGGCCAAATGAAGGTCGCCGACATTGATAAACCCACCATTCAACAACCCGATGACGTGATTCTCCACATCGTGCGGGCCTGTGTCTGTGGTTCCGACCTCTGGGCCTACCGGGGCTTCGATGATAAGGAAGCTAATTCCGAAAATTCCGGGCACGAAGCCATCGGAATCGTCGATGCCGTGGGCGAAGACATCACCACGGTCAAACCCGGCGATTTCGTGATTGCGCCGTTCACCCACGGGTGTGGCCACTGTCCCGCTTGTTTGGCCGGCTACGATGGTGTTTGCCAATCGCACACGGACAACTTTAGCGACGGCGACCAAGCTGAATACGTCCGCTTCCAACACGGACAATGGGCCCTAGTCAAGATTCCGGGTCAACCCAGCGACTACAGCGAGGGGATGTTGAAGTCCTTATTGACCTTAGCCGATGTGATGCCGACGGGTTACCACGCGGCGCGCGTGGCTCACGTGAAGCCGGGTGACACGGTCGTGGTCTTAGGTGACGGAGCCGTGGGCCAATGCGGCATCATCGCGGCCAAGTTGATGGGCGCTAAGCAAATCATCTCGACTAGTCGCCACGCCGATCGGCAAGCCTTAGCCAAGGAATTTGGCGCCACCGATAACGTGGCTGACCGGGGCGACGAGGCCGTCAAGCAAATCATGGAACTGACCCAGCAATTTGGCAAGATGCGATTAAGGCCTGGAACAAAACGGGGGCGTTTAAGTTTAAAAAGGGAACGGCAAAGACCGCGCAAATCAAACTGACCACGGACACGGCCAAACAATCCGCGACAATGGGCGATAACGTGGGCGTGACCGAATACTGGGCGCGCCATAACGACTTAATTGCCGTGATCAGTACGTTGAACCCGGCGTTATTAGCTGAGTTTGGTTACTCCCATGCCGACGACGAACACGTGGCCGAACACGAACTGGGCCATGCAATGGGGTTGAATCATAACCCCTCTTCCCGGAGCGTCATGTATTACCGCAATCGCTCGGAGGGCATCCAAAAAGTGGACGTGCTGGGCGTTAAGGAACGGTACAGTACGCCGGCCGGTGAATCGGATTAAGTTAGGCATCATAATGTGCAATTAAATAAGGGCTTTAGGACCGGTTAGTCAACGCTACAGTAAGTTGATTAGCCGTTTTTTGGGTGTGGTGTTAATCGGATAAAAATTTCCTTTGAAGCTTCGTCTACACTGCCAGTTGGAGGAGAGGGTCAACGTCATTAATTTAAAGCAGAAAAAGGGTCGCTTAACGTGACTTTAGCGGTATACTTAACGTTAGTTAACCAGCGTTTTTTCGGATTATACGATTTTTAATCGATTTTAGCGCTAAAATGGTTAGCTTTAAGGACGAAGGGTTATTAACTATTTTTTTAAAGGGGATGCCGTATGACACATAAAGCTTTATTGGCGCTGATGTTCGCGTTAGGGGGACTCACGATTGGGGGAATCGGGGATGCCCAGGCGAGCGCCAAGTACTACACTACCAATCCAGGAATCATCTGCACCAAAAAGACCGTGGTTTACTATCAAGATGCCGCCAAGACCAAGCGACTGGCAACAATCCACAAGAATCATTACGCTCAAATCAGTCAGGTGATCCAAGCCAAAGGGCACGCGCCTGTCCTCAAAACGACGACCGGAAAATACGTGACCGCTAACCGGGCGTTTGTCGCGAAGACCGCGGGGTATCAAAATCCCAAGCGGTACTATCAAGTTAGCTATTCCCAGATTAAGCCTTACGGACAGGTTGGGTACACCGTCAAGCGGAACTACGAAGGAATCAAGACCTGGAAGATTATGCGGCGCTTAGGGACCGCTAACGGCTACAACAAGTACAATGCGGCGACTTATCGCGCCGTCCGGACGTTCCAAAAACGCCATCATCTAAAGGTCACGGGCAACGTGAATCAGCAGACCTGGGTGAAACTTGGCTTCTCCAAGGCCAGTTGGACTAGCATTGACGCGTACGTTGCACCGCTGGGGGCGCACGCCTGGAACGGGCGTGAAGACCACATCAACGCCATGATCAAGCAGGCTCGCCTTTACCTAGGAAACCCTTATTTGGTCGGTTCCTCCAGTAGTCCGGCCTACGGGACCGATTGTTCTGGATTGGTGATGCAAGCTTTATACGCTGGCGGCATTAATCCTCAACCAATCAGTGCCATTCACCACGCTTTCCCAGGGAACGAATGGAACTCCCGGAACCTCTGGGCCAGCAAGCAGTTCAAGCACGTGGCTTACCAGCATAAGCAACGCGGCGACTTGATTTTCTACTACCAGCCGGGGACCCACACGATTTGGCACGTGGCCATTTACCTGGGGCAGGGCAAGGTCATCGAAAGCTGGCCACCACGAATCATGATTCAACCGATTAAGAACAGTCAACGGTCGGACATTGCCGGGGTGGCACGGGTATTCAATTAGTTAAATTAATTTGAATGACTTCTAGAAATTTTAAAGGTACAGAATAGCCCCCTAAGATTGGCGCTTAATTGCCATCTTAGGGGGCTATTTGTTGGAAATTTATTTGCGAAAAGGCCTTATAAGGCTTGCCAAAATGCTATGGGATTGATAAGGATCGGTGACATCTATCCAAGTGAAAAATTCGGGGACTGATAACGGTAAAATATTGCCCCCAAAATCGTCATTGAAAACGGTAGGGGGTAAGGCTTCTTTATATTTTTGGGAAGGTTTATCACCAAATTTGGGGGCGTTGGTGTCCAAGTTAGTGATGTCATAAAGTAAGTTACGATTTTTAGGCTGGTAGGTAAAACTCTCCGGATGGCTTAAATAGAGATTGCGCCATAGTTCGCGTCCTGATTGAGCGGCATCGTCGATCATCCCCTTAGGAAAGAAATCGGGTAAGGGCAAGTGACACATCGTATAATAGTCCTCAAATATTTGCCGAGTGACAATTAAAAAATCATGTTTCTGACCATTGATGTCGGTGACAAAGGTCGTATTGACATCGTGTATCTTTTCTTCAAATCGCATAAGAAAATCTTTAAACAGGGTGTTGTCTAAGGCGTTCGCAACTTTTTCGTAGGCGATGGAACAATCCTTAGAATGATTTTTATCGAAGATGTTACTGATTTTTAAGTAATAGGCACGGCGAGCGGCACGAGCATTCAAATGGTAATCAACTGTATTGGTCGTTCCAATAAATACCGGATATTCATCCCCATTTTCGTTCGCGGTATTATTAGAATCCACAATTAGATCACGAGCCTTACTAAAGAAGAAATCGGGAACTTCGTCAATTAGCAACGGATAAACTTTTGTCTCAATCAGCCACCGACTAATTTGTCGAATACCGTTGTCCTTGGCGTTGCGCGCTTGTTGGGGGACGATACTGGCGTAATTCATAATCTGTTGAGAATCGACGTTCAGTTTAATCATCTTAGCAATTAAGGTTAAGAGTAACGTTTTCCCCGACCCAGGCCGCCCACCAATGAATAGAAACAGGGGGACGTCTGCTTCCGAGGTGCTCCCAGTCAAATGATTGCGAATATATGAAATAAACGGCGCTGTAAAGGCATAGAGAATGGTTTCATAGACACGTTTGGACTCTGTTTTATCTGGTTTGATGGTATACGCGGTATAACTGGCAATCAACGTCGCAATCGTTTGGAGTGAGCTTTTTATTTCGGCTAGGCTGGCGTATCGACCGAACGAGACTGCTTCGTCGTGGTTAACGACGCTTGGAGCTAATAGCCCACTTTCATTTTTTTCGGGGTTAAATTGCGTATCTTGTCGTAATAGTCGCGGCCGCTCACTTACAGTTTCGCTCACGGGCTGAGTGACCTTAGTATGTAGTGTTTTAATGAGTTTAGTCGTTAAGGTTCGGGGCGGCGCAATGGTTGGGTGTTGTCCTTTTTTAACGGTGATGATGTCATCAGCCATTTTGTAGATGGTTTTGGTCTTGATTTTTTGATCATTGTCTTTTTCTGCTTGTTTGGCTCTACTTTTAGCGTTCGTAATTTCTTGAATTCGTTGCGGTAGCTCTGGACTTAAAATTTTTGTTTGAATTCCCCGTTGAATTGCTTGGGCTTTAATAGCCGTATCATTAGCTTTAATGGCTGCCATGTCATCAGCATTGAGGGCGTCTGGTGAAAGGATGACAGCCGCTTCTGCCGTAGGATTATTGGTAAACAAGTCCAAGCTCTTAACGGGTTCTGGACTAAACTCAACGTTATTGGGATGAGTGCGATGCAATAATTCTTTGGGAAAATAATCGGTTAGATTAGGCTTGATGTCCAGCGTAAAGTGTTGCAGCCAGAGGTGGTAAAGCTGAGGGTCATCACTAATGACAAGGGATTCCATTTGATTGGTTTTAGGGTTGAAAGCCATGTCAGATAAATTAGCCGAGCCAATGATAACCCGCGTTTTACCACTATCGGTGTTGCTTAATAGGTATAACTTTTCGTGGATGGCGAGACCGGGAATGGGAATTCGCATCGAAAAACGATGATCAATTACAGACTCGCGCATTTGAGGCGTCAATGCTTGATAAAGTTTAGTCGAGTCACCTTCATAAATTGAGTCCAAGGTGTTGGCTACGGATAGTCGTTCTAATTCCTCATTGTTGGCAGCTTGGACTGAATGTTCCGGGATACCAACGACAAGCGTTAGCATGTGGAACGCAGACAAGTAATGATTGATAAATTTGGGGGATGCAGAATAGGTCACACCGATGAAACTGTCAAATTCATCTGTATCCAAAATCTTTTTAATGGACCAATCGACCTGTTTTCCGTTATATAAGATAAAAGTTGAATTCATGGAAGACACTTCCTAACCTGTAAGAGTGGTAAACCTGGTCATCGGTGAGCTTTACGCCATGACCTATTTTTTATCATACTAAAGCTTGGGGAAGTCACGAAGAATAATGACTTCGATCGGTGCTTAAGAATTTAATGGTTACTCTAGTTTGGTTAAAGCATTAGGTGTCAGTGTTAGTTGACAGATTTGATCCGGTTGATTATATTTAGATTAATTATTAATGAGCATTTTATCATAATAAATTGATTTTGCCTATATGGGAGAGACCCCAATGTTAATTAGGTCAAAAGCCCTAGGCCGTACATGACACGCACCATAGCGGCGATCCAGTCGGCCGATAGTTTAGCCTTTAACGCCGAAATCGCTATGGTTACCGGTATTATCCGCCTAACATTAGGGGGAACTTGATTTCAATCTGCTGGAATATGTCAAGCAAGCGGCAATGGTCACTTTGAGAAAATTAAGACATTAACTAAAAGGTTCGGCGTTGATAGCTCAAACTTCAAAACTTTCTCCATTGAAATTGAAGATGAATCAAAATTGTAATTACTGCGGGAGAAAGAAGGCCAGTCGAAATGAGTAAAGCTTTGCGGCGGAATGTTCAAGCTTATTACGTGGCATTAGTTCTAATCACTATTGCATCGGTTTTACCCCATGCAGTTCTCACCATAGTGTTGCTAGCTAAGGGGCTTTCCTTATCCCAAATGATGCTAGTTCAAGCAGGGCACAGTTTGGCGATAATAATTTCAGAATATCCCAGATGAATCAGGGACATCAATTCACGAGTTAAGATAGTTGCTATTTGCGCTAAAAAATTTAGAATATTAGATAGTGCGAAATAATTGCACACAATTGACTAGGAGGGATTCGGATGACAGCAAAGGAAACACCAGCAGATCTGAAGCAACGCTTGACCACCGAAGAATACGCCGTGACCCAAAACGCCGCGACGGAACCCGCATTCACGGGAAAGTACGACCAGTTCTTTGAACCGGGCATCTACGTGGACGTCGTCAGTGGTCAACCACTGTTCAGTTCAACGGACAAGTATGATTCTGGCTGCGGCTGGCCGGCGTTTACCAAGCCCATTGCGGCCGAAAACGTCGTCGAACATACGGATCACTCATTCGGTATGGTCCGCCAAGAGGTGACGAGCCAAGAGGGGAAATCCCACTTGGGCCACGTCTTTACGGATGGGCCGACCGATAAAGGTGGCTTGCGCTACTGCATCAACTCGGCAGCCTTGAAATTCATTCCGGCTAGCAAATTAGCTGAAGCCGGCTATGCTGACTTTGCCCAACTATTTCCTAAGCAAGGAGGGTCCAACAATGGCTAAGACTGACACCGCAATTTTTGCGGGCGGCTGTTTCTGGTGCATGGTGAAGCCCTTTGACAGTCAACCCGGCATCAAATCTGTAGTTTCTGGTTACACTGGTGGCCACACGGTCAACCCGACGTACGAAGAAGTGGCATCGCACACTACGGGCCACACGGAAGCCGTCGAGATTACTTTCGACCCAGACGTTATCAGTTATGCCGAACTAGTCGAAATCTACTGGCGCCAAACGGATCCGACCGATGCCAGCGGTCAGTTCCAGGACCGCGGCGACAGTTACCGACCCGTCATCTACGTGAACAGTCCAGAACAACGGCAAATTGCGACGGCTTCTAAACGTAAGCTGGCTGCAAGTGGTCGGTTCGATGATCCTATCGTCACGCAGATTGAGGACGCCCAACCGTTTTACCCTGCGGAAGAAGAACACCAGGACTTTTACCGCCGCAACCCGTTCCGCTACCAAATTGAAGAAATGGGTGGTCGTGAGGCCTTCATTCAACAGAAGTGGAACTAGCGTAAAAGAACGGGGGCAAACAGATGGGATACGTGTTAAATTTGCGGCAGGTTGTGGGGTCGCAGCCCTTGATTGTGGTTGGGGCAGCCGCTTTGGTCGTGCAAGCGGACCAGCTCTTGCTGGTCAAACGCCGTGACAATCAACTATGGGGTTTACCAGCTGGGTCCAAGGAATTGGACGAAAGTCTGGTCACCACGGCCAGCCGTGAACTACATGAAGAAACCGGCTTGGTTGGTCAGCACCCGAAGCTGTTGACGGTCGTCAGTGGTCCAAACATGCAGTATCGGTATCCTAACGGTGACCAGATTGATTCAGTTACCGCCGTCTACGCTTTAACGGCCACGGGCACCGTGCAGACGAGCAATGAAACCAGTCAGGTTCAGTACTTTTCACGGCAAGATTTGCCCGTTGACTTGACGCCCATTACTAAACAAATTTTAACTGAATTGAAGTTTTAAATGTCTCGGCATAATCGCCCGCTAAACGGTGATTATGCCTTTTTTGGTGAGTAATTCAAAAATCGAAGCTTTTTAAGTAGGTCTCAAATTAAGTGCCCACTGAATTTCATAGGTAAATGAAGCGGCTTGGTTGATGCGTGCTTTTTGTCAGGAATGACCGAATAACCACGTAGTTAGCGCCAATCTAGGCCCTATGATATACTGGTAATACTTTTTCTAAGGAAGTGAGACTAATGTTTTTAGCACCATTATTTGAATGTGATGTTCCGACGCGCCACTAATCAGCGGCGCGTGTCCGCTGATTTTATCGCAAGTTAAATAAAATAAGCGGAGGAATTTATCTTGAAAACTAATAGAATACTCGGAAGTGTTGATCTCGTGTTGGCTGCGGCCATTTGGGGCGGTATGTTTGTAGTCGTCAAAAGTGTTGTGGCTGAGATTCTACCAATTCAGCTAGTGTGGTTGCGTTACGTCGTGGGAGCAGTGGTTCTGCTCGCACTAGCGTTACTGCGCCGCATCCAATGGCATTGGGATTGGCGTAACCTAGGATTGATTGGGTTGGTGGGAATTATCGGTGATACGATTTCTATCGTGGCCCAGGAAACGGGAACTTGGCTGTCTTCAGCCCAGCTAGGATCAGTCGTCACAACGGCTACGCCCGCCTTTATGATTCTCTTTAGTTGGCCCTTACTCAAGCAACGACCGCACTGGTACCATTGGTTAAGCTTAGCGTTGGCTAGTAGTGGTGTTCTTGCTATTGTCGGTCACCAAGTTACCGGGAAGCATATTGCATTAGGGGTCATTTGCTTACTGATTGCGGCACTGACTTGGGCCTTAATGTCAGCGTTAGTGCAACTGATTGGGTCAGAATATGATGGCCTGCAGGTCACTTTACTGGCAACCGTTGTCGCCATCATCTGCTTGACTCCCGTCATTGGGTACCAACACCAGGTCTTACAGACGATTCACTGGGGGAGTCCCCACATTTTCCTGAGTATTTTTTATCTGGGTGCCATTTCGACGGCGCTGGCCTTTTTCCTATGGAACCAGGGCTTGCGGCGTTTCGATAGTCCGGCTTCTGGAATCTTTTTCTTGATTCAACCGGTAGTCGGTAGTATTTTAGGTTGGTTATTTCTCCAAGAGCCTATCTCTAGTGGCTTCTTTGGTGGATTGTTCCTGATTTTACTAAGTGTGTTAGTGACCAGTCGGTTTGGCTAGCGGCCGATGCGAACACAGACTCACTTAAATGATTTAGTTAAATAAACATTGACGTTGCCAAGAACATATATAATCACAAAACGCACAAAAACACTCTGAGTCGGTTTTATGCCGAGCTCAGAGTGTTTTTTTAGACTATTTTTATTAAACCTCACTAATGATTGCGGCTGATAAGTTAATAGCCATTAGCGAACCCGATTATTCAACCAGGTGATTAACCGGTGGGCGACAAGTCGTTGTTGCTTTTTTACCGTTATCGTGGCGTCATGATCACCTTTTTGATGACCATAGCTTCCGAAACCCGCGTGATTACCGCCAGAAATCTGGACATACTTAGTTTCTTGAGGTAGGAAACGTTTGGCCTGTTGGTAGTGCGCTTGGTTCAGAACACCATCACGGGTTGCGGTTAGTGATAAGACGGGGACTTTGGTGTGCCGCAAACTCCCTTTAGCTTCCGGATAGCTGGCCAGGAAAAAGGCGCCTTTAAGTCCTTTCTGGTGCTGATGTGCGTACCGACTAGCCATGGTACCGCCAAGCGAATGGCCACCAATCACGTAATTCTGTTTAGTACGGACTTTGTTCGCAGCGTTAACCCGCAGAACGGCGAGATCTAAGGGAAAGTGAACGATATAAACGGAATAGCCAGCTTGAGCAACCTGATGAGCCCAGATACTGTAGCTTTTGGGATCCACCAAAGCGCCGGGATAGAAAATAATCTGGGGATTGGCGTCGTTTCCTTGAAATTTGGTTGTCGAACTGACCATGATACTGGTTTTGGCTGCGGTCGTAGCGGCGGTGCTGGGTGTATAGGCTTGCTGTTTAAGCACAATCACACCAATTATAATGATAAGCAGCAGGGCTAGAAGACCGCCCAGTAACCATTTACGAATCTTTTTCATAAAATAAATCCTCCTGTAATTCATTTTATCATGAACCAGACACGGTTTAGGCATAATTCACAGAAAACCCAGAATATAAGGCTTCTTTTTACGACGAATTGTCAAATCAAGTGTAACTTTTTACCGAAGAAAACTTCAGATGGTGTCTTCCAGCCTAAGACCTTACGGGGGCGATTATTTAAATTCCTGACAAACTTCGCGA
>NZ_QXIL01000039.1 GCF_004115745.1 Levilactobacillus suantsaii | reverse complement strand
GTGAGTTTCAAGCGTTGGGCTTCCCCACCGGATAACAGTGGCGTGCTTTCGCCTAACAGCAGGTAGCCTAAGCCCATGTCGTGCAAGATACTGAGCGTTTGTTCGATGGCGGATTCCGCTTTAAAGACCGGTAACGCTTCGTCCACGGACAGGGCTAAAATATCGGCGATGCTGTACCCGTGCCAGGTCACGGCGAGTGTTGCATCGTTATAGCGCTTGCCGTGACACTGCGGGCAAACTTCCGTGATGTCCGGCAAATACTGCACGTCTAGTGAGATTTGACCGGTTCCGTTGCAGACCGGGCAGGCCCCCGCCGCCACGTTATAGGAAAAACGACTGGCAGTGTAGCCCAATTTTTGGGCCGCGGGCGTAGCCGCAAATAGTTTCCGCAACCGGGTCAGGATATCCGTGTAGGTCGCTACCGTCGAGCGGACGTTTTTGCCGACCGGAACGGAATCGACCACCACCACGTGTCGAACACCATTGCGGTCCAGCTGGGTCACGTGCTTGGGCAACGGGGTCTTGGCGACCTGTGCGCGAATGGCTGGGATCAGGCTATCTAAAATCAAGGTGGTCTTTCCCGCGCCACTCATCCCCGTGACCGTGGTCAGGCGGTTCTTGGGAATTTTGACCTTAATATCATCAATGTTGAAGCGGTGCTGCACCTCTAAACTCAGCGCGCCCTTTTGCCACAACGTTTTGGCTGGCAGTTGAGGCCGTTGCCGTAAGGTGGCTTGGCCCGTTAAGAACGGCGCAATCAATGAGTGTGGACTATGGGCGACTTGGGCCACGGTCCCCTGGTCGACCACGGCCCCGCCCAATTTACCGGCACCTGGGCCAATCTCTAAGACGCTATCGGCGGCCGCAATGATCCGCGGGTCATGGTCGACGACCACCACGGAGTTGCCCTGCGCCACCAACCCACGGAAAGTCTTGATTAACCCAGTTACGTTAGCCGGATGTAACCCCACGGACGGTTCGTCGAGAACGTACAACACCCCGGTCGTCGCACTACGCAACGTGCGGCCCAGCTGGATACGTTGGAGTTCGCCGGTCGACAACGTGGCCCCCGGCCGGCTGAGCGTCAGGTAGTCCAGGCCCAAATCGAACATGGGTTGCAGACTGTCCTTTAATTCGGTCACTAGCGATTGGCCCATCTGGTGCATCTTGGCCGGTAACCAATCCACGATAGTTGGGATAAACGCTGCCAAATCACTGACCGGTAAGTCGCAGAGTTCGGCGATATTCTTACCGTTCAACAGTTGCGTCAACAGTTCCGGTTTGAGCCGGGTCCCGTGACAGGTCGGGCAGGTCGAAAAGGTGTAAAACTTGTTGAGTTTCGCGATGGTTCGTTCGTTTTTGGTGGTCTTCACACTGTCTTCGACCGCCGCAAAGGCATTTTCGTAGACCGCGTTATCCATGTGAAAGATTTTGCCCTTGCTGCTGGGGATGTTAATAGCCACCTGCTGGCGTTTGCCGTGGAGCACCATGTCTTTCATCTCGGGGCTCAAATCCTTATAGGGCACGTCGATGGGGATACCGATAGCGTTGGCCACGATAGGCATAAAGTTCCGTCCCGGCAAGTGCCACGACGCCACGGCGCCCTCTTCTAGCGTCTGATTCTCGTCCGCAATCAACAGGTCCGGATCCAATTGCCGCACCTGACCCAGGCCCCCACAGGTCGGGCAAGCCCCGCCGGAATTAAAGGCGAAGTCCTCGGCACCGGGCGCCGTGAACTGCACCCCACAGACCGGACAGGTCACGTGACCCATGTTGCCGGCCACGTCTAAGGTCGGTGCCATCCGGTGCCCATTAGGACACACCATGGACCCCAACCGTGAAAAGACCAACCGCAAGATGTTCAAGCTTTCGGACATGGTCCCCACGGTCGAGCGCACGCCCGGGACGGCTGGTCGTTGTTTCAAGGCCAACGCGGAGGGCAGATACTCCACCGAATCCACGGCGGCCTTACCCACTTGATTGATACGCCGCCGCGTGAAGGTCGACAGCGCGTTCAAATAGCGCCGGGCCCCCTCGGCGTACAGCACACCCATGGCCAGCGATGACTTGCCGGACCCACTGCGACCGGTGATGGCCACGAAGCGGTGCAACGGAATGTCCACGTCGAGGTCCTTCAAGTTATTGACCCGGGCGCCCCGGACCTGAATAGCTTGCGGCAATTTTGGTTGTGACATCTCAATTCCCCTTTTCTTGTAACTTACGGGGTCAATTTTCGCGCTAACCGGGGTTGGGTGCAAGGCAGACGGCTTTTGGGCCGAACACCTCAAAACGACTTAAGCCATTCAGCGGGATTAAGCAAGCTCTCCTGTCAAACTAGTCGCCAATCTTCACACAATTGAGGACAACATAAAACCCCATCGGATTAGCTCTAATGGCCAATCTGATGGGGTCAACGTACTGCTAGCTTATCTAGGCCTTAGCAGCAATGATTTTATTCAATTGACGGCTGATCAGTAGCGCCCCCACCGCAAAGAGCGAACTGCCAAACCCAATCATCGATAGACCGAAGTGGCCCACGATGATCGACCCGACTGCGGAACCCAACGAGATACCTAGGTTAGAGAAGACGGGGTTGAGCGACGACGCTAAGGTAATGGCTTGCGGGTAGTCGTCGTTTGCCGTGTTAAGAAAGTGAATCTGAATCGGCGAATTGATCAAGTACATCACCACACCGACCAGCAACAAGTTGATGATACCCAAATACTTGTTTTGCGTAAAGAATGGCAAAACCAAGAAAATCAGAATTTCAACCAGATAAACCTTGGGCATGAGCTTTAACCCGCCGTGGTCCGAGATACGGCCGGACAGCTGATTGCTGACCAACGACGTGATGCCGAAGACAACCAAAAACAGGCTTAAGCTGTGCGCCGAAAAGCCCAGAGTGCCGTACATTGGTTGGAGGTACGTGTAGGTCACGTAAATCGCGGACATGGCTAAGAAGGGTAACAAGACCCCAAACGAAATCCGCGAATCCTTCAGCAAGTCAAACTGGTTGCTTAAGGCACTGCTCTTGCCTTGGAAATCCCGCGGTAGTGACACCATTAATAAAGCCAGTGTCACTAACCCCAGCCCCGAAACCAGCAGGAAGGTCACGTGCCAGTCGAAGACCGAACTGATTGCGGTACTCAGTGGCACCCCAATCACTGACGCAATGCTGAAACCAGAGAAGATCCAGGAGACCACGAAGCCCTGCTTCGCCTTCGGTGCAATGACGGTAGAAAAAGTCATCGACAACGAGATGATGGCCCCAGCGACCGAAGCCGAAATCACCCGCGACAGAATCAAGATCGGGTAAGTCGATGCCAATCCGCTCAGCGTATTTCCGAAAATAAAAATAAGGGTTAACCCAATCAAAGCCCGGTACCGGTTGAAATGGCCAATCAACGATGTAATAATCGGCGTACTAATCGCGTAAATAATCCCGTAAGCGGTGACCAGTAACCCCACGTTGGCGATTGAAACCTGGTACGTTGCCGAGATATTCGACAAAATCCCCATCACTAAGAATTCGTTATTGCCTAAAATAAATGATAATAAAACCAAAATGATAGTTTGTGCTTTGTAGTTGCGCATCATACGCCTTCTTTCCGAGAAACCAAGTCCCCCTATTAAATAATTGGTGCCTGCTCGGCGGTCTGCAGCAAACCTGGCCCTAAAAAACAGACGAGTTCTAACATACCACCACCCCCAATCAGCGTCAACAGCTAATCCTCATAAAAGTGGGGTAATTGAAAAAGAAGGCGTTTTAATTTCAACTTTCTCTATTTACCGCCGACTTTCGCCCGCAAGATTGCTCCCGCGCGCTTTTCAATTAAAGCGTTACCAAGAAAGTTAATGACTGACACTCAAAGTTGGCTTTAGTCCCCGCCCTTAAACTGGATTTAGTCGTTAATCTGCGGGATACTTAATGGGATAGCGATTAAAACCCTCGGCCCATCATCTGTTCGGTGACTAGCGAGACTCACCGCGGTACAAAAGTTTTGATTGCACTTCGTCGCGGAATTTGCTATCCTAATAGAATTAAATTTTAATGAGAAATTCATCTGGAAGCGAGGCTTTTATATGCAGGAAACAAAAACAACTACCGCCCTGAACCGCTCCTTGGGGTTCTGGTCGGCCCTCTCACTGGTCGTCGGTACTGTCATTGGCTCAGGAATCTTCTTTAAGCAATCCTCAGTCCTGGATAGTGCGGGCTCTACGGGGATGGCCTTGTTGGCGTGGTTCCTGGGGGGCGTGATCACGTTGACCGCGGGGTTGACCATCGCCGAAGTCGGCGCTCAAATTCCCCAAACCGGGGGGCTGTACGCCTATATGGAGGCTCTCTACGGTAAATTCTGGGGATTTTTATCCGGATGGATGCAAATCGCCGTTTATGGGCCCGCCATCATTGCGTCGATTGCCGCCTACCTCAGCATCTTATTGGTTGGTTTTTTCCATTTAAATGCTGCCTGGCAGGCTCCCCTAGCCATTGGCGTCATTATCATCATCGGCGCACTCAACATGCTGGATAACCGCTGGGGAGCGGTCTTTCAAATCGTCACCACGCTAGGAAAATTACTCCCTATTGTTGCCATTATTATTTTCGGACTCTTCTATGGCGACCAGAACGCCTTTAGTCAATCCATCGCCACGGTCAGCCACTCGACCGGAAACTTCGGGGTCGCCATCTTAGCCACGTTGTTTGCGTACGATGGCTGGATTCTGGTTGCGAACCTCGGCGGTGAGATCAAGAACCCGCAGAAACTCTTACCGCAAGCCATTATTTTAGGGATTTCGCTAGTTCTGATTGCCTACACGCTGGTTAGTTACGGCATCTTGCACTTCATCCCCGCCGCGACCATCCACCACTTAGGCCAACAGACCACCGTCTACTTCGCCCAAAGCGCCTTCGGAACCATCGGCGGGCGGCTGTTGAACATCGGCATCATCGTGTCGATGGTCGGGTGCTTGAACGGTAAAATCATGACGTTCCCCCGAATCGTATACGCCATGGCCCGCCGGCAACAATTGCCGTTTTCGCACCAACTCGCCTATTTGCACCAGCGAACCCATGAACCGTTAGTCGCCACCACAGCCATCTTGATTTACGCCAGCATCATGATTCTCTTCTTCAATCCAGACCGGTTATCCGATTTATGTATTTTTACAGTCTACTGTTTCTACGTGGCGGCTTTCGTCGGTGTCTTCCTATTGCGCCGCCGTAATCCCGCTACCAAGCGCCCCTTCTCGACGCCCGGTTACCCGGTCATCCCGTTAATCGCCATCTTGGGCGCATTGTTCGTGATTGTGAGTGAGATTGGCTCCGATTTCCCCGGCGTCCTACTGTCGCTGTTAATCGTCGCCATTGGGATTCCCGTTTACTGGATCAAGCAACGCCACTCAGCCTAAAACCAGCCAACATGACAAATTGTGTCACCTTAAGGTCCCTAGCCCGTTTGGGTTGGGACCTTTTTGTTTAGGACCCCACAAATTTAACCTGTTCATGCGTTTCAGGTGGCGTATAATGGCACTATAAGATTTTTTATAGTCTCAGTTAGTTGCCCAGCTTAGCGCCACGCACCTGGGCCCTTTTTTCCGTCCAGAAGCTGGCAACTATTGGGGGACGTGAAAGGAGTAATTCTATGAAAACCTGTCCTAACTGTCATCACCCCGTCGCACCCGGCAACCGTTTCTGTGAAAATTGTGGGTATGACCTCTCGCAAGCGACCGACCTCACGACCAACAGCTCGCGGTCTCGCCAACCATCGGGGTCCTCGAAGGCCCACCATTCCCGCAAGGCCACGTGGATTTTGTCGGGTGTGTTCGTGGTCGTCTTAGCCATCGTTATCTTTATGGGGGTGGGCTTTTACCACCGACAAGCGGGCAAGTCCTCGCAAATCGACGCGTTAGCCCAGACCATCGTCAAGGGGCAAAATGCCGACTTGGCGAAGTCACTGGTCAGTAGCGACCCCAGTCTCAAGATCACCAGTCAATCCGTGCAGCCCTTTTTGGACTACACCAAGCAACATCCCCACTACATAGCAACCATGAAACAAGATTTAAAACAGTCCGGAAAAACCCGGGATGGCGCCTTTGAAGTGGTAACGTCCGGTCATACCTTAGGAATCTTGCCCGTTTATAAGATCCAGGTCACCCCGATGTACCCGAAGGTCCACACCAATGAAGCCAACGCTACCATCATGGCCAACAAGACGGCGTTGATTACCGCCAAATCGGCTCATTACAGCCACACCGTTGGCCCACTGTTCCCGGGACAATATACCTTTAAATTGACCGGGGCGACCCAGTCCACTAAAAAGACGGTCACCCTGATCAAGGATCCGAAAGCAGAGGTCACGTTAAACGTCAAATCTAAAGCCGCTAAAGCCACGACTAATGCTAGCGACTACGGCGACGACGCCGATATTACCGACGATACCAGCGGCGACGATAACGATACCGATGATTACGACGACCTGTCCTCACAACTCCAGACCGGGGTCGACACCTTAAGTGACGAGTTTGATTTCGACAGCGACGATTACACCTATAAGGTCAGCGAGCCCCACCCCGATGTCTATGAAATCAAGACTTACGACGACGGGGATCACGACAGTACTTTCCGTTACGATGCCGTGCACGATATCGGTGCCATTTACGATAGCTCGAAAGGCAAGTTCGTCAGTGAAGACGACTACTACGATGATTAAGCCCAATCACAATTGAAAGGAATTGATGTCATGCAACAAACACTCAGCCGAATCTGTCCCAAATGTGGGGCCCAAAACAGCGGGACGACCCATTTCTGTCTCCAATGCGGCGCCCAACTGAGCACCGCCGATGATTACATCATCGTCCCCCACAGTAGCGATTTATCCTTCCCGTTGACCGGGTTAGACCTGACTGACGAGGAAATCGCCCAAACTAAGCGTTTCGTCATCACCTACGCTCAAGACCTTCCCGAAGGTTACCAGAGTGCCGGGTTAGTTTTCGCCGAAAGCGACGTCGCCCCCCGTGCCGGATTAAAGATGGCCTGGGAAGACCTGATGAAGCACCTCTTCACGCTATTGCTTGCCAAACATTACGCGGGATGTGCACGTATCACGATTCAGCCGCAACCCACGAACCCTAGTCAGCTCTGTTTATACGGTGAAGCCCTCGTGGCCACACCGCAGTCTTAATGAGAAGGAGAACTTTACTCATGCATTTAACACCGTATTACGCCCCGGCAGATAACCACGCAGGCGGCGGGAATCAAGCGCCGAGTTTTTGTCCCAACTGTGGCCACCCTGTGTCGCCCAACGATACTTTCTGCCAAAACTGTGGGTACAACCTGATGGCGGGCAACCAAGGCCCCGCACAATCAGCAACCCCCTCGCGGCGGCAACAACAGCAACAACAGCAACCCGCCACCCCTCAGCCGCCACGGCGGCCACGCCAACCCTGGACCAAGAAACAAAAGCTCCAATGGGGCGGTATCGGCCTAGCCGTTCTAATCGTCCTGCTCCTCGGCGTCTGGGGCGGTCACCATTATTCTCGAACAGCCACGTTAGACCGGGCCGTCAAATCGATTAAAACGGGGAAAAAGATGACGCCCAACTTTAGCAGCCGCAGTTCAGCCCTTAAGCTGACCAACGCTAAATTATTGCCCCTCAACCACTACTACCGCAAGCACAGCAAAGCCTTAAGTACCTTGAAGGACCAATTACTGACGCGCGGCTCCAGCCACGATGGCACCCTTACATATCGCCAAACGGGACGGCATTTTTTGTTCGACGAATTTACAATTGAAGTGCAACAAGTAAGAAAATAAAAATAGACTCCTAGCCTGAGTCCTGTAGAATGAAGTCACCATAACAATCATCTAAAGGAGTTCTTAGGCTATGAGTCCA
>NZ_QXIL01000038.1 GCF_004115745.1 Levilactobacillus suantsaii | reverse complement strand
GCAGAGCTCATAATGGCTTCAAGCAGTGCCAAGATACTTTAGAATCAATGTTTTAAGCTAGACAAAATGATACGAAGAAGTCTTCTTGTTATTTACACAAACTTCTTGACACTCCCCGAGTTTTAGCTATGGGTCTATTCAAAATGTTTATAACGGAAATACTTGTAAGCCAGCTTGCGGTCGAACAACTTTTCGGAAAGTCCAGATAGATTGGCCAGCAACAAGTACACGGCCAGATAGATCAGCCCCATGACGGCACAGAAGACCATCGCGGCGAATTTGCTGGTCAAACCGGTGACCGGAAAGACCAGGTGGACCAAGGCGCCAATCACCACCACGGCAATCAAGAGGCCAAGATTGACTGCCAGAATCAAGCCTAAGCGACGCAGGTCGAAGCCGTAGTATTTGCGAATGACGTGTAACCCGCTGAACAGAACGACGGCAAAGGCGATGCTGGTCGCCAGAATTGCGCCCAGGCCTTGTAAAGCGTAGACCAACGGGTATTGGAGCACCAATTTAACGGCCAGACCTAGCAATAATAGCCAGGTGGCTTTTTTGCTCATCCGTAAGGCCTGCATGACGGTCAACACGTTGATGCCCATCCCCAGAAGCAGGCTTTGCATCACGTTGTAACCTAGGTAGACGCCCCCGGTATGGTCGAAGTTAAAGAAGATGCCGTAAATCGGGTAGGAGAGCGCCCAAACCATGATGACGGCCGGCAACAAGAAGAACAGCAACAGGTTCAAGTTGGATTCGATGTCGCGTTGAATCCCCGCTCTGTTAGCCGTGGCGTGGGCGATTTTACTGGAGATCAATGGTAACGAGGTCTCCGAAATCGCCATGGCCAACGACACGACCACCGTGGTGATCTTGTTGGGATTGGCCGAGAAGATGGTGAAGGCGTACTGGGTCGCGTTGGCCGAAAAATGCAACGCACCTTGCATAATCTGTTTGAAGAATAGCTGGTCGAACAGTTGGCATAACGTGATGCCGGATCCCACCAAAATAAACGGAATGGATTCGTAGACGATGGTCCTGATCATGGCCAGTAAATCGCGGGTCGATGACGCTTGTTGGTCGCCCGGTACCGTGGCCGGGGCAGCCGCCCCACGCAGGCGCCGAAGCAAGTACAAGTAGCTGGCCACGGCCCCGACAAAGGCGGCGAAGACGCTGATGTAGACCGCGGCGGTGTAGTCATAATCCAAAAGCTCTAAAGCCACGTAAGTCCCGACCAGAATCACGATGACCCGAATGAACTGTTCCCAGAGTTGGGAGACCCCAAAGGGTTTGAGGTCGGAATTGCCTTGAAACCAGCCCCGTAAGATGCTCATCGAGGGCAAAATCACAATAGCGGGCACCAGGGTCCGGATCGCCGTGACGGCACTTTGCGCAGAACTGACCGGACTGTTTTTAGCGATGAGGGGAGCTAAGGCGTAGAGTAAGACCCC
The DNA here is from genome assembly GCF_004115745.1 of Levilactobacillus suantsaii. Taxonomy (GTDB): domain Bacteria; phylum Bacillota; class Bacilli; order Lactobacillales; family Lactobacillaceae; genus Levilactobacillus; species Levilactobacillus suantsaii. Next base: position 7,872 of record NZ_QXIL01000038.1, on the reverse strand, counting down.
ACAGATGACCCCGGACACCAACATGACGATGAAGCCGATTTGACCGACACGTTTAGCATTGCCGGGTTCAGCCTTCCCGTTAAAATAAGCCACGCGCCGCGCCACCGCCGACGGGAACCCCGCCGTGCCTAGCGCGATGAACAGCGCGTAGGGGGTATAAGCCGTGTTGAACAGAGCCTGGGCGGCCGTTTGGTGGCTGGGCGAGCCAATCATGTACAACCACGGAATCAGATAGACAATCCCCAAAACCCGGGAGATGATACTGCCAAAGGAGAGCCAAAAAGTTCCTGAGATGATTTTTTTATTCATAGCGTGACTACTCTCTAAATTTTAGATTTGGTGGCCGAAAACGGCACTCGTTGTTTCATTTTAAGCGTCCCAGCGCGAAAAGAAAAGAGGGAATCAGGCGGTCAGCTTCAAGCCAATCGTTGCCACTAGAATCACGGTGACCCAGAGGAGTTTGCGCCAGTCGTGCGCTTCACCGAAAAATAGCATGCCAGACAAAACGCCGCCGGCCGCACCGATGCCGGTCCACACGGCGTAGGCAGTGCCCATCGGTAGTGTCCGTAACGCGATATCGAGGCCACCGAAACTCACGCTAAAGGCCAGGACCATAGCGGTCCATACCCCCCAGGTGTGGCGGTGCAACGCCCAGCATCTCACTGAGGCCCGCAAAGATGATCCAGAGCCAGGCCATTAGGACCGCCTCCTTGCCGTGACGGTCTGCAAGCCGCCGATGCCCAGAATTAACAGGGCAATCAAACCAACCTTGACCCAACTGAAAGGCTCGTGAAAGACAGTCATCCCCACAACGGTGGTGCCTAATGTGCCCAGGCCAACGAAGATCGCATAGACGGTGCCGGCCGGCAGATACCGGCTGGCCGTAATCAAAAAGTAGAAGCTAAGGCCGACCGCTACTACTGTTAAGCCCCAGGTGCCAACGTTTTGGGCGTGTTTGAATCCAACTACCCAACTGACCTCGAAAATGGCGCCGAGGCCGATGCGTAACCAAGCTTGCATTGCTTGTTCCTCCTGACACAATCGCTAAAAAAGCCCGAGAAATTTTGTCGATGATGACAAAATCTCCCGGGCTTTTTCCCCGCCGTGTGCCGCCAGTGCGTTAACTGGCGAGGCTTTCTCTCGGACCAGGCCGTTCAAGTTGAACGCGGAACCCTAGAAAGCACAGCTACGATTGAATTGAATGGCCTCAGCTTAGCACGGCCGACGATGAAAGACAAGCGAAAAACGGCTTGAAACTCGCGAATGAAGCAAAAAATGATGTAAAAATGTAATCGATTACATCATGATAATAGCTAGCTTTCTTAAACTTTTCACAAACTAAGTGGGCCTGAAAAGGGGTAGGCAGGGGTGGCCTGAGATGCTATGCTGAAAGTGGTTCAAAGGTGATGAAAGCGGTCACCAGCAGTCATATTATTCAAGGAAAATACGTGGTATTTTCCATACTACTGGAGGTAACATTATGCAACTTGGGAGTATTGAAGCGGGAGGCACGAAGTTTGTCTGCGCAATCGGTGACGAAGATTACCGGATTCACGACAAGATTCGAATCCCCACGACCACACCAGAAGAAACGTTGCGGCAGACCGTCGCGTATTTTAAGCAATTCCCGGAGCTAAAGGCCTTGGCCATCTCGTCGTTTGGCCCGATCGAACTCCGGCACAACTCGCCGAAGTACGGGTACATCACGGATACCCCGAAGAAGGGCTGGGCGAACACGAATTTCGTGGGACGGCTCAAACAGGATTTAGACCTACCCATGTATTGGACGACCGACGTAAACGGCTCAGCTTACGGGGAGTACGTGATGTCGACGCTCTTCAACGAACAGTTGGAGTCGCTGGTCTACTTCACAATCGGAACCGGTGTGGGCGCTGGTACGGTGGTCAACGGGAAGTTCTTAGGGAGCTTAGGCCACCCCGAAGTTGGCCACGTCCGCTTGAAGCGGCACCCCGACGACCTAGACTTTCCGGGCATCTGCCCATTTCACGGCGATTGCTTGGAAGGCTTGGTCTGTGGGCCAACGTTTGAAGCGCGGGTCGGCAAGCCGGGCAAAGACGTGCCGTTGACCAATCACGTCTGGGATATCATGGCCTATTACGTGGCGCAGGCCGCGTTACAGGAAACGTTGTTGATTCGGCCGGACAAAATCGTCTTTGGCGGTGGGGTGGTCAGTGAGCCATTCTTGGTCAAGGTCCGCGCCGAATTTGCGAAGTTACTGAACAATTACGTCGACGTGGGGAAATTAACGGACTACATCGTGATGCCAGCCGTTAAGGACAACGGGTCGGCGACGGTCGGGGACTTTGCCCTGGCTCTAAATGAATACAACAAATAATTAATTAAAGGAGCGCTTGAACATGAAAGCATTAGTTTTAACGGGTACCAAGCAGTTTGAAACCCAAGATTTACCCACCCCAGAAGTGAAGCCGGGCGAAGTCTTAGTTAATACGGCTTACGCGGGCATCTGTGGCACGGACCGCGCATTGTACGCGGGCTTACCTGGTTCTGCGAACGCGGTGCCACCGATCGTTTTGGGTCACGAAAACTCCGGGACTGTTGCCGCCGTTGGCGACGGGGTCACGACCGTTAAAGTCGGTGACCGGGTCGTGGTTGACCCCAACATCTACTGTGGCAAGTGTGAATACTGCCGCACTGGGCGGCCCGAACTCTGTGACAACTTATCCGCGGTCGGTGTGACCCGGAATGGTGGCTTGGAGAAATCCTTCACGGCCCCAGCTTCCGTCGTTTACCCGATTCCAGATAGCCTCTCCTTTAAGGAAGCGGCCACCACGGAACCCGTTTCCTGCGCGGTTCACGGGATTCAACTCTTGAAGTTGTCCCCATATCAAAAGGCATTGGTCATCGGAGATGGCTTCATGGGGCAACTCTTCGTCCAACTCTTACAAGCTTACGGTGTGCACCAAGTCGACTTGGCCGGCATCGTGGACGAGAAGTTAGCGTTGAATAAGGAAAAGTTCAACGTCAAGAACACTTACAATACCACGCACGATAAGATTCCAGCCGACTACGATGTTGTCGTCGAAGCTGTGGGCTTACCACAAACCCAAGAAGAAGCGGTCGAAGCTACTAAGAAGGGCGCTCAAGTCCTGATGTTTGGGGTCGGCAAGCCAGACCAACACTTCTCCATGAACACCTACGAAGTTTACCAAAAGCAACTGACCATTCAAGGGTCCTTCATCAACCCATACGCCTTCAAGGACGCGATTGCGTTACTCGCCAGTGGTGAAGTCAACGTTGACCCGTTGATCAGTCACGTGGTCAGCTTGGATAAGGTCGAAGACGTCTTGAACGGCAATATCAAAGGCGTCAGCAAGGCCGTTGTGAAGGTTGCCGATTAGTTAGAGTCAAAGAAGGTAAGGGATTAACGTGAAAGCTGAAGTTGCAACCAATTATCGGACAGCGGCGCCGACACCGCGCGCCACCAAGCGGACGATATCGATGTCCAAAGCCGTTGCCTTCTTCATTTTATCGCTGGTGTTCAACTCTGCCGGCAACGTGTTAACGTTGGTGACGAGTGCTAAGATTCACCCGTCCTTTTTAGGCGCCGCTTACTGGTCGGCTGCCGAAGCCAACATTGGGACGGCTTTCCATTGGAACTTGTTTTGGGCGTTTCTGATCATTGGGTTTTTGACCGCGGCCTTAAATGCCGTGCTGATCCACCATTGGAATTGGAAACGCATCGCCGGCAATATGATCTTTATGGTGCCGTTTTCCGCACTGATTCAAGTCTTTCAGGATTTCTTCGATGGCAAGTATCCCGCGTTGTTTCGGGGCTTACCCGTGGCGAATAGCTTCGGGATGGACCTGTTCTACGTGGTGTTGAACTTCATCGGGGTCGCCTTCATTGCGGTGGCGATTTCGATTTACCAGCGGGTCAACTTGGTTCTGCACCCAGCTGATGATCTCATGCAAATCCTTCGTTTTCGGTACTTTAAAGGTAACGCGACCAAAGCCATGTGGGCGTCGTACATTCCGCCGACCATTCTGGCCATCATCGCCATCATCGTCACGCAACAATTTAGTAACTTCGGGTTAGGCACCCTGTTTGCTTTCGTCGCCCAGGGCTCCATTACGGGCATCGCGGACAAGTGGGTCTTCCCGAAGCTGAAACACCAAGCATTAGACGTGGGGAAAGACATCTCCACCGAGGAGGGGTAACACCATGGCAGTGCAAGATTACATCACGGGAATCCAACACGTGGGGATTCCGTCCATTGATTTAGACAAAACGATTGCGTTTTACAAGGGACTCGGCTTCAAGCAGGCCGGTCTCTTCCCCAACGGGCAAAACCGGTGCGCGTTCATGCAACTAGGCAACTTGATCATCGAGACCTGGGAAGGCGACCCGACTAATCCCACGGCCGGCGCCATCAACCACATCTCGTTGAACACGACCGACGTGGACCAAGCTTTTGCCGCCGCAAAGGAACAGGGCTTAAACCTGGTCAACGACCAGATTCAAAGTATCCCGACCTTCTGGGACAAGGGGATTCGCTTCTTCAACATTCTGGGGCCGAACCACGAAACCATTGAGTTCTGCCAGATTTTGAAGTAACGCGGTAATTCAAAATAGTAACACCTGAGAAAACCGGCTGACCAAAGCCTTCTGTGGTCAACCGGTTTTTTGTGCTAGTGGAAAAAGGGACTGACACCCTGAAAGTTCAACTTCTCGGCGTAGGTCTTGAAGGTGGTCTGGTCGATTTGACCGTTTTTAGCGGTGGTGATGAAGTAGTGGTAAAGCGACAAGGTGTTGTGGATGAGAAAGTGGGCCGTGATGGTGGCGTCCTGGCGGGTCAACGGGTAAGACGCTTGAATAGCCGTAGCGAGAGTCCGGGTCAGTTTCCGTTCGATGTAGGTCGCAAACTGGCTGTAATCATCGGAGAACAGAACCCGTTTGACGGCGGCGGAGTGGCCCTCGACGAACTGGATGAAGTCGTCAAGCAACACGCCGGGATGGTGGTAAACGTACGCGATGGGCCGTCGCTGGATAATGGCGGCCAGTTGCGCGGTGATTTGGTCGGAAAACTGGGTCACCAAATCATCGAGGGTGTCGTAATGTAAGTAGAAAGTCTTACGGTTGATGCCGGCCTGCTGGGTCAGCAACGTGACCGTGATGGCTTGGTAGCGGTGGGTCACCGCTAACGTTTCGAGGGCCGTCAACAAGGCCCGCTGGGTTCGTAAAGCCCGTTTATCAATGGTTGCCATAGTCGTCAGACTCCTTTAAGTTAAACCCCAATCATGGACAAACTGAGGTTTAAGCCCCAACTGGGCGGTAACTGGTGTGGGCAGGTCCCAGGAAAGTGCGTAAAGTGGGACGCAGAAACGTGCAGTCGCGGATTGGTTAAGACCAATATAGCATAGCGACTGCCAACAAGCGGGGTGGCCGCCTCCTCAAGGTCAAGTGAGTCAACTAAGGACCGGGTGGTGGTGACGCGAAAGGGGCGCAAGCAATGATTAAAGCGGAGTGGGGTTATTTACGGCGGCATTTGTTTATGATCGTGGTGCTCGTGGTCATTACGTTGATTCCATCGATCTATGCCGTGACTTTTTTGAAGTCCATGTGGGACCCGTACGGCAAATTGGGAGAGTTGCCGGTGGCCGTGGTGAACCACGACCAACCGATAACTTATCACGGAAAACGGTTGGCGGTGGGCCAGGGCTTGACGCGGCAATTGAAACGTTCCAAGGCACTTGAGTTTAAGCTCGTCTCGACCACAACGGCGCAACGGGGATTGACTCACGGCAAGTACTACCTGGTTTTAACGATTCCGCAGAACTTTTCACGCCACGCGACCACCTTATTAGCGGCCCATCCGCAGACCATGGCCTTGCATTACGACACCAGTGCCGGGCAAAGTCTGATTGCCAGCAAGATGGGCGAATCAGCGATGACTACCTTGCGGGCTAACGTGGCGGCACAAGTCACGCGGCTTTACGCCAAGACCTTATTCACGGCCCTGGGGCAACTGGACGGAGGCCTCCAAACGGCTGCCAACGGGACCAAGAAATTGACGACGGGAAGTCAACAGTTGCAGACCGCTGACCAGCAGGTGGTCAGTCACCTGCGGACCCTGGCGGCCAGTTCGTTGAAGCTCCAGCATGGCAGTCAGACTTTGAACGTGGGGCTCGGCCGTTATGTAAAGGGCGTGACTCAGGCGCAAACGGGCAACCAACAAGTGACTACCGGCCTCGACCGGTTACTCGGGTCGAGTGACCAGTTGGCGAGTGGCGTCACGCAATTAGACGGTGGGGCCCAACGGTTGTCTACCGGGGTCAACCAAGCGCTGACGGGGGCCACACAATTGGTCACCAGGGCGACGCGAAGTGCCACGGGAGCCCACCAGGTCGCTCAGGGAACGCAACGGTTGACGCCAGGCACTCGGCGGTTGGCGCAGGGCGTAACGCAAGCTACGCGAGGCGCCAACGCCTACGTGGCAGGGGTGCAGGCGAGTCAGACCGGGGCCACGCAGTTAGCTCAGGGGTTGGACCAGTTACAGCGGCAAACGGCGATATTACAGACGGCCGCACCTCAGCTCCAGACCGGGGCCACCAGCTTGACCAGTGGGTTAACTACGCTGGCGACCAACAGTGCCACGGTCACCCGCAACTTGCAAGCCTTACAACACCAAATCACCCAAGGACAGGGGCAACTGACCGCGGTGAGTCAGCAAATCACGACACTCAAGCACCAGACCGCTGGTGCCGGCTTGGCCAAGGTCAACCCCACACTCACGCGACTTAAAACGGCGGTAGCAGTGAGCCAGCACCTGCATGCCCAGGTGGCGGCGACGGCCACGGCCCAGAAGCTGACGGCGACGCAGAAACGCGCAGTGCTCAAGACCGTTGATCAGGCGGCCAATACCACCGCCATTACCGCGGCATTAGCGAGTCTCAGTTCGGCGGTCAGTGATGCGACGGCGAAGGCGCCCACAACCACGGGAACGACCAAAGCACTCGCTGCGGCTCAGAATCAACAAAGTGACTTGGCCAGTACCGTGGGTCAGCTCGCGACGGAGTCACAACGAGTCACGCGTGGGACGCAACAGGCGGCGGCTTCAGCGCACCAACTGACTACGGGGCTGACGCAAACCACCACGGCGTTGCCAAAGGTCACTGGCAGTCTCACGCAACTAAGTACCGGGGCCACCACACTGGCTCAAAAGATGGGGCAACTGGAGACGAGTGGCGGCACCTTAACGGCAGGGCTACAGTCCTTACAAACTGGTGCGGCCATGCTTAACAAGCACAGTGCCCAACTTAGCCAGGGCGCTACGCAAGTCGCGACCGGTACGCACCAACTGGCGACCGGAACCAACCGTTGGGTCACGCAAAGCCGCGCGTTAGGCACGGGGGCACACCAAGTTGCGGATGGCTTAGCCCAATTCCAGACGAAGGTCCCCGCATTGACTAGCGGCGTTGCCCGGTTAGCCACGGGGAGTCACCAAGTGGGCACCGGCTTGACGCAACTGAGCACCACCGGAGCCACGTTAACGGGTGGTGCGGCGCAATTGGCCACTGGTGCCAGCCAGCTCGCCCCCGGGGCCAGCCAGTTAGCGCGTGGCGCGGCCCAAACGGCTCAGGGTACGGGAAAGCTCAATTCCGGGACGAAGCAGTTAGCCACAAAATTAGGCGCGGCGGCGACCAAAGGCCGCACGCACCCGTCCACGGCGACTTATAACCAGGTGGCTCGCCCGGTAACGACGACGCATACGGACCGCGACGATGTCCCCAATAACGGGACCGGGATGGCACCATACATGATGTGCGTGTCACTGTTCGTTGGGGCGTTAGCCTTGAATCTGATGTTTGACCTCTACACACCGCGGCATT
>NZ_QXIL01000037.1 GCF_004115745.1 Levilactobacillus suantsaii | reverse complement strand
ATAAAGTAGATGTACCCAAAGTAATCACTCCCTATATTGGTTGGAATTAGCTACTACCATTGTAAGTGATTGCTTGGGGCTTTTTAATTTCTGTTCGGATTAATTATAGAATTTGCCGTCTTAATAAGACTACTGAGAGATTTCCGCTTCTTACTAAGGCACTAAACTTAAAAATAAGAGATGTGGAAAACACTAGTGACAGTAAATTCACAACAACTAAGTAATTCAACATCTGTGAAGGTATAATTCCAGCAATATTATCGGAAGAACTAAATTTGTAGACCGCTAACCACATGAATACTGATACAGCAACGTCTAAAGCCGTAGTAATTAGTTTTAAGAGTAAGTTTCCTTTATAGATTAGGGTCGAAAACAAACCGTTTTGAAAACAATACAAATATTTTTTCAAATTTCATCGCTCTCACTTCTGAATAGATTAATTAAAATCGTGTCCAAATCGCTGTTTTTCTGTTGCACCGAAATAATTTGCTTTGCGGGAACCGGAATGAGTGACGTGTTTTTATCGTTAATTTGGTATTTGGTATCACTTAATTGGGTCATATTATTAGGAAGTGGGATTATCGGTTCTTTAGTAGTAATTTCAAGAATGTCATTCGACGCGAACTTCGAAGTTAGCGATGGCGTTGTGCCTTCAAACAACTTCTTTCCATGGCTAATTACAATTACCCTTTGAGCAAGCGCTTCAATGTCTTTAGTGTTGTGACTGGTTAAAACAATAGTCATATTTGTTTCAGTATTTATTTTTTTTAAAAACTTATAAATGTTTTCTTGACTGGATACATCAATGCCAATTGTTGGTTCATCAAGAAATAGAATTTTGGGGTAATGAATGATGGCACAGATTAATTCAAATTTTGTTCGCTGTCCAAGGGAAAGTTTTCTAACGGGTACAAGTAATTGCTTTTTAACGGATAATAGCCCTGCTAGATATTGAATACGATTTTTAAAATCTTCTGGCGACACTTTGTATATTTCTCTTAGCATAAGGAGTGTATCCATTGGTGGAAGGTCCCAAATTAATTGGCTTTTTTGGCCCAACATCACCCCAATTTGATTAAGATATTTAACCTCCTTTTTGAATGGGTCGATGTTCTCAAGCAAAGAGATCTTTCCACTACTAACTGGAAGAATACCAGTTAGCATTTTGATTAGTGTTGTTTTCCCAGCTCCATTAGGCCCAAGCAATCCGATGACTTCTCCTGGGTTGATAGAGAAAGTGAGATTTTCAATAGCTGGGATTTTTTTCGTATTTCGTTTAAAGAAATCCTTGAGAGTTCCAGTTAGTCCAGTGCCCTTGGTATAACTGATATAATTGAAGCTAGCATCCTTTGCTTGAATTATGGGTTCCATCACATCCAGCTCCCTCAGTATCTTTGTTGGTAGCCACTATGCACAGTAAGTTTCTTAAAAAAACCGGTAATAATTTTATTAGTAATTTTATTTTTTAGAAAGAAAAATCTGTAAATGATAAGCGATAAGGACATCCATGGGGTGTCCTTTTTCGTGGATACTTGGTAACAGATCGACTAGCATAACGGGTATAGAATAGTCACCTGTCCGCTATTCATGAACGCATTCTATGTTCAAAGGCTTCAAAAATCAAATTGTTTTTTAACTATTTTGTAATTTTTAAATTGAAAAATCATTTAATTTTCAATCGATGAATTTACAATTGAAGTGCAACACATAAGTGAATAAAAAGGCCCATAGTGGGTACAATTACTTAACAACCACGAAAAGCAAAGGAGTACGCGCTAAAAGATGTCATAGTCATAAACCACGAATACTTGATCAAAAATCGATCTTGTGTCAAAAGATTGTTGAATTAATTGAAGAGCATCAGTGGTCTTCTGAGCAAATCGTAAAACGAATGGTACTAGAAAATTATGGGCACATTAGCTACAACACCATTTACCGACACATTGAACACCATAATCTTAATCAGAAATTTAAATCAAGCAGAGATACGGGGATAAGGCGAAAGCTACGTCACCGTGGGCGTCAACGTCACCGCGCAATCACCGCGCAGGCGACCGAAAGCATTGGGAACCCAAGGTCGATTATATATCGATTCATGAGCGGCCCACTTTTATCAATAAACGTAAACGCATTGGGGACTGGGAGCTGGACACTGTTCAAGGTAAAGTGGGTGGTGAAGTGTTGGTAACCGCAGTAGACAGATTGACACGATACGTTCTCATAACAAAAGCTGCACGAAAAGATTCTGAGTCAGTAAACAACGCTTTATTAAAAATGTTCCTTCAAATTCCTAAGGAATTTGTTCATTCCATTACACCCAATCATGGAACTGAGTTCTTGAAATTAGGTAGTATACGCGATGATTTAGACGTTACAATCTACTGGCCAGATCCTTATTCACCAGAACAACTAGGAACTAACGAAAATACTAATAGCTTAATTCGAGGGTATTTCCCTAAAAATCAAAGCTTAAGTTTACAGACTGTGGAAGAAGTAAAACGCTGTCAGTGGAAACTAAAACATCGCCCTAAAAGGGCTCCTGGGTATCGTACGCCAGCAAAGATTTTATTCGATAAAGTGTTGCACTTGGTTTGACAATTTGTCCCATACAAAAACTCCCCCTTAGGTAGGCAAGCTTTGATTATTTGCTTGTCTACCCAAAGAGGAGTATATCCTTCGAGGAACGACCTCGAGTCGGCTTTTTTAGTGTCAAATTAAGACTTAACGACTTTGGTTGGCCGCTTGGATAAAGTCATTTAGCGGTTTGGCCGGGGTACCCAGCGCGACTAATGCCCGCAACGGCATGTTCAAGTACATGCGGCTTTGGAAGAGTAACGGTTGGTGATCGGCATCCGTTTCGCTAAAGAGGTTTTGCGGGACGTCGGGTTGCAACAGGGGAGCCACAACGGTCCGCTGGAAGAGTCCGCGCAACCGGGGCTCCGTGACGACCTTGGCCAGGTAGGTTTCGAGCGTGACCGGTGCCGGCGCGTTCTCGAAGTCCATGGTCAGTTTAGATTGGACCCGAATGTCGTGAGAGGATTCTCCAATCATGACTTCGTAGTCCCCGGTATCTGCTTGCCAACGGTGAACGCGTTCGCGCCACCAGCTGAAGTCCCGCCGGTTCAAGTGGAAGGTCACTGATTTAGTCTCGCCAGGGTCGATACTGAGTTTGGTGAACCCACGCAGTTCCTTGGTCGGCATCGGGGCGTGCGACGCGTGGTTGGCCACGTAGAGTTGGGGCACGGCCTTACCGGCTTGATCCCCGGTGTTGGTGACATCGAAGGTGATCGTGGCGCCGTGGGCATCGGACTTGGTAACCAGGTTGCCGTATTCAAAGGTGGTGTAGCTGAGGCCGTGACCAAACGGGAAGAGCACGCGCATCTCGTGAGTGTCGTAGTAGCGGTAGCCCATGAAGATGCCTTCGGAGTAGTTTTCGTGGTGTGGGTCTTGGCCAAAGGTGGGTGCCATTGGCGTATCCGCTAACTTCAACGGGAAGGTTTCCGCTAAGTGTCCGGATGGGTTGACCTTGCCGGTGATGATGTCCCAGGTGGCTTCACCCACGGCTTCACCAGCCAGGTAAGTTTCGACGATGGCGGCCACGTTCTTGACCCACGGCATCTCGACCACGGAGCCGTTTTGGAGGACGACCGTGATGTGGGTGTTGACCTTGGTCAATTGACCGATCAGTTCCGTTTGGTTTTCGGGCAGGAGGATTGCGGACTTATCGAAGCCTTCAGATTCTTCCTTTTCGGGGTAACCGGCGAAAACGATGACGTGGTCGGCCTGCTTAGCGGCGGCGATGGCGTCGCTAGCTAACTGGTCGTCGGTCTCGCTGTCATCTAACGTGTAACCCTGCTGGTAGTCGGCACTTAAGCCACTGTCGGCCAAGGCGTCGAGTGGGGTGACTAGCTTAGTCGGGTTGACGTGGGAACTCCCGGAGCCTTGGAAACGGGGATGCTTAGCCAATTCGCCCACAATGACCAACTTGCCCTGATTCTTAGGAGTCAGTGGCAGTTCGTTTTGGTGGTTCTTTAGTAGCACGATACTGTCGTCGGCCATCTTACGGGCAAAGGCGTGGTGGGCCTCGTGATCGTAAGCCTTAGGATGCGGGTTGGTCGGGCAATTTTGAATTAGGTGCAGGAGGTGCCGCACAGATTTGTTCAAGGTCCCTTCGTCTAGTTCACCGGTCTCGATAGCTTTGACGATTTCATCGACGGAAGGTTGACCCTTACCGGGCATTTCAAGGTCTAGCCCGGCACTCAACGCCGCGGCGTGGTTGGCGACCGCGCCCCAGTCGGACATCACGGCGCCGTGGAAGCCCCACTCGTCACGCAAAATATCGCGCAACAGGTAGTGGTTTTGGGAGTTCAAGACGCCATTGATCCGGTTATAAGAGACCATGAGGGTTTCCGGTAAGGCATTTTTAACGATGATTTCAAACGCTTTTAAGTAGAGTTCACGCAACGTTCGTTGGGACATGTCACTAGAAGACGTGAACCGTTGGTTTTCCCGGTTGTTGGCGGCAAAGTGCTTGACCGAGACACCGACGCCCTTGGATTGGACACCTTGAACGTAAGCGGTGCCTAATTTACCAGCTACCAGGGGATCTTCGGAGAGGTATTCGAAATTCCGCCCACCCAGTGGGGAGCGTTTCATGTTGACGCCGGGACCTAAGAGGATGTTGACCTGTTCGGCGCGGGCTTCGACCCCCAGGTGTTCACCTAATTGGTGAAAGAGGTCGGTGTTCCAAGAACTGGCGCTCAAGGCAGCGGCGGGGTAGGTGATGGCCTTCACGGAGTTGTTAATGTCGTTCGTGGTCGACGTCTGTTTCCGTAATCCCGAGGGACCGTCCGTCATCATCAAAGCGGGAATGTTCAACCGGTCGATTTTGGCGGTATACCAGTTGTCTTTCCCAGAAACCAACGCGGCCTTTTCCGGTAGCGTCAGTGCTGCCAGTGTCTTTTCAATGTCCATACGTTCAAATCCTTTCTGTCTGTAGATCAGCCGATGGCGGGAGCGGTTACATACCAGTGCTACTCGCAAATCAGCTCTGTTTCTAGTATACCGTTTTCGGGGGTCAGATGTTACCGTGGCTGAAATTTTCTAGGGGGAAAACTACCCGTTGACAAGTTTTTTAAAGTGGGGTACTTTTAAGTTGTGCAATTTCTAGATGACGAATTTTAAAAAGGAGGGGAACCACAAATGTTAACTAACGCTAACCAACTTAACCAAGTTATGATCGCATGTTGTGTATGTAACGTGTGCTTTTTTGCGTTGCGTTCACATGTGGTTCCCGATTTCTCGTAGCAACTTAAACAGGCGACGAGAGTTTCTGACAACGGGTGATACCATCACGGTGAGCGTGATGGTATCACCCGTTTTTTATCGTCAAGGAGGTTGCACACCAATTTGAGGAATGGAAAGGGAGTTAGTCAGTGATGAAAAGATGGACGAGTTTTGGATTAGTCGCCGCAGTGGTTGCGTTAGGATTGGGGCTGGCCGCTTGTGGGCAATCAACGACTAGCGCCAAACCCAAACAAGTATTGCGATTACCGGCCACCGCGCAATTGGATACGATCGACCTGGCCAAGGCCACCGGTTATGGCCAAACGGGGAATGTGTTTGAAAGCTTTTACCGTCTGGGGAAGAACGGGAAGGCCGTTCCGGGGTTAGCGGATAAAGTGACGGAATCCAAGGATCAAAAGACCTGGACCTTCCATATCCGGAAAAACGCGAAGTGGAGTAATGGTGATAAGATTACCGCCCACGATTTTGTTTATTCCTGGCGGCGGACGTTAACGCCGTCCACGAAGTCGTCCTACACCAACATGTTCTCCGGCATTAAGAATGGGGATCAAATCATTGCGGGAAAGATGAGCCCGAAGAAGATTGGGATTCACGCTAAAAATAAGCAGACCGTCGTGGTGCAACTTGAAAAGCCAATGGCCTATTTCAAGATTCTGATGGCCTACCCGCTGTTCGCACCACAAAACGAAAAAGTCATCAACAAGTACGGCAAGAAGTACGCCACCAAGTCTAAATACATGGTCTACAGTGGACCGTTCAAGATTGAGGATTGGAAGGGGACCAGCAACACCTGGTCTTTCGTCAAGAACGACCAGTACTGGGATCACAAGGTGGTCAAGCTCCATAAGATTCATTACCAAGTGGTCTCCAACACCCAAACGGGTCTGAGCCTCTATCAAAACAAGAAGCTTGACCTGGCGCAACTGACCAACGAACAGGTGAAGAACTACAAGAACAACGCCGCGTTCAAAGAGTACCCATACTCCATCATGATTCATTTGAAGTACAACTTTAAGGACACCGATTCGACTAAGCTGGCCGCAATCAAGAACCAGAACTTCCGGCAGGCAATCGGCTTATCCATCAATCGCAAGCAACTGACCAAAAAGGTCTTAGGAGATGGCTCCGTGACGCCGACCGGGTTCGTCACCAGCGGCTTGGCCAACGACCCCAAGACCGGCACGGACTTCGCGACGCAACAGGCCGTCAAGAATACCACGACTTATAACCCGAAGTTAGCTAAGCAGAAGTGGCAAAAGGCCTTGAAGCAACTGGGAACCAAGGAAATCAAGCTGAACATTCTGGCCGGAAACGACGACCCGATGGCCAGCACCGTCACCCAGTACCTGAAGGGCAAGTTGGAAAAGATGTTACCAGGGCTTAAGCTCGACATCCAAAACGTGCCGGCGCAAGTCGCCCAACAACGGTCACAATCCGGCGACTTTGACCTCTACCTCTCCCACTGGGGTGCGGATTTCAACGACCCGATTTCCTTCATGCAGATTCCGTTGAGCACCAACTCGTTAAACTACGGTAAGTGGTCCAACAAGACCTACGATAAGCTGATTGCTAAGGCGCAAAATCAGGATGCCGGAACGCCTGAGAAGCGCTGGCAGGATATGGTCAAAGCGGCTAAGCTCTTGAACAAGGAGCAAAGCTTCACGCCGTTGTACCAAGCCAACTACGCTTATCTGCAACGGCCAACGGTCAGGGGTGTGATTCACAACACGGCCGGCACGCAGTGGAGTTACAAGTACGCCTATATCAAATAATTGTTATCTTAGTGAAGTTCAAAGGAGACGATGACCCATGACCCTGGCAGCAGACGATGGCCAACAATGGACGACAAATGGTGTTCAAGAGTATCACGCCTATTTTGGGACTCCCACCCACGATGATCATATCTTGTTCGAGTTGATGACTGTAGGCGTGTTCCAGGTGGGCCTAAGTTGGCAGGCCGCGGACAGTAAGTTGCCGGTGTTTCGCCGGGTCTTTGCGGGCATGGCGCTTTCCGCCGTGGCGGGGTTCGACCTCGAACACGATGGGGAGCGCATCGCCCGCGACCCCCAGATGATTCAAAACGGGCGTAAGATTCGCGCCACGATTCAAAATGCCCGGGCCATTCTACAGATTCAACGCAAATTTGGTAGTTTTGCCGATTATTTATGGGCCTTCGTGAACGGCACGCCGTTGCTGTTACCCGTAGCGACGCGTGACGAAATCGTAAACCAGTCGACCATCGGTTCTGCGGTCGCCAAAGACTTGAAGCG
This sequence comes from Levilactobacillus suantsaii, assembly GCF_004115745.1. Lineage (GTDB taxonomy): Bacteria > Bacillota > Bacilli > Lactobacillales > Lactobacillaceae > Levilactobacillus > Levilactobacillus suantsaii. The sequence goes on along the minus strand of NZ_QXIL01000037.1, from coordinate 4,348 downwards.
CCGCGAATGCAAGTTTGTGGGCCCGGTGGTCACCCATATGTTTTTGAAGGCTGCTGGGATTTTACAAGACCAAGTCTTGGCCGAGAATTAACGGGGCACGTCACTTCCTTGAGAACGATTTCTTTCAGCTAGGGCGGCGATTATCGATTTTATGGTAATCGTCGCCCTCAGTTGTTGGCGGAAATTTTTAATCGCTTCAGCTTGACACTGCATTAAAGTTGCATTAGACTTACTGATAAATTAAGTGATTGAAAACAATGTGATCAGGAGAGTAACTATTGGTAAGTCGTTTCAGAGAGCTCGTGTTTTGCTGTAAGCGAGTAACGATTGCCGCGGTGAAGATGGCCTGAAATGAATTGGTGCCGCTAAGTTCGCAAGAATGAAGTGGTGATGACTGGCACTCATTATCGTGCACACACCGGGGTGGGCTTTTTGCGCCACGATGTTAATGAGGGGCCGGCCGTAAAAGCTGACTTAAACTAGAATGGTACCACGACAAGTTCGTTTCTATTAACTTAGAAGCGGACTTTTTCTTTTGGTCCAAATTTTCAATCACAACTTAACTTAGGTAAAACCATGACTTGAGGAAAAAGGGGATATTAACATGAAGCAATTTAAACGATTCGCTTGGCTATTTCTATTATTGATTCCATTATTGATCGTTGCCGGCTGTGGGAAATCCAGCTCATCAGACAAGACCGTTAAAATTGGAATCATGGGTTCCGACGAAAAGATTTGGAAGCCCATCAAGAAAAAATTGGCTAAGCAAGGCATTAATCTGAAGTTAGTGACCTTTACGGACTATAATCAACCTAACGCGGCGTTGACTAACCACGAAATTGATTTGAACGCGTTCCAACACACCTACTTCATGAACACTTGGAACAAGGCGCATAAGACTAACATTGTTTCCATTGGTAAGACGGTCCGCGCACCACTACGGTTGTACTCCAAGAAGGTCAAGTCCGTGGCCGACATCAAGAAGGGCGACCAAATCACGATTCCAAACGATTCGACCAACGAAGGCCGGGCCTTACACCTGTTACAATCGGCCGGGTTAATCAAGGTTAACAACAAGGTCAAGTTGCCAACGCCGAAGAATATCACGCAAAACAAGCTGAACTTGAAGATTACGGCGGTTGACGCGGCCCAGACGCCACGGTCCCTGTCGGATGCCACGGCGGCCATCGTCAACAACGAATTTGCGGCTGAAGCTAAGTTACCGAACAAGGAATGCATTTACAAGGAAAAGCTGAACAAGGCGTCGATTCCATATATCAACGTGATTGCGACGAACAAGGCCGATAAGAATAACAAGACGTACAAGAAGATCGTCAAGGCTTACCAGAGTGAAGCCACGAAGAAATTGATTAAGAAGTACTACCACGGCTTATCCGTTCCAGCATGGTAAGCCAATTAGCTTAAGTTGAGAATTGCCGGCATGGCGAGTAAGGAGAATTGACTGTGAGCAAAGATGCGATTATTCAGTTAAAAGACGTTGACGTGACCTTCCATAATAAAGGTCAGACGGTCGAAGCCGTCAAAGACGTCTCGTTAGATGTTGAACGCGGGGATATCTACGGTGTTGTGGGGTATTCCGGTGCCGGAAAGAGTACCTTAGTCCGGGTGATTAACCGGCTCCAGCAGCCCACCGCGGGTCAAGTCACGGTTAATGGTCAGAATATTCTGACACTAAATGGTAAGAAGTTGCGGCAAGCGCGGACGAAAATCGGGATGATTTTTCAACACTTCAACCTGATGAACGCCCGGACGATTGCGGATAACGTGGACTACCCTTTGAAGGGGAGTAAGTTATCTCGGACCGAACGCAAGGAAAAGGTGGCCCGGTTACTCGACCTAGTTGGGTTGAGCGAAAAGGCCAACGATTACCCGGCCCAACTATCTGGGGGGCAGAAACAACGGGTGGCGATTGCCCGCGCGCTGGCCAACGACCCCGAAATCCTGATTAGTGACGAAGCGACTAGTGCGCTGGACCCGAAAACCACGTCGGCCATTCTGGAACTGCTCAAGCAATTGAACAAAGACTTGGGCCTGACCGTGGTCTTGATCACCCACGAAATGGACGCTGTCAAGGAAATCTGTAATAAGGTGGCCGTGATGGAAAACGGTAAGATTATCGAACGTGGTGACTTACTGACCATTTTCAGTCAACCGAAGGAAAAGCTGACCCGGGACTTCATCAATACGGCCACGCAGATTGACCAAGCCTTAGAAAAGATTTACAAGCAGGTCGGCGACTTAGGGTTGGATGACCACCACCGCTTGATTCAACTCAAGTATGTGGGCGCCAGTACCGATGCACCGCTAATTACGGAGTTGTTCAAACGGTATCAGGTTGTTTCTAACATCCTGTACGGAAACGTGGAGATCTTACAAGATACGCCACTGGGGAACTTGGTCGTCGTTATGGCCGGGGAACCCGACCAGTTGGACCGCGCTTGGCAGTACTGCCGCGACGCCGGGATTCAAGTAGCGCAACTCGACCCACATGATTCGGAGGTGGCCTAGTTGAAAATTTTTGCCCATTACTTTCCTAATGCCGTGACCATGAAGAGTGAGTTCATGCAGGCCACCGGCGAAACGCTTTACATGACCTTGATTACCGCGATTATCGCGGGGATTATCGGGATGGCCCTCGGGATTGGGTTAATCGTGACCCAACCAGGTGGGATTCTCGAGAACCGGGTCGTGTACAACATCATCGATAAGATCGTTAACCTGTTCCGGTCGATTCCCTTCGTTATTTTACTAGCGGTGATTGCACCGGTCACCCGGCTAATCGTCGGGACTGCTATCGGGACCACCGCGGCTATCGTGCCGTTGATTATCGGGTCCGCGCCGTTCTACGCGCGGCAGATTCAAAACGCCTTGGCCGAAGTCAATCGTGGGGTGGTCGAAGCCGCCGAAGCAGTCGGTTCTGGACCGATTGCGATTATCTTCCGGGTCTACCTGAAGGAAGGCCTGGCGGACATTATCCGGTCATCCGTTCTAACGATCATTAGTCTGATCGACCTGACCGCGATGGCTGGTGCCATCGGGGGTGGGGGCTTAGGTAACCTCGCGATTAACGTGGGGTACAGCCGGTTTGAAAACGACGTCACTTTCTTAGCGATGTTGATCATTCTGGTGATTGTCTTTGCCATCCAACTCTGCGGGGACCTCTTAGCGCGGCACGTGGATCACAGTGCTTAATTTTGAATAAACGACTCTCGTTGCGAGTGTAACGGGAGTAAGCGAGTCTGGCGGAATGGTCAGACTCGTTTTTGGGTTTCTGCGGCTTAAGGTAAATTATTTAATAAATCTGCTGGGTTGTTAGCAAATTTTAATCCTAACTGGTTAGAATTGAAGTTTAAACTGGTGAGTGAAAGTGAGGATTTTGGACGTTTAGAAAAGTAGGTGTACCAACTGGAAGTGTCATGAAGGGTATTTTTTGGGCCACGATAGCTTCGGTCATGTTTGGGGTCTCCGGGACCGTGTTACAGTTTATTTCGCAGGGCCAGGATATTCCGGCAAGTTGGTTTTTGTCGGCGCGAACCTTAGGGGCGGGCGTCGTCTTATTAGTGATTAGCCTGATTCTGTACGGTAAAGAGACCTTTACGATCTTCCGCCATCCCCGTGAGATTGGGTGGTTACTGGCGTACGCCATCATCGGCCTGGGGGCCAACTTGTTGACCTTTTACATGTCGGTTCAGACCGGGACCTCGGCGGCGGCCACGATTTTGCAATACTTAAGCCCCTTGTTTATTGTCCTGGGGAGTTTTTTATTCAAGCATGAACACCCGTTGCGCAGTGATATGATTGCCTTTGCAATCGCGCTGGTAGGGGTCTTTCTGGCCATCACCCGCGGTAATTTAGCTCAATTATCGATTCCTTTGGGCTCGTTACTCTGGGGCATCGGTTCCGGTATAACGGCGGCCTTTTACGTGGTCTTACCGCGACCGTTGATTCGTGAGGGTGGCCACGCCCCGATTACCGTGTTAGGCTGGGGGACGTTGATTGCGGGAATTATTTTCAACCTCAATCATCCGGTCTGGCTCAGTACGCCGCCATTGACCATGGGGTTATTGGCGTCGATGAGTACTGTGATTTTACTGGGGACCATTATTCCGTTCTCACTACTGTTGTATAGTAGTCACTTTGCGCCGTCCGACGTCATCAGTATCGTCGATGCGGCCCAACCCGTGATGACCTTTGTGCTCTCGATTCTTTTCTTGAGCGACGAATTGTCAAATCAAGTGTAACTTTTTACCGAAGAAAACTTCAGATGGTGTCTTCCAGCCTAAGACCTTACGGGGGCGATTATTTAAATTCCTGACAAACTTCGCGA
>NZ_QXIL01000036.1 GCF_004115745.1 Levilactobacillus suantsaii | reverse complement strand
TTGTTAAACTGATTCATAGGGGAAGACCTCCGTTGATTTGGTTTAGACGCTTATAATCATACGGGGAAGGTCTTCCCTTTTTCAATACTCATTTACACAAAATATTTTACACTCTCTTTTAAACAAGTTCTCAGGAGTGTTTTCGGAAAGGAAGATTAGATGTCGAAATTACTGAGTCCCGTTCAGATTGCTAAACTCTCATTAAAGAATCGCGTCGTGATGTCTCCCATGTGCCAGTATGCCGTTCAAGCCGAAGATGGGCTGTTAACCCCATTCCACTTTGCCCACTATCTCACTCGGGCGATGGGTCAGGTCGGCTTGATCATCACCGAATCAACGGCGGTGACCCCCGAAGGCCGTATCACTAACAACGACCTGGGCCTCTGGAACGACCAACAGGCCGACCGTTTACACGACCTAATCACCCAACTACACCAGTTGGGGGCTAAGGCCGGCGTGCAATTGAACCACGCGGGCCGCAAAGCCGCCGACGCTAAGACACCAGTTGGTCCCAGCGACCAACGTTATGACGACAGCTATAAACAGCCACACCCGTTGACCGTCGACGAGATTCACACCATTGTCGATGAGTTTCAAGCGGCGGCGAAACGCGCGACCAAGGCCGGTGTCGACGTTATCGAGATTCACGGTGCGCACGGCTACCTCATCGACCAATTTCTTTCCCCGGCACTCAACCAACGCCATGACCCGTATAGCGGTTCGTTACAGGACCGCTACCGCTTACTCCACGAAGTCGTGGACGCCATTCGCCGCGAATTCCACGGCTCACTCTGGGTCCGATTGTCGTTGACCGACTACATGCCGGCCGGACAACAGACCAGCCTGTCCGAGTGGCAACGAGTCGCCCAGTGGCTACAACGCGATGACGTCGATTTGATTGACGCCTCGACCGGGGGCCTGTTCCCTAAGAAACCGGACTTCCCAGTCCACGACGGCTACCAGACCCGCTTCGCTACGGCGTTGAAACAAGCCGTTGACATTCCAGTCGCCACGGTCGGTTTGCTCGACAATCCCGGTTTAGCCGAGTACATCTTGCAGAACCGGCAAGCCGACTTAATCGTGGAGGGGCGCGCCTTGTTGCGGAACCCGAACTGGGTCGCGACTGCCGACATTGCGTTACACGATCATCAACTCGAACGCGATACGTTTAACCACTCATACTATCGCGGGATGGCAGAACATTGACGCACCACTACCCAATTAAATAGTAGTCAAAAAAACAGGACCACCTTCGAAACGAACAAGGTGGTCCTGTTTAACGTTATTCAAAGTTTAGTTCAACCCATCGAAGCCGTCCAAGACCCAAAACGCGACGCCCCCGACCAACACGGCCAAGATAATGACCCCACCGAGCAGGACGTTAAACGCCAACCCCAGGCCCCCACAGAGCAACAGCAGGATAAAGATGAAGGGGTGGCGAAAACAAAACTTGATGAACCCCACAATCAATTTAAAGAGCAAGATGATAAAAACAATCAGTCCAATGGCAATCGCCAACTTGGCACTGGTCGTCATTTCTAATAGGACTAGTGGCATGGTTAACTTCCTTTCCACCGCGACGGTCGGTTATACCGGCCCACTTTCCGGTCTCTGGCACCTGCCAAAGACCTCCTTAGTGAAGAAAGTTTACGCCAATTTAGCCCAAAATACCAGCCTTACCGAACTCATCAGCTCCCGATTTAAGTTTATCTTAACGAGAAGGCCCCGCCACAATGGTGAGACCGTTCAAACGCTAAATATTAGGGGTGGATTGGTAACGTTCGCCCAAGAAAGTCCGCAATGGCAAAGCAAATTGATCTTGCTCGCGGTTGAATAGGGTCTCAAACGAAGCAGTGGTCAAGTCACCGGCCGATTCCTTACCAGCTAACAGGTTGGTGGCCCAGTCCGGATCATACAGGAGCTGTTCGCCAACGGCAACCAGGTCGCTAGTGGCTAAGACTTGTTCCACGTCTGCGCGTTGCCGAACTTGACCAACACCCACGACGGGTACCCGACCATGAACGGCCTCGTTGACGTACGCTAAGATGGATTTGTCTTGATAATCCTCAGCCCGCGCGACGCGGTCGAAGTTGTTCAAGGAAATGTGGATGTAATCCAATGGCGTTTGAACCAATTTTTCCAAGAGGGCTAGGGTATCAGCAAACCGAATCCCTGGGGTCTCGAATTCTTCGGGTGAGACCCGGTAACCAACAATAAATGGCTTCTTGGCGTATTGCTTGACCGCCGCGAAGACACTGTCTAAGACCGCACCGATGAAACGGTAGCGGTTCTCTCGACTACCGCCCCACTTGTCGGTCCGCCGGTTGGAGTGCGGGGAGTAGAACTGTTGTAACAAGTAAGTGTTGGCCCCGTGGAGTTCGATGCCATCGAAGCCGGCTTCGATGACCCGCCGCGTTGCCGCCCCAAAGGCGTCGATGGTGGCTAAAATTTCGTCTTCGGTCATTTCCCGGGGCGTTTCCGCATCCGGTCGTAAGGCCGGCACGGCACTGGCCGAAACGATTTGTTCACCGCCCAACGTGGCTTTATGCGTCATCCGGCCAGCATGAAAAATTTGTACGATGGCCTTGGCACCGGCACCCTGAATGGCACTTGCAAGGTCATGTAACCGGGGCACCATCGTGTCGTCAGCGATGCTGAGTTCACCAGGCCAGCCCTTGCCTAAGGGTTCCACGTTCGCGGCCCCCGTGATGATGGCACCAACCCCGTGGGCCCGCCGTTCGTAATACTTGATTTCGTCGGTGGTCACTTCACCATCGAAGAAACTCTGCCGCGTAGTCATCGGCGACATCATCAAACGGTTCTTTAACGTGACACCGGATGGTAACTTTAGTTCATCTGTAAACTTTGCCAAAATCAAAAAACTCCTTTCATCTTAAGCCAAAAGTTGGAGGACAGCTTCACCCACACCACGAGCGGATTGTGGGTTCTGGCCCGTCACTAAGCGGCCATCCGTCACCACGTGCGGCGTGTAAGCGGCCGACTGGGAGTACTTTCCCCCGGCCTTAATCAACGCGTCTTGTGTCAAAAACGGCACAGCATCGGTCAACTGGTTTTGTTGTTCCTCTTCGTTGGAGAAGCCAGCGACTTGCTTACTCGCAATTAATTCCTGGCCATCGGTCTCGTGTAAGCCCAGTAAGCCAACTACTCCGTGGCATACAGCGGCTGTCACGCCCCCGTTGGCGTGAATAGCATCGGCAATGCTCATCAGGTCAGGATTGTTGGGGAAGTCCCACATAGCGCCGTGACCACCGGCAAAATAGATAGCTGCATAGTCTTGCGGATTGACGTCCTGCGGCTTTAATGATTGCGCCAGATAGTGGTTTCGAAATGCGGAATCGTTATAGTACGCCCACGTTGTGTCGTCCATGCCGTCCAGGCTGCCCGGATCAAGTGGCACGTAACCGCCTTGGGAACTAACGTAATCGACATCGATACCGTGGTCCGCCATCACCGCGTGAAAATGGACACTTTCGCTTAACCATAGTCCCGTTGCCCGGTCAAGGTCACTAAACCGGTTAGTGGAAGTCACCACGACTAATACTTTTTTCGTCATGCTTCAGGAACTCCTTTAATTGAGATTAAAACTTACGATATCACCTCATCTCGAGATGAGGTCAATCAATTTGTTTGAGCGACTAGTAATTCTTTTAGACTGACTGCGCACAATCCGTCTGGATACTTAGCTAGGAGGCGATTGAAGGTGGTCAACTGGTCAGTTTGACCGGTGTTTTTTAAATGGGTGGCAAACTCAGCAGCCGAACGAGCCTGAAAGTCGGCTTCTTGGACTGACCCCAGTGTGACCAATTGGTCAGCATACCACTGTTTGAAAGCCACGTAGACTTGAGTCTCAGCCAACTGTGCGGCCTGTTGGGCCAACCGGTCGGCTTGTTTGTCATAAACCTCCCGCCGGTCTTCCCAGGTCGCATCCCCCTCCTGATACAGGGTCAAATAGGTTGCGATGTCCGTTAATGGCATCTTGGTTCGTTTGAGGTTGACGATTTGGGCCACAATTTTCAGGTCGTGTGCACTGTATTGCCGCCGTCCCGCGGCATCTCGGGCAATCGGCAGTAATAGTCCCTCTTGTTCATAAAAGCGTAATGCCGGCACCGTCACCTGGTACATCGTGGCCACTTCACCAATGGAATAACTCATCTTGCCACATCCTTTCGTTAACTCGTTTAATGGAAAAATAAAAACGCCCGCTATAACCCGAACGTCTTTATTGAATTCTAAATTTAATTGTCTTTGAATTAAGAACATCATTAGCGATGTCCCTTAACTTTTAAGCATAGCTGGTCAGAGTTACGCCGTCAATTATCCCGTTACGGACTGAATTAAAGCTGACACTCGTACAACTTAGCGGGGGTCACACCGAGGTCTGGATAGTCTAGTGGCATGTCGGCGACCAATTTGAACCCATTCTTTTCGTACAGTTTATCGGCGGGGACGTTGCCTTTGACCACATCTAAATGAACCACGGTCGCGCCCTGCTGCTTGGCCGTCTTTAAAATGGCTTGGAGCATCGCTGATGAAACGCCCTGGCCCCGAAACCGCGTACAGGTGCAAGACGGCCACTTGATTGTCCGTGGCTTCGGTCGGCCACGGGACCGCATGATAGGTTGGGTCGTCACCGCGAGTGAGTTTTCCCGCCGCAGCTAAACGGCCTTCTTGATACCCACCGAGCAATTGGCCCTGCTGGCAAGCTGCCAGGATATCCGCTTGGTTCGGGTAATCGCCCCAGGTCCATTCAGGGCCGTAATCGTCTTGGGCCTGGTGGGCACAGACCGCTTGGTAGAAGTCACCGGCCGTAGTAGCATCTGCGGCTGTTAAGATTTTGACTTGATCTAACATGGGTTATCCTCCTGTTATCAATTTTCAATGTCTAGTTTGACTATTGTTTGTTATATCTTACTTTGGACCTCATGGCAAGACTCAAATGAGAAGCTCTCTCCCTGTTATGATCATGATTTCCCACAAAAGAGAAAAAGAAAAGGAATCCACTTCAGCGAACTAGACTCCTTTCCCCTTCACTAATTTAACTGACAAAATATGCCTTACTTTAAACCCTTTAGACCGTTAATTTAACGTCTACCTTAACGGCTTGCCCTTTCTTTAAAGGGAGGCGCTGCCCATCAGCGATGACCACGCCGCCATCACGGGTACTCGTGACGGTTAACTGGCCATCAGCCAAATGGAAGTCGACCTGACCACCCTTGACCGGTAAGCTACAGTCAAGTTGAGTAAAGTCATCTAAGTGTGGTTGAACTTCAAAGGTCTCATACCCGGCTTTAGTGGGTTGCAGCCCTAAGAAGTAACGACCCAATAAGTAAATAGGACTGGCTCCCCAGGCATGGCAGAGACTCTTGCCAAAGGGGTCGCCATACATCGCGTACTGGTCTTTCCCCTGAACCTGTGGATCGTACTCTTCCCAAACCGTCGTGGCACCCTTTTTGACCATGGCTCCCCAGTAGTCTTTGATGGTCGCCAAAACTTGAGGTAATTGCCCCAAGCGGCATAAGGCATCCTGTTCAAAGAACTTAAAGTACGGCGTAGTCAATTGGGTAATCTGGTCGTTAAGCAACACGTTCTTTAAGATCTGTTGTTGCTTGTCAGCGTCAACTAAATCGAACAGTACGGCTAAGATATTGGCGTGCCGGGTGACGTGATTCTTACCGGACTCATAGCTGTCAATAAAGGCGCCCTTTTGGTCATTCCAAAAGTACTTGACGACGTTTGCTTTCAGCGTGGTAAAGCAGTCCTGATACTTAGCAGGATCTTCACCGATGACTTCTTTAGCCGTCATCATGGCCTTCAAGGCCTGGAGCAAAACATCTGCTCAGCCGCTATCGTGCCATCTTTATCCATTTCCGACCAATCTACAAAGATCCAATCGCCCTTACGTCCGTAGATAAAACCTAACTTATTGGTCTGGGCCAACAAGTAGTCCATCATCGATTCCATGCGGGGCATGATCATCCGGATAAAGGCCTGATCGCCAGTCGTTTCATAATGGTTATAAATACTGATGACCCATAGCAGAGAGTAATCAACAATCGTATTGATGTGCTGCTTGATCTCATCGTGTCCGCGCAAGGCGATAATGGTCCGCTTATCCACGTCTTCGTTGAAGAAGGTATATTGGTTGATGAAAGCATCCTGATACGCATCACCGCCCCAGATCCAGCGGTCACGCTTGACGCCATCAATATAGAACAAATCAGTACAAAGTTTAAAGGTGCGCGTTGACATATCCCAGATCTGGTTGATTAAGGTCTCATTACTCTTAAACGAAGATCGGTTAGGCATCTTCAAGCCCACCGTTGTGGCCGTGATATCCAGATGATCAGCTTGATAATTAGGCACAAACAGATACTGAAACGCCCGCTTAGGAATCTTAGTCTCACTTGTGATTCCAGCTTGCTGATAGTAACAGTTTACCGTGTCCAGCGCTTCAGTCCGCGATTCGCCATAACAGATCGTAATTGGTGTTGTTTGGTTTGCAACCCGCAATTTCGCGTTAATCTCTTCCCCAAAGTCGATCAAGAGGCCACCATTCACCGCCTCCGTGGTCTTCGGCTGGACGTCATGCTCCTCGTATGGGATCACATTCGGATCATCGTCGAGGGTCGTAAACAGATTGCTGTAGCCAACGGCTCGCTGCGTCACGTAGTTATCCGCTACCCAACTGGCATCGGAATGAATAACCTCGCCTTCAATGTAGACGGTCGGTTGCTCCGTGGCACTAAAAATGTATGCCACAATCTCTTGTTTCCCGGCATCCAGGGTAATCGGCTGGTTGACTAGATATTTTTTATCATTAATCGTCAGGTAGCCAGCTTGCCGTGTGTGGACCGTAAACGTGGTGGCTTGCTTAAGAGTGTAAGTTCTTTCAAACTTCACATTGCAGTAATTGTCATCCACGTACCAATAGGCCGGCCAGCGCATCCCCCGTTCTTCTCGCGAAAAGTTCTGTAACATGCCTTGATGGATTTCGAAATCGCCTGGATACCAAATCCAATAAACACCCATGATAAAACTCCCTTCTCAATTCTATTTTTAAAATGCTTTAAGCTAAACCACGCCGGTGAAGCATCCGGACAATCACCACGGCAAAGCCACCGGAAATCAACGCACAAGCGAAAATGATCCAGAGAAACTTTTGAACGGACCAGGCCATCAACATCGGCGTAAACAGTGAGAAGATGGCCGTAAAGAACCGGACAAAGCCGTAAGAAAAACCGGTGATGGAAGCCCGGACGTCGACCGGATAGAATGTCTGGGTCCAAATCTTATAAATCGGTTCCCCACACAGCGTATTCGTCGCTGAATAAAGGATGTAAGCCACTGTGAAGGCCCACCAAACGCTACTCCAAATGCCCGCGCAGAAGAAGGCTAACGACCCCACGATAATCGCACCGTACATCACGGGATAACGGTACTTCGTATCAGACACTTTAATATAGATTGAATTGGAAGCCAAGTTGAACAGATTGGCCACCAACGCGACCAGCGTGGCAAAAGCCTGGGTTCGCCCTGAAACCGTTACCAAAAAGTAGTTGACAAACGAACCCCAGGTGTTGGCTGGTAAGTTCCAGAATAGGTAGAACAGGGTCAATACGATCAGCACGCTCAAGTATTGCTTATTCTTGAAAACATCCCATAGTTTGAGCTTCTTTTGTTCCCGTTGATCATCAGCATTGCCAGCTTCTTTTTGTTGCAAGCTAATTTCAACGTTTTTGAACTTCGTCGAAAAGGCCCGGACACACCAGTTAGCAAAGGCAACGACCGCAATCACACTAAAGATCCACCGAACGGACCCGTAAGTCATGCCGGACGTTAAGAACCCAATGAACTGCGACAGCAAAATACCGACGGTCCAAAAGACTTGGGTAATCGTAATTGAGCGCCCATACATGCTGTCAGACGTCCGTTCAGAAATGACGGCTAACGAAGTTGGCAAGTCAGCCCCCGACGCAATTCCAGCGATAATCGTCCCCACTAACAACACGGGAAGGTTGCCCGCAAAGGCAATGATAGTGGCACCAATGGCCACAAAAAGAATATCTAGATTGAAGACTCGAACCCGACCAAAGCGGTCAGACAGCCAGCCCCCAACAACTGCACCCAAGGCAACCATCAGCGTCAGTAGCGTTGAAATAAATCCGGTCAGTAACGGCGTCAAATGCATGACTTTCGTCCAAATTGGTAAAGCCACCCCTAAACTGACCAACAAACTGGAATCCAAATACGACGCAATCCCAGCGACAAATACTAGCGAAAGGGTCTTACTATCCATTTTTTGCTTTGGACTCGTCCCCATTTCGATCAACTCCTAATTTAATAAGTACTTTTTAATCAGATAAGCCGGTGTGCAACCCCAAGCATGGCAATAGCTCGATACAATGGGATTATCGTACGGTGAGTAGTCTGGATTTTCCGGTTCAAACGCTTCCCAATAAGTATCGGCTCCCAGATCGATCATCTTACCCCAATAGCTCTTCAACAATCGAATGCCGTCCTGCTTTAAACCGGATTTCAGTAAGGATTCCGCTACGTGGTGATACATATAAGGCGTCGCAATGCCTTTGATGGGAAAGAGTTCTTTTTCGGCAGTCGCCATGACATCATGCGCTTGTTTAGCTGGCATCACATCCGCTAGGGTCATCCAAACTTGACTAGAGACGTTCACTTCAGCTTGATCACCACTGACAAATAAGTTCTTGGCTGGGTCAAACAGTTCATTTAACGAGTAAGTCACCATCTTTTGCAACACAGCAGCGTACTTTTGTGTTTCCTGTTGTGTCTCTTTTAACAACGTCATAAATTGCTTCAGCACGTAGATGATAATCGCTTCACCCGAAGTGGTCTTGTCAAATTCATTTGACCAGTCCACAAAGACGGGGTAATCCTCGTCTTCATGGAAGACCCCGTTTTGGTCAATGTACTGTAAGGCATAATCCATTTGTTTTTGTGCCACGGGCAGTAGATCCGTCAAAGCAGTTTGGTCATGCGTGTGCTGCTCATAATCATATAATGTTGAGATAAAGAATAAACTGTAATCCAGTAAGAAGGTATCGTCAGGTTGTGGATCCGCGCTGGTAAAGACGTTGGCCACGATACGACCATCTTGGGCCGTCATCCCACCAAACAGATACAGGCAACGCTTTACCAAATCATTGTTTCCAAACGTGGCGTAATTGGCCAACGCCTGAAGTCTCAGGTCCCCTAGCCACAAACGCCGATCACGCTTGGGGCCGTCTTCAAAGACTTCTTGCATGCAATCATGCAACGTGTCAACACTGACATCGTAAATTTTTTGCAAATCCGGATCAGTCAATTTGATTGGCGTCAAAGTTCGTTCATCGGCGGAACTGACCGCCGTGACTTCTGGCTGGCTAAAGACCGCTGACCATTTCGGTGATGTGTCAATCACCGTTAATTCCACGTACCGAAACGCATAGCGCCGTGGTAAGGTCAACTCAACCGGGAGCTGATCAATATGGAACACTTCTTCTTGGATCCAGGATTTACTCAACCATCCGTCATAGTCCGCCGACTCATACGTCAGTTCGGCTGGAACTTCCGCAAACTTGATGCGTAATGCTAACGGCGCATCTTGAGGTGATCCCACGTGTCGAATATTAAGTTTGAATTTGCCCACGTAATGGCGGCCAAAATCTAAAACCACTTTTCCATCCCGTTGAAACTTCATTTGATCCAAATCACTAACATCGGCAACCTTTTCCATACCAACTTGGTCTAATTTACTTTTATTCGGAACAACCTTGGTTAGCATCACCGGGTGGACGACCTTTTCGGTCAATTTGGGTGTTAGTTGTGCCGCCTTCTTTAACAATTTAGTATCGTGATTAAAGGTCACGTCATTATTAATTTGAAACTTAAATGCCATTCTATCTCACCTTATCCTTTTTCGCCTTCACTAATGCCGTACTTCTTTTGGAGGGCAATGACGACTAGCCCGCCAACAAAGCCAATGGCAATCAACGCCGTGAAACCAAACATAGTGTAGCGAATCACTGATGGCATGACTAAGGCTGGCGTCACGAACGCAAACAGACCACAGGCAAACCGGGAGAACCCGTTCATAAATCCTTGCAAGGATGCACGGGATTCAACTGGGAAGGATTCCTGTGTCCAAACCTTATAAATAGCTTCCCCAGCGATATTGTTCCCAATGTTGTAGCACCCAATGGCGATAACGATTGGCCATAAATCATGACTTGAAATAGCTAAGCCAAACATTGCGGCCGCTTGAATAATCATCCCAACAATAAAGAACGTATTCCGCTTAGGACCCGCAGCAACCGACGAAAAGAGCATAACCGCAGCTAACCCAACGAAGTTTAAGACAATTCCGGCACCAGTTGCGAACGTTTGAGAGGCGTTAGCTTGGACCAACGTAAAGGTCTGGAATTGACCAAAGGTATTCGCTAATAAATTCCAGAAAATATAGAAGATGAAAATACCTAAGAACAGCCCCAAGTAATGGTTCTTCTTGCTCCCACTGAATAAGAGCTTGATGGCTGACCCACCACTAACTTCGTTAGACGTGGTCTTTTCATCAGCCGCCCGGTACTGGTTGCCCTTTTCGTGAAAGGTCTTGAATTTTGTTGAGAATGTCCGCCATAACCAAGTGATCAGCGCAATAACGGTTAAAATAGCAAAAACGATTCGGGCACCCGTAGCCCCGCTCATCTTGGAAACAATAAATGAACAAATGTATGAAATAAAAATCCCAATCTGCCAGTAAACTTGCGTCGAGGAAACTAAGCTAGAGGATACCTTGTCGTTCGGTGCATCGTGTGAGATCACCGTTAAACTCAAAGGTAAATCCATGCCTGACGCTAATCCCGTCACAATGACCCCTAATAGCAAAACTACGTAGCTTGGTGCAAAAACGCAAATAAGTGCTCCTAACGCATAAACCAAGTTCATCCAATTGAATGAACGCATCAAACCAAACATTCTGCCGACCGGTCCCGATAAGAAACCACCAATCGCAATGGCAAACGTTAACGCCGCCGAGATAACCCCGACTTCACTATTGGTCAGGCCTAATCCCTTTTGCCAGACGGTAATCGTGGCCGACAGCCCAACAATAATTCCGGATCCCAAGATCGAACCAATTCCCGCAGCAGCGGCTAAAGGTCGATATTGAGAGACTAATGCTTTATCATCCATGTTGACACTCCTTTTCTATCTAAACTCGCTACATCTATTATATTAGACGTTTTGACAGCGCTTACAATATCATAAAACTCGTATTTTTATTGCAAAACTACAGAAAATCCTTTTATAATATAACTAACAATAGCCTGTTCAATTACTATTTAAGGGGACTAAGCTAATGAATCAATTATTTGAACTATTACATCGTGAAGACGTTGTCGAAATCCAACAGCGCCTAAATCACGGGATAAACATTAACGATATGGGTCTGCGCTTTGGCCCAAATATTATTCCGCGTATCCCCAAAGGCACTTTCTTTCAACACTCCTTTGTGGCCAGTACCAAGCAACATCGATATTCCTACATGCCATCCCATACACATAACTTTGTGGAACTCAACTATCAATACTCCGGTACTTCTCACCAACACTTAGATGGTCAATCTTTTACCCTAACTGCTGGTCATCTCTTGGTCATGGATCGTGAAATTATTCAAAATTACGGCTACATGGGCAAAGATGATTTACTGGTCAACATCTTATTGGATATTGACCAGCTTCCCACCAACTTTCTCACCGAAATTTCCAACGCAAAATATTTCAGTCGTTTTTTGTACACAGCACAAGCGACCGAAATCAATCACGAAAACTTTCTGATTTATGATTTAAGCCAGCAGGTTCCAGCCACACAACTGTGGGAAACACTTATGCTGTATCTGTTAACACAAGCGCAACCTTATGCTACACGTGGGCTACTCATGGAAGCTGCAATCAGTTGTTTACCAAAACCGCTCTTCACTAATCTTCATACTCTTAAAACGACTGTAGATCCCATCTATCAAGTCATTCACTACATTGATGAACATTACGACTCGGTGACGTTAGATGAGCTTAGCCACCGATTTAGCTACAATAAAAACTACCTAAGTAATAAAATAAAAAGTCCCAAATTGCAAGAACAAATTAGCCACACGATAAATCCTATTAAATCAGTATTTTCATTAATATTCATATTTTATGGCCTTAACTTAACCGGCGGAAGCAGCGGAGAAAAGCTCTTTGGGTGTTTGATAGCCAGTTTGCCGGCGCGGTAAATTGTTTAGCTTTGACTCAACTGCTTGGATATCATGAGGACCCAAAA
>NZ_QXIL01000035.1 GCF_004115745.1 Levilactobacillus suantsaii | reverse complement strand
AAGCGGATCCACCGAGGGTTCAAAGGACTCCAGGACACCTTGGAAGCATCATTTATTTAAGTTAGATACATATTATATGTACGAAGGCATTTCATTTACACAAGATTCTTGACGCTACCTCGCCGCCGGGTGGTTGACCGTGACCAGCTGGGGGAAATCGCGCAGACTGACGTTGGCCGCCTGGGCCAGGTGAACCAAGATGTCGCGACTACCATACCCCTTTTCCCGAATGATCAACGGGTAGGCCGTCAGCTCCCGCCAAGTGACCGTCTCCAACTGCGCTAGTGGTGACTTGGCGTTGGCGATGCCCACAAAGGGTTCACGGCGAATCACCTGGTAATCAAAAGCTGCTTTTTCAAAGTTGCCTTCAATCAAGGCAAAGTCGCTCTCCCCAGTCTGAAGTGCCCGCAACGCCGCTTGCGTATTGGTGATTTTACAGCGAATCTCGCGGTAATTATCGCGTTGTTGCAACAAACGGACCATTCGCGGCGCCAAAAACTCACTCAATGATAGAGTGGTGCTAAAGGTCACCTGCCGTTGCTGGGTCGGTTGCCGTAAGTCGGCCAAGAGTTTGGTCGATTGGGCCTGCGTCCGCTGGATGAACGCCGCCAATTGTTCCCCAGCCGGGGTGATGGTGAGGTACGGCCGCTGATAGTGGACCAGCGGCACCCCGACTTCGGTTTCCAGGCTCTTGATTTGCTGGGAGACCGCGGGTTGGGTGATGAACAACTGCTCGGCCGTACGGGTATACGACTTGGTGGCGACCAGGACTTGAAAGGTTTGGTACCGTTGATCAAACATGAAAGCCCTCCTTATCATTAGCTAGATTTATGAAAACATCACGAATAACAATTTTATCTTATGCTACGACTCCAGTATACTCGGGCTATTGCATTTGAGAGGAGAAATCGTTGATGTTAGAAATTCGTACCACCTTAGCGTCCCGGCCGTTCTGGGGGGCGGCCGTTTTGACCCTAGTCTGTGCCGTTATCGGTAGTGAACTGGCCCAACTGCCCTACCTGAATCTGGTGGGGGCACTGGTCATCGCCCTACTACTCGGCATGGTCCTGCAAGTTCAACCCAAGCTGGTCACCCCCAACCTGGCCGGCGTCGGCTTCATTTCTAATAAGTTCCTACGTCTAGGTATTATTCTGTTAGGCTTCAAATTAAACTTGATCCAACTAGCCAGTGCCGGGGTCAAGACCATCACGCTGGCCATCGTGGTGGTCACCGGCATGGTGCTTTTAACCTACAACCTGAGCCGCAAGGTCGGCGTCGACAAGGACCTGGCCATCTTGACGGCCACCGGGACCAGCATTTGTGGGGCCGCCGCCGTGATGGGCGTCTCCCCGCAGATCAAGGTGCCCGCCGAAAAGGCCGCCCAACAACGGGAAAACGAAGTCCTGGCTGTGGCCATCGTGGCGATCTTAGGGACCGTCTTCACCCTGGTCGAAATCGGGTTGAAGCCCCTGCTGCACCTGACCGCCGTGCAATTTGGCGTCATGACCGGGGGCTCGCTGCACGAAATCGCCCACGCGGTCGCTGCCGGGAGTGCCGGCGGCCCTGTCAGTCTGGACACCGCCATCATCACCAAGTTGTCACGGGTCCTCCTCTTAGCGCCGGCCGCCGTCATCATTGGCTTGTGGTACCAAAAGACCACGCCCAAGGCTGACACCACCGCCAACGCCAAGTTACCGATTCCCTGGTTCATGGCCGGCTTCATCCTGACCAGTCTGATTGGGACCTTCGTACCGTTGGGGTCCGCGGTCATCGCTGGATTAGTCAAGTTAGCCTACATCTTCTTAGGCATGGCCATGGCCGCCTTAGGGATGAGCGTGAACTTCAAGGTCATCGCCCACCGTGGCGGGCGCCCGTTCTTAGCGGCGACCCTGTCTTCCGTAGTCTTGATGACCTGCGTGACGATTGCCAGCAAACTATTCTTCTAAAACCACTCATACACTAATGCGTCCGGATGCCGTCGTTACCACCTTCCTTGCGTGGTCCCGGCGCCCCGGGCGTTTTTGCGTCCTAACGATTTTAGGCCCCACGTTCCCGCTAAAGCATCCGATTCACCTGGCCGCTAGCCTGGCCATCGGTGGATTTACAAGGCAAACCGGATTGTGTACAATGGGCACCACAAAGGATGTGAGGCAAACGCCAGTCATAAGTTACCGATCGTTAGTGATGACCGGCCTTTTGACCTTAGGACTACTAGGAAGTGCACCTTCCGCTCAGGCCAAGAGCCACTATTTCAATACTTATCGTCATAACAATCAAAAAGTTCATAAACGCTACACCAGTAAGAAATCTTACAACTTCAACAAGACTTTCACCTTCGCCCACCACGACAAACTCAAGATGAGTCACGTCTACGTGTACCAAGTCGCCAAAAAAGACTCGAAATACCGGACCTGGGTGAAAATCACCGGGACCGCCTCGAATCAAGGCAGCCACGGCAAAATCCGCTTCGGCCGCGACTCGCTCAACGGTCTGACGACCGCGGGTATCGCGGGCTTCACCGACACCACGCTGAACTTTACTTTCTCACCGGCCACCAGTAAGAGTCCCCGGATGTTGAGCACGGTGACGAACCCGCAAAACGTCACGTCAAACGGCTTAGCCCCGCACAAGTCGGAGCACTTCGAACTGCTCTTACACGCCAAACAACCCGTGAAAAAACTGGGGAAGGTCACCTTCCACGTCCGCGTGGCGACCCCCGGTCAACTTTACCAGGGGCAAAGTTCACTCAACCTCAATTAAGACTAACGACGGTCGGTCATCAGCTCTTTGCTGACACCGTAACCGTCGTTTTTTAATCAAAGTCTAACTTGCCATCACGGCAAGATTTCGGGACCCACGATGGCGTCATCGTACAACCAATGACACAACGCATCAGCCTCCCCAGTGTGGTAAAAGCCCAGCAACTGGCGGTCAAAGGCGGCCAACTGGGTCTGACTGACCATCAGCAACCCACCGCCACGCTTACTGAGGACTTGGTTAGCCACCAACATCGCCGTGACCAGATTTTCCTCATTGAACAGTTGCTTGCGGATGATGTAGGCCAAGATTTGTAAGGCCCGGTCCGTGTAATCACTGTGAGTCAACCGAATGTTCAAAATGTCGCGTTCGACCGCTTCTTGTTGGGGCAATGGTAGGTCCACTTGCTGATCGGCTACGATGACGTGTCCCAATTTCCGAAGCTCGCCACCTCCGAGGCCGATTCCTTCGGTGACCAAATCATTGATGTGGCTAAAGGTCAGGAGGTCAAACCCCTGCGGCGAACTGGTGATGAAGGCAACCGCCGTCCGCAGGTTCAAGGCCCGCTGGACCGTGGCGTCATCGAGCCGCCGGTTGGTCACCCCACCCTTTAACAGCGTGTTAAGCTGGTTAAACGGCACGGTGGGCGAGGTCAACCGCAACAGCGCCGCTACCAGGTTGGTTTGGTTACGGATCAGTAACTGTTGTTGCTCAAAATAACTAATGTGATAATGTCCCTGCGGATAATTGGCTTTTGCATCCATAATCGCTCGTCCTTTCTAATGACTGTGACGCGTTACCCCCATTATAAGCCTAAACTCAAAAACAGCCCGCAATAACGGTCGACCGACCGTCATGCAGACTGCTTTTTTAGGTGACTTCAATTTACGTTTTAAGCCAACGGGCCAAAACTACATCTTCATGCCCATCTTGGCGTACGATCTCATGCCCGCCAGATGAAGGTCCTTGACGTCCACGCCGCGTTCTTTAGCGAAGGCGTTCATCAAGGTGTCCATATCCATCAACTTATAAGTCTTTGGATGCTCGGGATCGTAAGCTTCGATTTGAGCCATCATCCCACCATCTTCGTGTTCGATGATGTGGCAGTGGTACATGAAGACACCGGGCTTGTCGAAGCGGACCTTCAAACGGACCGTTTCACCAGGGTTGACCCCGACGGTATCCTTGTACCCGTGTTCGTTCGGGTACGAGGCCTTGCCGTTACGGGAAACGACTAAGAATTGGGTTCCGTGCATGTGGTACGGGTGAACCATTCCACTGTCCTTATCGTTGTTATTGGTGATATCCCAGTATTCGACGTTGCCGACCTTTTGCCGGGCATCGATCCGTTGCATGTTGAACTTCTTGCCGTCCATCATGACGTACTCGTCCATGCCGTCCATGACGACCTTACGAACGGGCGTATCAGCCGTGACTTCGGGGTCCGGAATATCGACCAAGTGGTCTGGTAAGGTGACGTCTTCATGTTCGTACTCATGGATCCGGAAGCGCACGATTGGGGTGTCGTCCGAGTATAACGTGACCGTTTCACCGGGCTTGACGCTGCCGAAGTCAACGATGATTTCGGCCCGTTCTGCACAGGTCAACATCAAGTGGGTGAAGTTAACGGGTTCCGGCATGACCCCACCATCGGAAGCGACTTGGGTAAATGGCAAGTCGTTACTGAAGTGCAGGCGCCATTCACGCCGGTTGGCCCCGTTTAAGATCCGTAAGCGAATCCGTTGGGTGGTGACGTCGAAGTACGGGTTGATGGTCCCGTTGATCATTGGCGTTGGGCCTTGGACCCCATCCGGATCATAATCTTTATTGTAGTCCCACTGGTTGTCTTCGTGGAAGCGCCGGTCTTGTAAGACCAACGGCACATCGTCGACACCGTAGTTACGTGGGAATGGTAATTTAGCTTCCTGGTCGTCGGTAACCAGCACCATGCCGGCTAAACCGTGCCAGACCTGTTCGGCCGTTGATGGGCACGGATGGGCGTGGAGCCATAACGTTGCAGCGGGTTGGTCGACCTTGAAGTCGATGTGCTTGGTCTCTCCCGGGTAAACGGGGGCGTGGCAACCACCGTCTTCGTAAGGCCCCGGAACGTTCAAGCCGTGCCAGTGGAACGTGGTTAATTCCTTCAAGCTGTTCTTGAGGTCGATGTGCATGGTCTTCCCCTTAGGAAAAATCAGCGTTTGGCCCAGTAACGTCGTGTTGTAGCCCCAGGTCTTGGTCTTCTTGCCGGGCAAGAGTTGGGTCTCACCCTCTTGCGCGTCGACCGTGTAGTAAGTATCGGTCGCAGTTTCTTTATCTGGTTTCAAAAGTGGCGGGATCCGCAAAGCCATTTGTGGTGCATCGGATTCCTCCAAAGGTACGTAACCGCCATCGTGCGTGTTGTACGCTGGCTCGTCAAAAAAATAATCGGTATAAGTTGGTTTAGTCATTGCTAAAAGACGCCCCTTCCACAGATTTTATGATGACTTGTTCTTCTCCATGATACCGCAGTTTGGAAAAGGTGTAACCGCTTTTCACAAAAAATTAGTCTGAGGTCATTACCCATTTATCAGCTTTATCGTTCACGGATTGACGGGACCAAAAGCGGTCGCAAAAGCCCCACTGAGGACGCTTTTGCGACCGCTTTCATTCCTGGTTAAGCTGACTTAGCCGAAATTTCAAAATTGAACAAACGTTAAATTTAGTTGGCTCATTAGGGCCGCCGCCGGATCAACGCCCACAGGCCACTCCCCATCAGTAACCCTATCCCGATGGTCGCCCAAGAGGTGGTCTGCTCATTAGTTTGGGGAAGCTTAGCATTCGCTGAGTGTAGGACCCGCGTGGGACCTTGGGTGACAACCACTGGTCGGACGTGGTGGGAGGCAGTCCCCGTAGTCGACGTGCCCTTCACCGCCTGTTTCTTCGTCGTTGTAGTCGGTTGCTTGGTGGTCTTCTTTGCTGGTTGCTTCTTCGTTGGCGTCGTTGGCGTCGTGACCGCATCTTCGGTCCCTTCATCGGTATCCACGGTCCCCGTATCCGGGTCGCCGTCGACGTCAATGTCGCCATTTTCATCGATATCCCCGTCACCGTCTTGATCCTCGTTGCCGGTGATGGTGCCGTTTCCGTTCCCCGAATTCGAACCGGTCGTTGAGACCTTACCGTTAGCCACTTCGGGTTCCCGACTCCCAGAACTACCACTGCCCCAGGTCAGTTCGGCCCGGTTCTTGAAGACGTACCCGTCCGCAATCACGCTGGGGTCGTCCACGGTGGTGTAGTAATCGATGGTGTACATATCAGTGACCGTGTCGTTGAAGGTCAAATCAAAGCCGTCATCTGTATAGCTGACCTGGTATTTATCAGCCGAAAGTGCCGGCTTTTCTCGTTTGTACCCGGTGGTCGAAGTCCAGACGGCTTTGGAGACCGTGACGCCCGGCACCATGGTCTGGTTGTCGCCAATCGTATCGTGAATCTTCAGGTTGGCCATTTCCAGTTCTTGGCGGTTCACCAAGACCGTCCACTTGATGGTGTTGTTGTCCTGAAGTTCTCCTTTCTTGGATAAATTGGCCGTGTTTTCGACGATGTTGATTGTGTCGTCGTGATTGTTCGGGAAGTTCACGGTCTGCTCCCCGTACTCGTCACCGGCGTACTTGGTCGCGATGTACAGGTCTAAGACCTTATCATCTAAATTCTCGACCTTTTCGTTTAACGTGACGGTCACCGTCTGGCCTCCCTTGTCGACGGTCCCCGTCCCGATGACCGTCTTACCGTCCGGTCCGGTCACGTCAAAGGTGTCGGTCTTAGATGACTTTAAATTATCCGGCAACGGGATGGTGATCTCGTCACCACTATGTAGGGCTACATTGCCAAACTCCAAATGGTACTCGACATTAATGGTCTCTGCCGGTTTAAAGTCCGGCCCGTTGACCACTTTAGCTGCCGTCACGTACAAGCTACCGTCGATGGTTGCCGCGTGGGCACTGGTCAATGACGCACCTAAGCCCATGAACTCCACCAAGCTAACTAAAGCCATCAGCCATTTAATGCCGCGGTGGTTGCGTTGCACAGTTATCCCCTCCTAAAGGTCGTTTTCAGGGTTAATTATAGCCGGAATCAACCGCCCTTTTCAACTGATAAGCCGCCCGGTAGTCCTAACCCACTCCTTACCGGTCCCTTCACCACCGCAACCGATTGCATTTTTACTTTTCTTTTGCTAAACCCGATAAAAAATGACGCCACCTTGAAAGTCACAGCTTTCAGGATGGCGCCATGTCATTTTATCGCGACCGGATTAGCAAATCCGGGTCCCGAGGGTTTGCATTTCTTTCTTTAAGTCTAACTTGGATTTTTCTTCAGCCGTGTACTTGATCAGGCCGACCGCGCTATCCAGGATCCCACTATCATCGCGTAAAGCGAGTTGGTTGTTCTTGCGGTCCAATACTAAGCCGTTGCCCAAATAGATGGCATCGTCGTTGTTCGTCCGCATCTGGTAACCGGCGTTGTTGTTGATTTCTAATTGGTAATCAGGATCTTCTTCGGTCAACGCGACCAATTGGAACTTGTTCCCAATGGCGCAAGAACCGCCGATGGTGGAGTAGCGGTTGGAGCCATCATCCGTTACCAGTAACAAAATGGAGCCCGCCTTTACATGCTCTGCCAAGTAGTCCTTCGCTGCGTCTTTAATCTTGATGTCCATTTGAAGTCCTTCTTTCTCTGCCAAGTAGCAATTGAATTGTACACAATTATTTATACACGGTTTCCTAAGCAAAGTAAAGCAAAACGCTCACTCAATGATAGGCTTAACCTTTAATTGGCTCCGCCGATAGGGCGTCAAAAGGCCCCCTGACGCGCATCAAGTGCGCCTCGGGGGCCTTTGCTTAGGATTTATCGTGATACGCGCGCTTGATAAGCGTGATGACTTCTGCTTCGGACAATTTTAATTTTTGGGCTTCGCTGGTAAAGCGACTCACGTAGCGGTCAAAGAACTGCTCCTTGCGCTTGGCGCGGATCATCTCCGCGGCGTCTGCGGTCACGAACATCCCGACCCCGCGCCGTTTTTCGATCATCCCGGCCGCCACCAGTTGGTTGATGCCTTTCAGTACGGTCGCCGGGTTGATATGAAATTCCTTGGAGACCGCCGTGGTCGACGGTACCTGTTCGCCGGCTTGGTAAATACCCGTGAAGATTGCCTCTTCGACCTGTTCGGCGACCTGCAGGTAGATGGGCTCGGGACTCTCAAAATTAAATCGCATATTGGCTCGCTCACATTCTTCTTGAACTCGTCTTAATCGTGCCGACTTTTCTTCGGCAGGACCAGATTCAGGTAAAGCCCTAGCGTCATCAGGTAGTACAACCCGTACAGGGCCAGGAAAATCGCGAAGGTCCCGCCGATACCCAGATACGGGCTCATCGGTTTGGCCATCAACGGTTTAAACATCTGTAATCCAAACAAGACGTCGATAACTCCCATGATACCAGGAATCGCAAACAAAATGCCAATTTCTTTTGCCAGGCTGTGCCGCATCAGGCTACGCCGGACCCCGTCCTTGTTCAACATGGCGTAACGGCGGGCATCGCCGGGAGCGCCCGATAGAATCTTGAACATCAGACACGAGGCCAACATCGCCAGAAAGGCAATCCCCAAGAAGTAACCGATGAATTCCAGTCCGCCAAAGATTCCGTTCAGCATCATGTAGGACTGGTAAGTCCCGATGGTCAGGGCCGCGGTGTGTTGCGGGAAGCGGCGTTGCTCGCTGTGGTCAAGTTGTTTCAGGGTGCTCAAATCGGCAGCCAGATGTTTGACCCGGATCGTGGTCACCGTGTAGGTCTTGCCCTTTAAGCGCTGGAAGGCTTGAGGTGACAAGAGTTTTGGCGTCGCAAAGTCGCCGAGTTTAGTCGGACTCAGCATCAAGAAGTCGAGGCGCGTCAAGCCGTCTTGTTTGAACTTGGCCAACGATTGGGTGGTGAAGTGCGGGTGCGTGGTTTGTTGCTCGCTTTTTAGCTGCTCAACCGGATGGCGCTTGAGTTCCGCGGCGTTGTAGTAGGTGGTCTTGCCGCGGACCTTTTGGGTGTACGTGTCCTGGTGCGCCACGTGGAGTTGCTTCATCAATTGACGCTGGTGGTGGTTCGGGTTATGCACCGCCACCGCGTAAGTTCCCAGTGAATCGGCGACCATCGGCATTTGTCGGTGATAGCCCGATCCCACCGTGATGGCCCCCAACGCCAGGGCGAACAGCAGCGACACAATGGTCAACATCCGCGTGTAGTCGTGGACCCGGAAGTTCAATTGGCCCAAAAGAAAGCCGTTGAGGTGCTTCTTGGCCCAACTAGTCCGCCGTAAGCCGGCGATAATGGCCAGCACGGTTGAATGAAACAGCAGGTAGGTTCCCAGCGTGATGGTGACCAAGGCGACCGGAATCGCCGTTACTTTTAAGTCGGTAATAGCTGCCATGGCCCAGTAGCCGATGGCCAGGAAAATCACGCCGACGAGACCACCCAGCAGTTGTCGTCCGGGATGCCGTTTCGGTTGGACCGCCATTTGGTCGGCGTGGAGCAACTTTTGGACCGTGGTGCGCATCAGGTGCATCAAGTTGAACAACGACGCTAAAATGAACAGGCCAATGTACAGCACCGCTGTGAACAACATCGCTGGCAAGTAGATTGCGGTCAAGTGCGCCAGGTGTAAGCCCAAAAGGTCGAGGAGAAAGCTGACCAGAAAACGACTGACGAGAATCCCCAGCCCAATCCCAACGACCGTGGCACCGGCCCCTAGAATCAACGTTTCTAACACGACCAGTTGCCCGATACGGCGGCGTTTGGCCCCCAGCATCATAAATAACCCGTAATCGTGCTGACGCATGCTCAATAGAAACGAGTTGGCGTACATAATGTAGACCACCGTGATCAATGCCAACAGGACCGCACCGAAGCCGAACACCAGACTGGCCGATTTGACCACCGCGTTGGCCTTGATGAAGGCTTGGTTGGTCGCCAGGTTGGCAAACATGTAGAAGATGGCCGCGGACATGGTCAGACCGGCCAACAAGACCAGGTAGTCGCGCCGCCGATTTTTCACGCCGGCTAAAGCTAATTTCGTTAACATCGTGGCCCCCCTATTCGCTAAACGTGCCCAGGGCGTTCAGCACCTGTTGGTAGAAGTCTTGGCGGGACAACTCTCCGCGCGTCAGTTCTGACCCAATCTGGCCGTCCTTGATGAACAGGATGCGCTGACAAAAACTGGCAGAAAACGGGTCGTGGGTGACTAACAACACGGACATCTGTTGCTCGCGATTGATGGTGGTCAACAAATCCAATAACTCGCGGGCGCTGGTCGAATCCAGCGCTCCGGTCGGTTCGTCGCCCATCAGGAGGGCTGGCCGGTGCACGATAGCCCGCGCAGCGGCGACCCGTTGTTTCTGGCCCCCGGAGAGTTGTGCCGGGTACTTCTTTAACAAGTCCTCGATGGACAGCGTCGTCGCGACCTCATGAATCGCCTGGTCCATGACCTTGCTGGGCGTGCCCGTCAAAGCCAGCGGCAAGCCGATGTTTTCCTCGGCCGTCAAGCTTTCTAGCAGGTTGAAGTCTTGGAAAATGAAGCCGACTTCCTGGGCCCGAAAGTCTGAAAGCTGGTTCCCCCGCATCTGGGTGACGTCGTGGCCATTGACCACGACTTGCCCCTTCGTGGGTGTGTCTAAAGTCGATAACATGTTCAAGAGCGTCGTTTTCCCGGAACCCGACGCCCCCATGATGCCGACGAATTCGCCCGGTGCGACCGTGAAATTCAAGTTCTGTAGCGCGGTGTACGGCCGTTCGCCGGCTTTACCGTAAGTCTTTTCTAAATCGTGTACGTCAACGATTGGTGTCGTCATGGTTGAAATCCCCCCGTTAGTTTGTTGGTTAGTTACTTGTGTAATTAACTATACTGCCTAACCAGCAAATGTCAACCGTTAACTTTTTGGCACCAAGGTAATTACCGGACGGATTACTAGAGCCCCAGTGGCTTTGGGTGTAAACTAATTTTGTAGTGATGAATGATGAAAGGAAGGATTTTAGCATGAAACAACTCAACTTAGGTGGCACCGACTGGCAAGCCTCCGCTGTGGCCCTCGGCATCATGCGGATGGCCGGACTCTCAACACCCGATGCAGCCAAAGCTTTAGAAGCCGCGCATGAGGCGGGCATTACCTACGTCGACTCCGCCGACATCTACGGCGACGGCGCTTCGGAAAAGAAGTTCAAAGACGCCCTGGCTGCTTCCAGCCTCTCGCGGGATGATTTCTACATCCAATCCAAGGGTGGCATCGTTTTAGACCCATCCCGGAGCCACGATGGCTTGGTTTTTGGTAAGCGCTACGATTTCTCGAAGCAACACCTGATTGACGCCGTGGATGGCATCCTTTCTCGGATGGGCATCGACTATTTGGACGCCTTCTTACTTCACCGTCCGGATCCCCTGATGGAACCGGACGAGATTGCAGACGCTTTCAACACCCTGCAACGCGAGGGCAAGGTGCGGCATTTCGGGGTCTCCAACTTCAACGTGCAACAATACCTGATGGTCCAAGACGCCGTCGACCAAAAGCTGATGTTCAACCAGCTCCAATTTGGCCCGGCCCATACCGGCATGATCGACGCCGGCATGCACGTCAACATGGAAGACAAGTGGGCCGTGGACCACGACGGCGGCATGCTAGAATTCTCCCGCCGCAACCACGTGACCATCCAAGCTTGGTCCCCATTCCAATACGGTTTGTTCGCCGGCATGATCATCGACGACCCGAAGTACAAGGACTTAAACGACGAATTGCAAAAGCTGGCCGATAAGTACGGCGTTTCCAAGAACGGCATCGTCATTGCTTGGATTCTTCGTCACCCGGCTCACGTGCAAGTTCTCTTGGGGACCATGAACCCCGACCACATCAAGGACAGTGCCGCTGGTGCCGACGTCACGTTGACTAAGCAAGAGTGGTACGACGTTTACCTGGCCGCGGGCAACACGTTGCCTTAAGCTCAGGCTTTCCTTTAACCGATAACTCGAAAAGGCGCCCAGGCGCTAGTCAGTTTGGCTAGTATCTGGGCGCCTCTTTTATGGGGCTAATTAAGCTTAACGTTGGCGATTGTTACTGAGCTTGTCGGTGAAACACCACCCATTGTGGGGCTGGTAACCGATAACGTAGGTGCCGGTGCGACCAGTGGATGGCTGGCCGGTGAACTACCCGGTGACGATTCAAGCTCCGCAAAGTCGTTAGGTGGTAATGCCACCCCGTCATGGTCGCTTTAACGTTTCGGTAATGGTCCGTAGGTTTCAGCGCCGTGTGGCTTTTCGCTTGTGGTGCTAAAGCGACCCATTGTCGATTGGCCGTGATAAAGGTCTTGTTCGCGAGTTGGTACCGTAACGTGCCGTGCTTAGAGAAGCGCTGCCCGATGACCACGAATTCGGGCCGGTACCCCCGTGGTCGCCGCGTGTACCAAACGATCCGCGTCTTTCGACTAAAGTTTGGCGTGCGGTACAAGCCTAACTTGTGCAGACCCGTGACCCGGAAGCGGCGGAAAGTGGCGCGATCGGCCGCAAAGTGCCGCTTTAGTTGCCAAGTCTTTGGTAAGTGCTTGGTTGCTAGAGGACCGGTTGGATTCAGAGCGGCTGCTAGTACACCCGGTAGGACCTTCGAACCGGTTAATTTAGGCCAATCCTCAGAGGAGCTGCTTAGCACTGTTGATGTCATCGGTTCAGTTTTAGTCACTGTACCACTCATTTCTGGTGATGTCGTTTGACTGCCGCCGACCACATTCGTCGATGGTTGTTGACCTGGCTGACTCGACGCACCACCCGTTTCTGGTGATGACAGTTGATTACCGGCGCCAGTTGTCGATGGTCGTTCATTTGACTGACTCGGCGCGCCACCCGTTTCTGCTGATGACGGTTGATTACCGGCGCCAGTTGTCGATGGTCGTTCATTTGATTGACTCGGCTTACCACCCATTTCTGGTGATGACGATTGATCACCGTCTCCAGTTGTCGACGGTTGTTCATTTGACTGACTCGGCGCGCCACCCGCTTCTGGTGATGTCGATTGACTACCACCGGCCACATTTGTCGACGGTTGTTCATTTGGCTGACTCGGCGCGCCACCCGCTTCTGGTGATGTCGATTGATTACCGTCTCCAGTTGTCGACGGTTGTTCATTTGACTGACTCGGCGCGCCACCCGCTTCTGGTGATGACGGTTGACCATCGTCTCCAATTGTCGATGGTTGTTCATTTGACTGACTCGGCGCACCACCCGTTTCTGATGATGTTGACTGGCCGCCGGCCACATTCGTCGACGATTGTTGACCTGAATGACTCAACGCACCACCCGTTTTTGCTGATGACGGTTGATTACCGGCGCCAGTTGTCGATGATTGTTCATTTGACTGACTCGGCTTACCACCCGCTTCTGGTGATGACGGTTGACCATCGTCTCCAATTGTCGATGGTTGTTCATTTGACTGACTCGGCGCACCACCCGTTTCTGATGATGACGGTTGATTACCGGCGCCAGTTGTCGATGGTCGTTCATTTGACTGACTCGGCTTACCACCCGTTTCTGATGATGACGGTTGATTACCGGCGCCAGTTGTCGATGATTGTTCATTTGACTGACTCGACGTACCACCCGTTTCTGGTGATGACGGTTGATTACCGGCGCCAGTTGTCGATGATTGTTCATTTGACTGACTCGGCTTACCACCCGCTTCTGGTGGGAGTGTCAAGAAGTTTGTGTAAATAACAAGAAGACTTCTTC
>NZ_QXIL01000034.1 GCF_004115745.1 Levilactobacillus suantsaii | reverse complement strand
TCGCGAAGTTTGTCAGGAATTTAAATAATCGCCCCCGTAAGGTCTTAGGCTGGAAGACACCATCTGAAGTTTTCTTCGGTAAAAAGTTACACTTGATTTGACAATTCGTCGGATAAAAAAACTCCGCGCGTAAACGCGGAGCTCGTGGTGAGGTGCGGCGACCTTCTGAACGCTAACGCGCCGATCGCGTACCCCCACCGTGGTTTGGCACCAGGAACTAGTATCGCATGGCCGTTCAGGGAAGTCAATCAAAAAGGAAGTCCAGCCCCGAGTGTTACCAAAACTTAAAACTAAATCAGAACGCTTGTTCCCCTAGCTGAAATCGCGTATACTAAAGGCAACTTGAAGAATGGAGGGACCAAGATGGGCCAGCGGGTATACATTGCAATTGATTTGAAGTCGTTTTACGCGTCGGCGGAGTGTGCCGCTCGCGGACTGGATCCGTTGAACACCAACCTGGTAGTGGCGGATCCGCGGCGCACGGACAAGACCATTTGTCTGGCTGTGTCACCAGCTTTGAAACGCTTCGGGTTACCGGGACGGCCACAGTTGTTTGAAGTAGAACAGCAAGTCGCCACCTTGAACCAGCAACGTGCGGTAGCCCATCATGGCCGTTTAACAAAGTCGTCGACGG
The DNA here is from genome assembly GCF_004115745.1 of Levilactobacillus suantsaii. Lineage (GTDB taxonomy): Bacteria > Bacillota > Bacilli > Lactobacillales > Lactobacillaceae > Levilactobacillus > Levilactobacillus suantsaii. The sequence continues at coordinate 14,193 of NZ_QXIL01000034.1, read as the reverse complement.
TACGGCAGGACCTCTTACAACATCCAGAATTCAAGCTGGACTACTTAGTGGCCCAACCTCGAATGGCCTATTACCTCAGGATCAGTGACCAGATCTATCAAATCTATCTACATTACGTGGCGCCGGAACAGATCCACGTCTATTCCATCGATGAGGTCTTCATGGACGTCACAGCGTATCTGAAACTTTACCACCTCTCGGCGCGTGATTTAGCCAAGCGGATGATTCAAGACGTCCAGCGCCAGACCAGGATACCAGCGACCGCGGGGATTGGCACGAACCTGTATTTGGCAAAAGTTGCGATGGATATCGTGGCCAAGAAGATTCCCGCCGACCAAGATGGGGTGCGCATCGCTAAGTTGAATGAGCGGAGTTACCGCAAGTATCTCTGGGCCCACCAGCCGTTGACCGATTTTTGGCGGATTGGTCGCGGGTATGCCCGTCGCTTGGAAAAATTAGGGCTCCATACGATGGGCGACATCGCCCGGTGTTCGCTGGGAGCCGCCACGGCAACGCGCAACGAAGAGACCCTCTATCAGGAGTTTGGCCGCGTCGCCGAACTGATTATTGACCACGCTTGGGGTTACGAATCGGCGACGCTGGCTGACATCAAACAGTATCAGCCAAGTACCCACAGTATCGGTTCGGGCCAAGTCTTGCCAACTCCTTACGATTACCAACAAGGGGAGTTAGTAGTCCGAGAGATGGTGGACGGCCTGTCCTTGGAACTGGTCAAGCGCCAGCAAGTCTGTGACCAAGTGGTCTTGACCGTGGCCTATGACGCGCACGGCCGGCCGGCGAGTGGAGCAGCTGTGACGCATGACTTCTACGGGCGGACGGTCCCCAAGCCGGCCCACGGCAGTTACAATTTGCAGGTGCCAACCTCGTTGACCACGGCGCTGAAACGTGCCGTGACCGTTATCTATCGGCGCCAGGTTAATCCACATTATAAAATTCGGAAAGTCACCGTAAGTGTCGGTCACGTGGTCGCGGAAACGGCTGCAGCAGCGCCGTACAGTGAACAGTTAGCACTGTTTGGCCCGACCACCACACCGGCAGTGCCGGACGCAGCAGCTCGGCACCGTGAGCGTCGTGTGCAGGAATCCATTTTACAGGTCCAGGACCGTTTCGGTAAGGACGCTATCATGCGGGCTACTGATCTTTTGGACGGGGCGACGTTTAAAAAGCGGAATCACGAGATTGGGGGCCATCAAGCATGAGTCGCGACAGCAAGCGAAAATTAGCCGAACAATTATTCAATGATACCAGTGCCTACCGCGACATCATGGGCCACCCGCGGCCGGTCTCGAAAAACCACCCGCAAATGACGCCAGCGGAACGGGCCGCACAGTTTGCGCCGTTTGCGGCGTTGAGTGGGTACACCGAGCTATTGGATCAAAGCGCCCAAACGGTACGCGACCGCGCCGAATTACCCGCCGAACTGGCGGCCGCCTGTCACCGGCAGTTGCGGGCGTTACAACCGGTTTTGGCCCAACGCCCCTGGGTCGAAGCGACCTACTTTGACCCGGAAACGGGTGCATCACACACCGCCACGGTGCGGATTAAAGCTATAACCAGTCAGGCGGTCATTCTCACGACCGGTCAAGAAATCCCTCGCACCACGTTGCAGGCAATTCACCGATGTGACCCGCCTAAATTGTGAAACCGTTTTAATTTGGAGGCCGCGGCGTTAGGTTATTGACAACGAATAGAAGGGAGTTCTAGTATTCTAAGTAGTAACTTATCATCAAAATTACATAAATGAAGGAAGAGGTTTTCGTGAGTCGAGAGCGTAAGATTTTGGTTACGTGTGCGTTACTCTTATCTAACGCAATGGCGGGGCTGGATGCGACGATTGTCAACACCGCCCTCCCCGCGATTGTCAGCGACTTACACGGCATCCAGTACATGGGCTGGATTGTGGCCATCTTCCTACTAGGGATGGCGGTCGCGACACCGTTATGGAGTAAGTTTGGGGAACGTCACGGCAATAAGTTTGCCTACATTACCACGACCACGGTCTTCGCCGTGGGAGCGCTGTTTCAGGGGCTGGCCCCGAACGTCGCCTGGTTCATCATTGCCAGAGGCGTCATGGGGATTGGTGCCGGCGGGATGAGCACGATTCCGTTCATCATCTACGCGCAACTGTTTAGCAACTTGAAACGACGCGCGCAGGTCATCGGCATCACGTCGGCGAGTTTCAGTACCGCGTCGATTATTGGGCCACTGATTGGGGGCTGGATTGTCGATGCCTTTAGCTGGCACTGGGTCTTTTACCTCAACTTACCGCTGGCGGCACTATCCGTATTAATCGTTGGCTTGTTCTTCAAGAGCAACCTGGCGTTGAACCGGGCCCCCGTGGATTACCAAGGCGCTATCTTGATGGTACTCGGATTAGTCGCCATCTTGATTGGGATTCAGCTCTTGGGGACCGCCTCAATCTGGTTGACCGCGCTCTTCATTCTGTTGGGGTTGGCCTTACTTTGGCGGATGCACGGCGTGGAAAATCGCGTTAAGGATCCCATCGTGCCTAACCGACTGTTCCATAATTCGAAATTAGTAATCGATTTAATCATCTTTGCCTTTCTGTGGGGCTCGTTTGTGGCCTTCAACATCTACGTGCCGATGTGGGCCCAGGGCATCATGGGCCTTAGTGCGTTGATTGGCGGGATGACCCAGATTCCCGGGTCGATTGCGAACTTCTTGGGGTCGGAATTAGCCCCAGTGACCCAGGTCCATTTAGGACGCTACCAAGTTTTGGCTCTGGGAACGGCGACGTTCTTGATTACCTTCGTGGGGATGAGCCTGGTGGCCCAAACCGCCAGCTACACTTTCTTATTGGTGATGGGCGCCTTTAACGGCTTCGGCATCGGGGTCTGCTTCACGACCCTGCAGGTGGCCGTCCAAAGTGACGTTAGCACCCGTGACGTGCCGATTGCCACGTCGTTTGCCTACCTGGTCCGAATCTTGAGTCAAACCTTCATGTCGTCGATTTACGGGGTCATCTTGAATCAAGCTTTAATGGCTGGCGTCAAGGCTCATTCGGGTGAAATCACGATGAACATGCTCAATAAATTGAGCAACTCGCAAACGGCGGGGAGCTTGCCGGTCAGTCTGTTACCGCAGATGCGGACAATTTTGTTCAATGGGATGCACCACATCATGATCATGGCCTTGATTTTAGTTCTGGTCATCGTCTTGTTACTGGGTTACTTGTTGCTTCGGCAACACCGTGCCCCGGTCGTGGAACGGCAACATCAACAACATCCGGCTTAATCGTTAAAGCTTAAAGCGGTCCTCTGAGGACTGGTCAGTGACCAGTCCTCAGAGGATTTTTTGTAACGTGCGGATAGTCCCCATAATTAACGGATTTATAAGCAGGTAAAGGTTTCATCAGGGAACGGTACAGAGTTCGTAAAGGCCCCCAATTACGGGCCTTGATAGCTTACACTAGTCACTGGTACCAAGTTAATGCACTGACCATACGGAATAGGGAGGAAGATTTGATGAAACGAATGAAGCACCGGTTAGGGGCCACGCTGGCGACGGCCTTGGTCCTGTTTCCCCTGATGACCCCAGTTGCCCAGGCCAAGACCACGGCTGTGTCGCGCATGATTGCGCCGCACGCGGCCAGTTACGGGTACTACGTTGAGACTTACCAAAACAACGTGAAGGCCAACCAAACGATTACGACGAACCCCTCATTTGGCTTGCTGTACACCTTTGATAAGCTCTGGTCACCCACGGCAGGCCAAAAGGACCCCGACATGATTGCCAAAGCCATCGCGGTGACGGCCAAAGCGACCCAAACACGGTCGGCAGCCGAGATCAAGCGGTCGTATCTGACCGACCGCCGGGTTCTGATGTACAATTCGATTTCCGGTTTAGGCCCTTACGCCCAGGCGTTTATCCAAAATGCCGGGGCTAAGACGGACTACTACGATGTACCAGCCCAACCGCAACCTGGGAAGACCCCGTATTCCAAGGTCAAGTGGGCAGACCCAGAATCAAAGCTGGGCGCCATGGTCCAATTGGTCGAAAAGGCCCGGAAATACGGGGCTACGGGTGTGCCAAAACATTTCTTTAAATTCATTCGACCTTACCGCCAAGACCCGCAACATGTTCTGCCCAACCCGTATTTAGTCAACGTGATGCATGATGCGCCCCAGGACGACTACGACTTCCCGAGTGGTCACGCTAGCGGCGCCTTTGAGACCGGGGAAGTCTTTGCTTACGCGGTTCCGGAACGGTTCCAACAATCCCTAACCCGGTCCTCCGAAATTGGCTATGACCGGTTATTAGCCGGGCGGCACACCCCGCTCGCCGTGATGGGGAGCCGGATGTTCGGAACGGCTGTCACAGCCAGTGTCTTAAATGACCCGACAAACCAGACGTTGATGAAGCAAGCCTACGATGAAGCCCATTCAGCGGATCTCTTGAAGAGCCCGTTAGTGAACAAGAACGATGACGACTTTGCCAATTACCAAACTAACCAACGTAATTATCGTTACCGGATGACTTACGGCCTGCCTCAAATTGGCGATACCAAGATTGGCCCCCGGGTCCCAAAGGGCGCTGAAGTCCTCTTGGCCACACGGTTACCTTACCTCAGTCAACGCCAACGCCGCATTGCTTTGGCGACGACGGAACTGCCTTCGGGTTACCCCGTCTTAGACGATGCCGAAGGTTGGGGCCGCTTGGACCTCTTCTCGGCTGCTAACGGCTACGGGGCCTTACCGGAAACTACGAAGGTGACCATGGACGCCGCTCGCGGTGGGTTCAATGCCAAGGACACTTGGAAAAATGACCTGACCGGGAAGGGAAAGCTTATCAAGCAAGGCACGGGTTCCTTGACGCTAGATGGGCACAACCACTTCACCGGTGGCCTGCAAGTCAACCAAGGTGAGAACTACAACTGGGTACGGCGACCGCGGCTGGTCAAGGACAATTGAAGGTCCAAGCGGGAACGCTGACTACTACGGCACCCGTTAAATTGGCCAAGGGCTACCAGCAAACTCAGCGCGGGACGCTGGCGTTGACGGTGACCCGGGGCACGGCGTTGAAGATCCACGGTAAAGCGCGCTTAGCTGGGACTTTACGACTGACCCACGTTAAAGGGCTCAATGGCCGGCACGTCTTAGTGACCTTTGGTAGTCGCCACGGCAAGTTTGCCCACGTTCAGGGCTTACCGAAGGGGTATCACGTGAAGTACACCGCGCATAAGCTGGAACTGGTGCGGCGATAAAACCAGTAACTCACCTAAAATAATGTGAATGTCTCAGTAATCGAGTGACTGATTACTGAGACATTTTACGGTTAGTTACGATTGTGGTGGGTGTCCAATCCCGTGACAGGTGAAATATTTGACTGTTTGTCGGGTAGGGGTAAACTAAGTTTGTTATCTGAATTGATAAACAACTATTGAGGAAGCGATTGAATGGCAACGATTAATGCAGCAAATGCAGGAACGTACGCTTTTGATGACACGTTTAAGGTCAACCGGTTAGGTTACGGGACCATGCAATTGACGGGACCTGGCACTTGGGGCCCGTATGCAGAACCGGAAAAGGGCATCCAGGTCGTTCAAAAGGCTCTGGATTACGGCATCAACTTCTTTGATACGGCCGATTCTTACGGCCCATGGTTTGCCGACCGGTATTTGGCAGCGGGCTTGAAGGGCGCTGCTAACCGGGACCAGATCTTTATTTCGGATAAGGTCGGTCAAACCCGGCAAGGCCCTGACGTCTGGACGCCACATGGTGAACCTAACTACCTGCGCCAACAGGTCGAAGTTTCCATGATGACCTTGGGCATCGACCATGAAGATTTAGTCTTCTTGCACCGAATCGATTCACACTTCTCGATTGCAGATCAAGTGGGTGAATTGAAGAAACTCCAAGACGAAGGTAAAATCAAGCACATCGGTTTGAGCCAAGTTTCCGTGGACCAAATCAAGGAAGCCCAAAAGGTTGCCAAGATTGACGCAATCGAAAACCTCTATAACGTTTCGGACCACCACGATGATGACGTGGTCGACTACGCGGCGGACCAAAACATGGCCTTCTTACCATGGTTCCCACTGGCTACCGGTGAATTGGCGAAGTCCGGGAGCGTTTTGAGCACGATTGCCAAGAAGTACAACGTCAGTCCCGCTCAAATCGCATTGGCTTGGTTACTCAAGCGGTCGGACAACATTATCCCAATCCCTGGGACCAGTTCCGTGGATCACTTGGCGGACAATGTTGCGGCCGCAAACGTCGACTTATCGACAGCCGACTTCAACGACCTCAGTGAATTAAGCACTAAAAAGTAAGTCAAATTAAAAGTTACTCAAATAGGACCGCCAGTCATTGCGACTAGCGGTCCTTTATTGTGGCACGAAAAGGGTGTTACCCGTAAGTTCTGGCAACACCTCAGTAGATTATTGAAGTCAATTAGTCGGCGGCTTTGATTTTACCGACCGCGATGGGGAGAGTCACGTGAGCATCGTAGTGGCCGACTTCACCGGCAACGGTGTCCGGTAAGTCGAGGTCTTGAGCCACACCATGAATGTAAATAACCCGCTTGTCGAGGTCGAGGTCGTCCGTTCCAAAAACTTCGTGGAACTTGGCCTGAAGGTCGGCCAGAGGGACTTCGATTTGATAAGCAAAGTGACCGTCCGCGTCCGAAACGGGGTAGTTGTCGTTAGGGACGTTCATCTTGTGGGGCGCGTTATCGAAGGGCACCATAGTCGTTCCGGAAACGGCTTCCGTTTCGGGTAAGTCGACGAAGCCGTCCTGGTTGGCGTCTTGAGCCATCGTGGCAATTTGGGCGTCTTGGCCGTCAGGGAAACCATGGAAGTGTTCCCAATGTTGGGTGTTGGCCGGGGTATCGAACATTTCAATCTTGATCTTTAAAGTGTTGTCATCCTGTTCAAAAGTTGCCTCACCGTGGGCCTGAGTACCAATCTTTTCGGCGTTTAACGGCACGATTTGAGCGATGTATTTTTTCGTCATGGTAAGTTCCTCCTTCAGAAATTGGTTGAGCACCTTAAGTATACGCCACCCGTTACCTGTTAACCAATTTAATTGCTTACAATTGATTGAATATTTTAGAAAACAGTTGAAATTGGCCAGTGGGCATTTGAATAAAATTATCACATGGTTAGCGGCTATCTATTAACATATTTATAAACCATTTAGATAATTTATCAACTAGACATAATGAAATTAGTCAATTCCATTTAAGCCATTAAAACTCTGCGATCAACGCTTTTTTACGCTCTTTAAAAGAGGGATAGGTTAAACCATCAATTACCTGACGGTTCATTATATCGCTGGTTATCCCTATTAATGATATACTGAAATCAATCATGAGTGGTGAACAGTTAATGAAGGACATCAAAGGGGATCATGAACATGAAAACAAGGGTCAAGAGTGTTAATCGGCGGGGGACTACTCGGTGGTTGGTCGCGGGGGCTACGGCGTTGACCTTAACGTTGCTGGGAGGCAACGCTCACGCGGCAACGCCACCAGCTATGGCGACCCCAACACCGAATCAAAGTGTTATGTCGGGGTCACAAGCCGCCACTTCAGCGTCCCAAGTGACGTTAGCGCCTACGACTAGCCCAGCGGAAAAAGAAACAACGGGGTCCGGTTCGGCGGCACCCGGTAGTTCCGCGGCAGCGTCAGGCGCAGGTGCAGATACAAGTTCCAGCGCCTTACAGACGCCCGTCGCGGCTACCATCGCCGCCGTACCGGCATTTACGCCGGTAACTAGCGACCCGCCAGAGAACGCACTAGCACCATCGCCGGCCGCGACGTCAACGCCGGATACGACCACAGTACCGACGACCGTCACACCCCCTATGAGTGCGGCTAGTTCCGCGGCTCCATCCAGCGTTTCGCCCGCCGTTTTAATGGCCCAGGAGGCGGCTCAAGCGGCACAAAAAGTGGACGCGCAACCAAGTGGGACCACGGCCGCCTTGCGGCCTACGCGGCGGGTCGGGGCAACCCGGCCGGTCAAGGTATCCGCCGCGAATGCCGTGGTGGACGAATTAGCTGATACGCTGGCCAGTGAACCCAACTCAATCGACGAGTGGCTTCCCAATACCCGGTTGCAGAAAATCATCTTACAAACCTTACAGCGCAACAATCCCGGGCAGACCTGGACCAGCGTGGACGACATCACCCAAGCGGATATGGCATTATTGACCCGTTTAGTGGCCGGCGATGATACCTATATCGATGGCCACACACCATACTCGTTAGAAGGGTTACAGTACGCGGTCAACTTGGATTATTTGATGCTCCAGTCCCGAGTCGACACGGCCTATTTCGGCGACATTGTGGATATCAGCCCGTTTGCGAGCTTGAAGAACTTGACGGGTCTGCACCTTTCGGGGAACCGGATTGAAGACATCACGCCGTTGGCCGGGCTCACCAAACTGACCGAATTGGGACTCAATTTCAATTACATCGGGGACTTTTCGAGTCTCAAAGACCACCAGTTCAAGTCCTTTTCCGGGGGGCAACAGGTCATCTATCTGCCACGAGTCCGGGTCAATGAGGTGACTCGGACAGCACACCTGGCCGGCGGGTACAAGCTACGCGATGGGAGCGTTGGTCCGTTAACTGGCCGCCAGAGAATCTTGGTCCCGGTCCGGGTTAACGTGAATACGGGACGATACGTGTACAAGGCCTACTATACGGGCGGCAATCCGGTTTCGACCAGCGATGGTGGGGTCGACTACAACACGATTCAAGACCCGGGACAACCCATCACCGCCTTGCCAGATCAGCCCAACATCGATTTGGAACCGGTCGATCAGCATTACTATTTGACTGGGACCTATCTCGAGGGTGCGAGTCCCTATTTCTACGTGATTCAACCCTACGATTTGGCCGCGCCGGCCGCCACGGTCACGGCGCAACATCAAGATACCCAGGGTGAAAAATTAGCTGAGGACGTGGTGTTGAACGCCGATGGGACCCATTTGGTCGGCGACCCCTATACCACCGAAGCGCTGACGCTACCGGGGTACGTCTTGCATGCCACTACCGGCGCCGCACCGAGTGGGACCTACGCGGTAGATCCGCAAGTGGTGACTTACACGTACGAGGCCGAAACTCAGGCGCAAAGTACCGTCACGGTCCATTACGTCGATAACACGCGCAAAGTGTTGCGCGACCCCCTGGTCTTAAGCGGTAAGCTAGGCGAGGCTTATACCACCGAAGCGGCAACGATTCCAGGTTACAAACTGACCGGCACGCCCGCCAACGCGAGTGGGGTGTACACGACGGAAAACAGCGACGTGGTTTACACTTATCAAGCTGAGGATCCGGGGGTCGTGGAACCCCCAGTCGAAACGGGAACCGTCACGGTGCACTACGTCGACCAAAAAGGCACGCCGTTACGGGCCACGACCACGTTGAGTGGCACGGTAGGGACGCCTTATAGCACCGAAGCGGCGACAATCTCGGGCTACGAGGTTCTGGGAGAACCGACCAACGCGACGGGGACCTACACCCATGACCCGCAAACGGTCACCTATGTTTATGTCAAACTCAGTACCGGTGGTGGCGGAGATGAAGGCACTCCCGAAGAACCGACACCGCCAACTCCACCGACCCCGACCGTTCCGCAGCCGGGACCCGGTGGGAGCACCGGGGGCAGTGGTAACCAGGGAGGACCGGGTCAAATGACGGCTGGCCCTCAGCGGCCAGGTTTGACCACGGCCGGGGCTGGTGCGACGGTCACAATCGCTAAAGGCACCGCCACCGTACCGGCCACACGCCAAGCCACAACGCCAACCACGACCTTACCCCAGACCAACGAAAAGTCTTCGACTGGCGTAATTGCGGCTGGTCTGGCGCTATTGACCGGTTTGTTGGGCCGCCTTGGGTGGCGCCGACGGAAACTATGATGGGTCTTTTTCAGAAGCATTAGCTTCGCAAATCACAATAAAAGGCAACTTACGCCAACCAATCACGGCTGGTGTAAGTTGCCTTTAGTTTTTCATGCAGCTGGTTATTTCGACGGTTGGGTCGCGGTCAAATCCTGCAGGTGCACGGCGTGGGTAATCGGGTACTCCGTGGGTTCGGTCAGATTGTCTAGCAAGTCGTCAGAAAGCGTGACGCCCTGGAGGACCTGGTTGTCGTAAGGTTCCAGGTAGTAGGCCAAATCGGTGAGGCTCATGTAACCGCGGTACTGGGTGTAATCGCTGTGACCATCGTCTTTTAATTTGACGCCTTTAGGAATCGTCACCGCATTAAGCAGGTGTTGTAAGAGATTCAAGGACCCCGGAATCGTGGTGGTCTGGTCCGCGTAGTTCTTTAAAAAGGTGGTCCGGATGAACCGGGATGGCGAGGTGAAATCACCAGGCAACCCTAATGCGCCGGTCCCCGGGCCCTGGGTCTTGAGCGTCTTGCCCATCAATGGGGCTAAGGGCCGTTCCTGATTGGTCAGGGTGCCATAGGTGCTGAGGTTTTGCAGGTGCCAGTCAAGCCGCGGTGAATTGGTCATCACGCCGACCGGGTCGTCGATTAAATGCAAATCGCCACTCGTTGGTTCGAGCAGTTTAGTCTGGCCGGTGCGGTCGCTGACGATAAAGTGCAGGGGTGGCGTGCCGCCCAGCATTTCGGTAGGCACGTCGATCAAGGCGACCTGTTGGACCTTAGCCGCCAGGTCGGTCAGACTGCTGGCGTTGCCCAAAGCCCAGGCTACGAAGTCTTGCGGCGCGATGCCGAGTTTGTCGGCTGGCGTGTCCTCCAGGTATTGCACGTTACTAGGGAAATACAACGCGGCGATGGCTAAGCCGTGTTCGTTGACCCCGTCACTGTACATCTCGTGGTCGAGTTGCCGGCCGGCGCCGACAAAGCCGTACTGCGTGGTGTAGGTTCCGGCGTCCCCTGCGACGGTATAGTGGCGGGGCATGACCATGATGCGCGCGTCAAAGTCGAGGTCGAAGTCCATGGTTCGATCTAGGAAGTGGTCCCCACGACTGTTGGTATAGGTTAAGCTGGTGCACATGTGAATCATCTCGTTTCTTCTGAATTAGGTCTAGTTTAAGGCCAATCGATTGAAATAGTGAGTGATTACATGATTAATGTGGGACATAGTTAGTTTATTATTTGAACGGTGTGGTCCGCGTCATCGTGAAATAGGTGGTCAAGAAGGGCCGGGTCAGGCGGTAGACCTGCTTTTGCGAATAGGTCTTCTTCCCATCGCCCCAGATGGAAATGGCCGAACCGAGGTTGTTAGGGCTAGTGGCGCGGGCCGACTGGTTGGTCTTGTCCCAAATCTGGGGCGTCCAGTTGGTCTTCAAATCACGTTGCCAGTAAGTTCGATTGGCTGTGGTGAAGGTCTTAGGCTGGGTGATCACGTAGAGGTACCAAAAGTTGGCGTTGATGGTCTGAAAGCCAGCCGCGTTGAGCTGGGGCAAGGTGGCCCGTAACCGGCGGCGTTGCCGGGACAGCTTGGCACTAGCGCTTTCGCCGTCGTAACTCCAGTAGGTCACCAGAATATGGTGGTCGAGGTGCGGCAAGTCGGCACGCATCAAGCCGTCATTCCACATCATGGTTTTCAAGTGATGTTGCCGCAGGTAGTGGCTCAACCCGTTGGTGTAAGTCACGGTGTTGGGTTGATTAGGTTGGGCGGCGCTACTGTACTCGTCGCCACCGATGGCCAGGTGTTGCCCCGGCCGCAACAGACCCACGTATTCGCCCAGCAGGCGTTTAACGAACGGCAACGTTTCCTTGGCGTGGAGGTTCAGTTCGTGGTGCGCCGCGATGCGGGTCGCCAGTTTGCGGTTGGCTGGACTCGATACTCGTAACAACTGGATCAGTGCGCGGGTGTGTCCCGGGGTGTCGATCTCGGGGATGACCTCGACGCTATGTTTATGGCCGTAAGCGACCAACGTTTTCAACTGGGCCTTGCTTAAAAAGGCCAACCTGTTGCGGCGGTTGTAGTAGACCTGGCCCTTCTTACGGGCGGCTTTGACGGTCTGGCCCAAGTGGGCGTTTTCAAGGCCGAAACGGGTATCATCCGTGAGGTGGAGCTGTAAAAATCGGCCCCCGCCCACGTGGACCTCGCGGATGAAGCGTTTGAGCGTGGTCACCGAATAGTATTGGCGCGCGGCGTCCAAGATGAGTCCCGTTTGTTGCGGCGCGGCTTGTGCGCGTTGGGGACCGCTATTGAGGGCCAGACAACTGGCCAGAAAAACAATGAAAATAATGCCAAGACGACGCATAAAACTCCCTCCCCACAACTGCTTTGACTTTAAATATACAAGCTAATTGCGGATTTAGAAACCATTTGGTTTTGATTACGCAAATCACGCCGTAAGCTTGCGAGATGTCGCGGGTAATCGCCCGGTGAGAGCACCCGTAAACGTGCTAAAATAGAAAAGAATTGTCCGGATCAAGCGCAGGTGTTGGTCCGGGATTAAATGTTAGCGGATACATTAAAGGAGGATTGTTCGTGGCATATATTGAAGTGCGGCACGTGACGCGCGAGTTTCGGAGTGGCACCCAAACGACGGTGGCCAACCGGGACCTGTCGTTTGAAGTGGAACGCGGGAACGTGGTCACGATTTTAGGACCTAGTGGAGCCGGTAAATCAACCCTGTTAAACATTTTAGGGGGGATGGATACGCCGACCAGTGGTGAAGTGTTGATCGACGGCACCGACATCGCCAAATTCTCGACCAAGCAATTGACGACCTACCGGCGACAAGCGGTGGGCTTCGTGTTTCAGTTTTACAACCTGATTTCCAATTTAACGGCCCGAGAAAACGTCGAACTGTCGTCACAGATTACCCAGGACGCCCGCGACGTGTCGGAGACCTTGGAGCTGGTGGGGTTGAGTCAACGGGCACAGAACTTCCCGGCCCAACTCTCCGGGGGCGAACAGCAACGGGTGGCCATCGCCCGGGCGGTCGCCAAGAAGCCGAAATTGTTGTTGTGTGATGAGCCGACCGGCGCGTTGGATTACAAGACGGGGAAACAAGTCTTGCGGGTGATTCAAGACGCCGCCCAACAGACGCAGACCACGGTCATCATCGTGACCCATAACAGTGCCATCGCCCAGATGGGGGACCTGGTCATTCGCATTAACGACGCTCAGATTCAGTCCGTGACGCCGAACGCCCACCCGACGCCATTAGACGAGATTACGTGGTAGGTGAACGCCAATGACAAAGACCTATTTAAAAGCAATTTTACGTGAGATTTGGCGGTCGAAGGCCCGCTTCGTGTCGATTATCTTGATTATTTTCTTAGGGGTGGCCTTTTACACCGGGATTCGGGCGACCGGCCCGGATATGTCGCAGGCCGCGACGGATTATTACCGGACGCAGAAGCTGGCGACCAACAGCGTGCAATCGACGCTGGGCTTGACGGCTAGTGACAAGAAGGTTTTGGCTAAACACAGTGACCAACTGACTTATCAGGCCGTGCGGTACTTGGATCTGACCCAGCTGAATAACAACCGGGTGATCCGGGTCACCGAACTACCAACGACTCAGAAGCTGGACCAGTTGACCGTGACCCAGGGGCGCTTGCCGCGCAAAGCCAACGAAATCGTGTTGGACGCGCAGGCTAAGCAACTTGAGCCCAAACTCAAGGTGGGTTCGGCTTACCACATCGTCAGCACGGCCAAAACCAATAAGAAATTGACCCGACGAACGTTTAAAATCGTAGGCTTCGTAAAGTCACCACGGTACGTGGAAAATACGGACCGCGGCGTGACCACCGTGGGCAAGGGGACCTTGGATTACCTGGCTTACGTCCGGCCAGGCACCTTGAAGTCGCGCACGACCACGCGGTTTGACGTGGGCTTCAAGAACCTGCAACACGTAACGCCGTATTCGGCGAAGTACAAGCGGCTCAACCGCGAGAATACCAAAAAGTTGAAGGCGTGGTTAGCGCCACAGGCGAAGAAGCGTCAGCAACAGTTACAGCGGCAAGCCACGAAAAAATTAGCGCCGTTGAAGCAACAGTTGGCCGGTTTACGCCAACAGTTACCAACGACCCAAACGGCCGTGACTAAGCTGAGTGCCCAACTGAAAAAGGCCCAGGCTAAGGTCGAGGCCATCCCCAAGGCGACCTACCTCTACACGGACCGTAGTGACAACCCGGGGTACACTGAATACCATGAGAACACCCAACGCGTGGTGGCCTTATCGACGGTCTTTCCACTCTTCTTCATCGCGA
>NZ_QXIL01000033.1 GCF_004115745.1 Levilactobacillus suantsaii | reverse complement strand
TGATAAAGTAGATGTACCCAAAGTAATCACTCCCTATATTGGTTGGAATTAGCTACTACCATTGTAAGTGATTGCTTGGGGCTTTTTAATTTCTGTTCGGATTAATTATAGAATTTGCCTCAATAAAAAGACTAATCAAACAACCGATTAACCAGGGCGATAACCATAAAAGGACCGTCAGTGGAAGTCGGATCAAAAAAGCTGTGCCATCTTCGTGATGGCACAGTTTTTTTAGTTGCTATTCAGCTTTTCTAAGTAGTTCCTTTTGTTGCGGGGATAGTTTCAACCGATTGAACCAGTTGATCCGTTTTACCGCATCTGCATCTAGGCATTTAGTCATTTCCTCGGCTAAGACCACAATCAGAACACTAAAATTCCCGTTAGGCATTTCTCGTGTAACCGTTAATTGGCGCGAAATGTTGTGAACATAATAATGCCGATACACGTATTTACCAATCTGCCAAACCTGGTGATTATCCAAACTAAGCAAAAAAGTCACGATTGGGTTTTCAGCCCCATCCTGCTTAACACATTCTTCACAATAGTCTTGTATGTAGGACACTAATAGGTTAACTCTGCCGGAATTAACATTCGAGTTGACCACATCCACCACATCAAAGCCCTCAACGATGCGTTGAAAAGCGTCCTGTTCCGACGCTATTCGGCCTGTTCTAATATCATCCACAACGGCTGAATAACCTTTATGCTCAACCATACTACTGATGATGAGGGGAGACAGGCCTTTATGCTGTTTGCTGAGTTCAATACCCTGTTTACCCCACCATTCTTCCTTAACTAAATTAATGATGCTAGCCATAATCAAACAAACCGTAGCAGCTTCTAAAACCGAGACTAAAATCCGATGCGTCGATGATAAGAAGATTGCCGCCAACCCGGTCACAATAACCGCTAAAGTTATCGTAAACTTCTGCGAAAAACTATTCGTAATGTATTCAACGATAAAACTATGAAACTGATTGTAAAGACCTTCCTTAAATTCATACCGTTTTCCCGACATAAAACCCCTCTAATCTACGAGACTAATCCAATTCCCTCTAAATTCTAACACTCACTCAACTCAAAAATATCCGTCATTAACAATCAAGTTTATCTTGACCATCAATCACAGATATTAGTGAACCGCTTTTTCGCGGCTGATAATTCTTTTAAGTTAAGCTTGGTTCAACCGCTGCTTCAAGGCCATCATGGTCTCAAAATCATCGGTGAAGATGCCGGCCACCTGGTCTTCGAACAACTGGGTCGCCTGTTCAACGCTATCGACCGTCCAGATACGTTCGACCACCGGGATATCGTCCTGGTAGTGGCTCAGATGCAGCCCCGCCAAACCTTCCTTTTTCACGAAGGCCGGGGCGTTTTTGACCCGCTTATCCGTTAGCCAACAGTAAATCTCATTGGGCGCCAATTGTTGGCACCGCTTGAGCGTCGGCAGATGAAACGACGAGTAAATGACCGGGTAGACCAGCGATGTGGCGTGGACCATCCCCAAAACAATCCGTTCGATCTGCGGGTACTGAATCTTATCGGTCTTAAACTCCAGGTTCAGATGAACTGGCTGGTCGGCCACCACCTGTAAAAAGGCGGCCAAAGTCGGCACCGTTTCGCCGTTGGCCAGGTGAAACGCTTGAAGTTCCGCCAACGTGTAATCGCGCAGGTAGCCCTTGCCATCCGTAGTCCGGTTGATCTTTTCGTCGTGCATGATGACCGGCACGTCATCGCGGGTCAAATGCACGTCAAATTCCAGGCCCTCGATCTGGTGGGCCACCGCGTAGCGAAACCCCGCCAGCGAGTTCTCCGGGAATTTTGCCGGATATCCCCGATGGCCAAATACCATGGTTGTTGCTGTCATTATTCTCTTCCTCCTCGAGCGGGGCCCCAAGCGCTTCGCTCGAGGGTCATCCCCGTTCGTTAGTTTACCGTGAGCGCCCCCCTCTTGGTCGGCTTAGCAGTCCCAGACGTCTTGGGCGATTTGCCGCACCAGCTTCAACTTGGCCCACTGCTGGTCTTCGGTCAAGTGGTTCCCCTCTTCGGTGGACGCGAAGCCACACTGAGTGGACAAGCCCAGGTTTTCAAGCGGCACGCTTTCAGCTGCCTGCTGGATTTTAGCCTTGATTTCATCCGGGTCCTCCAGGTCGGGGAACTTCGACGTAATCAGACCCAAAATGAGGCGCTTATGGGTATCGTGGTTCCAGATTCGCGCTAACGGACTGAAATCGCCATCCCGGGAACTATCATACTCCAAAAATAAGCCGTCATAATGTAATTGTCCCAGATAATCGGCCACGACATCGTAACCGCCCGAGAATAAGTACGTTGACTGGAAATTACCGCGGCAAATGTGCGTGGTCACGGTTAAGTCCGTCGGCAAGCCATTTAAGACTTGGTTGATGACCCGAACGGCGTCTTCGGCCAGCCCCACGTACTTAGCGTGAGCCGTGGCATCGTCCGCCGTCGCGTTCAACTGGCTGATGAGAAAGGCCCAGGTGGTGTCATCGAGTTGTAGATAGCGGCAACCCAGCTCGTAGAAGTGTTCAATCGTTTGATGGTAGGCTTTTGCCAGATCATCTAAGTAGGCGTCCCAGGTCTCATAGAATTGGGACCAATTGTCACTGCGGTTATCCCGGAACAACATGCTGGGTGACGGGATAGTCTGCTTGACCACGACGCCGGCTGGCGCCATCGCTTGCAAAGCACTAAAGGTCTTGAAAAACGGGTGGTCGGGGTTAAAGGCAATCTTACCCACCAAATCCGCGTTGTCCGTCCGGGTCTTTTCGCCGTGGAACTTATAACTTTGGTGATAATCATAGTGCCCCACGCCGGTCAGGCCCCACAGAAAATCAAGGTGCCACCAGCTTCGGTTGAACTCGCCGTCGGTTACGGCCTTGAACCCCAAGTCGGCCTGTGCGGTCACGACCCGTTGCGTTTCGTCGTGTTGAATGGCCGCCAATTCGTCGGCGGGAATCTTACCGGCCGCGAACTTACCGCGGGCGTCCTTTAACGTATCCGGGCGCAGTAAGCTCCCGACCACGTCGTAACGGTATGGGTACACGAGACTGGTAGTACTAGCTGTTGTCGTCATAAAATCATCCTCCTATCAAGTTGCTTTCTCAGTCGTCAATCGGTCCCGGGACGCAAAAAACGCGGTCCTCCCCAGAACTAAGCACTTAGTTCTAGGGACGATCGCGTCGTTGTACCACCCTAATTCACCTGCCGCTCACACGTCAGGCCTCAACGGTACTGCTCAAGCAATACCCGGAAAGTTAACGGTTCCTACCGATTGGGCAGCGTTGACCGCCCGCTAGCTATTGGGAGTTCATCTTCATGGCGGCGGGACCGACCCGCTTGCACCTACCGGGTTCTCTGTGACGGTTCGCCGACCATTACTCTTCTCCTAGCCGATTTATGACAAAGACATGAGAAATTAATTGCAATCTTAGACGCAATTTTAATGCTTGTCAAGCGCAAGTTGCCCGCCAGTGACTGGCTTTGTCCCCATTAGACTTAAGTCCCAAGCGCTTCTTGACCCCCTTCATAAAAAGTGCTGTAATCAAGTTAAGCGGCCCGTGCAGGTGCCGACCCGCAGAACCGCCAAACTAAACGAGGTGGACAAAACATGGATGAAGTCGTGCAAACACTACAGAATATCGTCAAATTAAATACCGTCAACGGTGCCGAAAAACAGGTCACTGACTATCTCAGTCACTTATTGGCCCAGCATGGCATCGCCAGTCATACGGTGGCTTACGCTGCTGACCGGACCAGTCTGGTTGCGGAAATCGGTAGCGACCAGGGTCCCGTGGTCGGCTTCGACGGCCACGCCGATGTGGTTGCCTTGGGAGACCAAGACAAATGGACCGTGGATCCCTTGTCCGCCACCATCCAAGGCCAGCACATGATTGGCCGGGGCACGTCAGACATGAAGTCCGGGCTGATGGCCGGGGTCTGGGCCATGATTCATTTGAAAGACAGCGGCGTCCCGTTACGCGGAACTTTACGGTTACTGGTCACTGTGGGCGAAGAATATGGCCAGTACGGTGCCCAACAACTGGCCAAGGCTGGTTACGTCGATGACATGACCAGCCTCATCGTGGGCGAACCTAGTGGGGCCGACAAGCAGCTCTTACAACGGCCCGAACTCCAACAGATGTTAGGCACCGACGCCGCGAACGCCCAAAAGTTAGCGGCTGCGAACCATACTAGTGAACAACACTTTATCGAGCTGGCCCACAAGGGGTCATTCACCTTCACGGTCCACTCCCGCGGGGTCGCGGCCCACAGTTCGATGCCTGAAATCGGCAAAAATGCGATTACGGCCCTCCTGAATTTCTATCAGCGGGAACAAGACTACTTCTACAGTATCAAGGACTATCGCAACCCGGTCTTGGGTGCCGTGACGCCCGTTGTGACCCTGATCAAGGGCGGCGAACAGATCAACACGGTCCCCGCCAGCGCCGAACTGTCCGTCAAGATTCGGACCATTCCGGAACTGCCGAACGCTAAACTAAAACAGGACTTACAACAGATCATCACCGACTTGAACCACGAAGGCGCCCAGCTCAGCATGGACATTTTAAGTGACTTACGGCCGATGCACACCGCGGCCGATGCGCCGCTGATTGCTGCGACTACCGATATCGGCCAGGCCGTCTTGGAACAGCATCTGCCCAAAATTGGGGTGCCCGGGGGAACCGATGCGTCATCGTTCTTGGCCGCCAATCCAGACCTAGACGTCGTGGTCTTCGGTCCTGGCAACATCACCGCCCACCAGGTCAACGAATACGTCGACCTTGACATGTACCAGCGCTATATCAAGATTTATGAACGGATGATCACTCGGTTATTATCCTAACTAATCATTTAAACTTAACTCCCAAAACAGGTTTCTCCTAGTCCAGGAGAAACCTGTTTTTAGGTGACCATCTTTTTTGGACACACCAAACGCGCGGCCGAACGAGGGAGTCGCTTGCCAGCGGACGGGACCTGTCTCCAGGTGACCCGTCATGGCTTCAGCGACGACGATCGTTCGTCACGCGCGTTGGTTAGTCAGCTTGCACTTTCTCAAAAGACAACCTCTTTCTGCCCCGCTAGTTAGCTGGGTGCGTTGGTTAGCGTCCAGGTGATCGTACCGTGATAAGTCCCCGCTGCGGTCCCCGAACCGACGTTAAGCAAGAGTCCGGTGTCGCCGGTCCAAGTCCCGGAAACATCGGTCAGCCCATCATCCACACTATCGTCAGTCGTGTGGATCATGACTTGCGTTGGCTGGCTATTCAACTGTTGGGTGCCGTACCGGCCCACGTAGACCGGTACGCCATCCATCGGTTGGTCATCATCATCAACAAACGGCGTAGTTTGGGCATCCAAGACCCATGACTGCCCCGTACCGCGAGTATCCTGGACGGTCAGGTTCCAGTCGCTGCTCCGTTGAACCAACTCCGGGCTCCCGGTCAGCGAACTATCCGCAAAACTACTGTGGGCCGCCACGTTAACGAACTGCAAGGTGCCGACCACCGTAATGGTCACGGTAATGGTCTTTGACGTATCACCATTTGCCGTTTGCGCCGTTAGATCAACCGTATTGGTCCCCATCTGCAACTGGTCAGCGGCGATATCCAGACTGAAGCTCCCGTCACTGTTGACCGGCGTGTCCGGTAAGGCCGCTCCGTTCAAGGACGTGGCCAGCGTGGTGGTCGGCTTAGTGGCCGCCGCCGTGTTGACCGTGACGTTGCCGGTAATCGTGGTGTCTTCCTTGTCGTGGAGGGTCACGTCATTAGGCGAGGTTAAGGCTAAGTCCAGCGTGACGCTCGGGTTGATGGCAAACGACGGGGTATCCGCCGTGGCGACCAAAGCGTTAGACGAGAAGGTACTGGCCTGCGGAAGATTGTACTGGGTCTCCGTGACGTTATCGGCCGTTCCCAAGAGTTTCAACTTGGCCGTCGAGTTATCACTATCTAGTGATTGCCCCAACTCAGCATCCAACTTGGCATCGCTGATTTTGTCCGGCGAAAGGTCCTCCGTGTCCCCGTTTTCGTACGTGATCTCCCCCGACGTGTAGTTGATATAGTTCGGTAGTTTCAACCGGCCATCAATACTCGACCAGCTTTGCCGGCCACCGTTGTAGGTCAGATTGTAGTCCAGTTCGACTTGGTCGTTGCCTATGATTTGACTATCCGTGGTAATCGGCTTGTTGTGGGTCAGATCCGTCATGCTGGCATCCGCCGTCCCGTCAACCAGGCCCGGCGTGTTGTCCATGACGATCAGGTTGTTTTCGTAGTCCTCACCGGTGGTCCCAGTGAAGCCCCAGCGCGCATACCCCGTGTTGTCCGGGTCGATCTTGGACAGGTCAATCGGGACCGTTTCGCTTTGACCCGTTTCTTCAATGCCCGTCGTGGGGTTGCGGTCATCAAAGGTATAGGTCATGGTCTTTGCGCTGGCATCCCACTTCAAAGTCATGTGGTGCCACAAGCCGTTCGACAGGAAGTTGGTCTGGGTACTATCCGAGATGACGCCTAAGTGGTTCATTTCGTAGTAGTACTTCGCCTTACTCAACAACCCCGCATCGTACGTCATCTTTTTGTAGGTGTCGCCACTGCCCGGGTAGTTGGACGCGATGTGGACAGCCGGGTACCCCACGTCAAAGGCGTTGGCGTTGCCCGGGGCCCCGGAACCCGTGGTCCCGTTGAAGTGGGTGTCGAATTCCAACGCCCAACTATTTTGGATCGCGGTTTTTGCAAAACTGCTGACGTAGTCTTGTGACGCGTTGGTATCAACGCCCCACACGCCTAACGTTTCGCCGACGACCTTGCTACCAAACGTGGGTGTCGCAGCAATCCCGTTCGGGTCATTTTGCAACACGAACGCCATGCCGTCACCGGCGTTACTGCCCTGGTCACCGAAGTAGAACCAAAAGCCAATCGTCTGGTCGTGGGACAGATCCATCAAGTTGTCGTCGGTCGACCAGGCGGCCCCAAATTGATAGGGTGCCGTGTTGACCACGACGGCCTGCGTCCCAACCGAATTTGGGTTGGTCACGTCGACCACGGACGCCGTATCCAGCGGTGCCGTGCCGATGGCGATGATTGAGTTGGCCTTGTTAAGCGAGATACCTTGTGGCGCCGTGGACAGCGCTTCGTCGTAGTCGCTATCGGCGTGGGCCTGAAGCCCCCCGGCCAGGCCCAGGGTCAAGGCCGCTAACCCCAAATATAACCACCGTTTCAACATTTCCAATCCCTCCTTACATCACTAACGACTACTCCTTTTTACGCCGCCGGTTGCGGGCAATCAGGTAGCCGATAATGGCGAGTAGCAAGGCAATAATCGCTGCTAACAACCAGTAGAGCCAACTGGTTGGGGTAGCCGTTGGCGTGACGGCCGATCCACCCAGGCCCCGCAATTGCTTTGGCGTGACCACGAAGTTACGGGTGAAGTGCCACTGGCGTTGGCCAGATTGCGCCGTCAAATTCAGGGTGTAGGTTCCAGCCTTCAATTGCGTATTGCCCCAGGGCAACGCGGCGTTGAAGTTACTGTTGGGGGCCATCCCCAAACTCTTGAGATCCTGTTTCAACAACACCTGGCTGGAGTTTTGCGCCGTTACCGTTTCGTGGAGGCTTAACGGCGACAAAACCCCCGGTTCGAAGTTTTGCAGGTTCGCAAAGACCTGATCCCGTTGATTCAATTGTCCCACCTTGACCTGTCGTAACCGTAAGTCGGGCGTGACCTTGCGTGTGCTCTCCGTCAGTAAGATGCTGATGGCATACGCGAATTGGTTATTTACGGTCAATTTCCGTTGTGAGTGGGACACTGGATGCGACGTGGTCAGTTGTTCGACGTAGATTCCTCCCAAGGCGCAACCCCGTAGCCTTTCTGCCGGCATCTTCAGCGCTAAAGTGACCCGCTTAGCGCCGGATTCTGGGACCGAGACGGTCTGGACCGGTTGACTGAAGAGCTGCTTCATCGGCAGTTGTAGGCTCGGGTCTAAATCTGGGTCGGCCTGGCTGTAATCGATGATGCCATTGGCGTTGGTCACGGCTTGGTTCACCCTGACTCGAAACCGTTGGGTCGTGCTACTTTGGTTCCGAATCACGATGGTCAGCTTTTGTTGCTGTTGTGGGGCCATGCGCAACGAAAAATACCCCAATGTCGTATTAGTCTGGTTGCTGGGCTTTACGGGCTGAACCGTAAACCCAACGCCTTGTGCATGAGCTATCCCCACACCACCTAGTAATCCGAGCCAAATGCCCACCAACATTACAAACCATTGCCATCCCCGACGCATCATTCATCCCCCCAAACAGTCATACCGGTCCCCAAAAGGTCGGTCCCACACAAGCGGCACCGACCCAGTTGATACAAGTTGTCACGTTCGTTTTACGCGGACGCGACCGGTTCGATGCTACTGAACCGTATCGCCTAACTGCCAAGTCAAGTTGGCACTGTAACTCCCGGCCAATTGCCCAGCGGGAACGTCTAACGTGACGTCACCCAGTGAGAAGTCGGAATCCCAGACACCTAAGCCACCCTTAGCCGGCGCGGTCAGTAAGACCTCGTTCGTGCCGTTACCATTTAGACTAACGGCATTCGCTACCGGTGCTGCGGACGGGTTGCCTGTGTTCGCGGCTTCCGGATCCGGGGCACCCAGATTCAAAACAGCACCACCTAGGACACTGCCATCTGACGTGACAAAGTTAGAATCCTTGACTTGAACGTTCCAGCCACCCGGAACCCCAGGGTTCGAGACCTCGACCGGATTATCTGCCGATAGGGCTGGATAGGTCACGTTATCTTTGCCGTTAGGAGTCGGGTTAGCCCCGAAACCAAAGTTTGGCGCGGAAGTTAATGAAACTGCTGCATCGGCACTCGTATCGAATTCCGACTTAGCTTGCGTACTGGTCGTCGTTTGGACCGATGAAGATGATGACGAGGAACTCGTTGCATCCGCGAAGGCCACCATGCCAGCACCGCTTAACCCCAATGCGAGTGCGGCTGCACTCCGCATCAAAGTGACGTATACTCGACGCTTCATCGTATGTCACCCTCCTTGAAGATTTACACCTAGCCAGCAATTAACCGCCTCAGCAGCTAACCGTGGTTGAATCAACACCTAACTTATTCCTTAAGTTCTAAAACAAACCGATGTCGTCATGACTGATTCATCCGGTGGTTCAGGATCGATAATAATCGGTGCCGAAAAAAAAGACCAGCACTTGGCTGGTCTTTCGTATCGATAGTTTTAGTTATGAAAGTCGCTCACGGTTAAGGCCCGTAACTCGTTGAGCCACTGCCGGGTCGTGGTATCACTACCGGCTGTGACTTGAAACCCTAACGGGGCAAAGAGTCCCGCGACTGCGGACCATTGCACCTGCCCCTGTGCCAACAAGCTGGTCACCAGCTGCTGACGTTGGGTCGCCGTGATGGGTGTTGCGGTTACCGTTAGTAAGTTAACCGCCAATTGCTCGGCAATTAGTTGCTGACTCGTCGCCGCAGTGAATGGCATCACCAGTTGGCGCCGCGATGCAAGCGGCACGGCCGGCCCTTCCTTTTGTAAGAAGTGTTGCCAAGGCAGCAATTGCGGTGCTAGCACAGCGTAGAATTGCCAAGGTACCTGGTTGCCGATGCGCTTTAAGGTGGCTTGCGTCACCGCCGTAAGGTCCCATTGGACTTGCGTCTCACCAGCCGCCTGGGCCACGGCCAGCCACTCGCTTAAGAAGCGCTGGACCGTCGCGGCCACAACGGGCGGTTGTTGCCGGCCCCGAGTCAATTGGTAACGGCCCAACAAGAAATCGGTGACCTGCTCCCAGGGAATCGTATCACCGGCCTGCTGGTGCTTACGGCGTTTGAACTGCCGGAGTTGCTTGACCCGACTCGACTTTGCAAATTTTCCTGGACGACTCACTTTCAAACGCCTCCTGACGTTATTTCTTCGCTGCCTCGCGCGGCGCAAACTTCTTGAAGTACACCAACGTCATGATGGCCAAGAAGATCACTCCCACGATGATTGAGACCCGCGTTTCGGGATTCAGGAACATGAAAAGCAACGTAACGCCTAAGAAAGCCAACGTAATGTAATTCGACCAAGGTGAAAACGGCATCTTGAACGGATGGTTGGCCATGTGTTGCGGGTTACGTTTCCGAAACGCAATCTCACTGACCAGAATCACGAACCACGGCACCATGCCAGGTAAGACACTGGAACTGTAGACCATCACGAAGATTTGACTGGCGTCCTTGAAGTACATGGGTAAGACCACGTTCAAGACAATTCCAATCGCAATCCCTAACGAAATAGCAATCACGGAGTAAAATGGTACCCCGTGACGGTTCAACAGCGTCATCTTCTTCGGGAGTTGGTGGTTTTCGGCCAACGTAAAGGTCATCCGACTAGCACTGTAAATCCCGGAGTTCGACCCGGACAAAGCGGCGGTAATGACCACGAAGTTGATGATCGACGCCGCAGCGGTAATCCCAATTTTAGCGAAGGTCTGCACGAACGGGGAACCTAACTGGTTCAGCTTGTCCCACGGGTAGATGCTGACAATCACGAAGATAGCGCCCACGTAGAAAATCAAGATTCGGGCCACCGTCGATTGGATAGCCGCCACTAAGGTGTGTTGCGGGTTCTCCGCTTCACCAGCCGTGACCCCAATCAGTTCGATACCCTGATAGGAGGCCAACACGATGGCCAACGCAAAGATGAAGCCCTTAACACCCCCGGTGAAGAAGCCCCCGTTGCGCCACAGGTTACTGATGCCGACCGCGTCGCCACCGTTACCGAAGCCAAAGAGAATGACCCCTAGACCGGCAATGATCATCAGAACGATGGTCACCACTTTGATCAGAGCAAACCAGAATTCGAGTTCACCAAACATTTTAACGGAGATCAGATTGGCCACGCACAGGAAGGTAATTGCGACGAGACCGGGAATCCAGTCTGGCAAATTCGGCCACCAGAAGCGGAAGTAGCCGCCCAACGCAATCATTTCACTCATCCCCACCACAATAAATTGGAAAATATTACTCCAGGCGGTTAAAAACCCAAATACGGGATGCATGTATTCGGAGGCGAAGGTCGCAAACGACCCGGTCGTCGGGTGCACATAAAGCATTTCCCCCAACGCCCGCATAATTAAGTACAGGAAGACTCCGGAAATAATGTACGCAATGAGAACGGAAGGCCCCGTCCACTTGATGGTGGAACCAGACCCCATGAATAATCCGACGCCGATGGTCCCGCCGAGTGCAATCATCTGCATCTGGCGCGAGCTAAGTTTTCTCTGCAATCTAATTCCTTCTTTCTATCTATTCACTTGTCAAATATCAAACTCTTCGTGTTCCCTCCTTGCAGCCCCGCTTGGTCTGCTGCCAGGCAAGATCACCCTGGGTTACCCCAAGGTGACCGTAGCCAAGCGGCGCGCAATTATGATAAAACACTAAGATTATGTCATAGGTTACCTGGTTATGGCCCATAACGCAAGGCCTAATTTAACCAATATGCCCCTAAACATAGTCTACATTATCGCGCAAGGTCCTCGTTAATTCAAACGCAACCCCAATAAAAACGGGGCGTTGGCCGCCAGTTGACGGTCACGCCCCGTACGTGAAAAAATTTTTTCGAGTTCACAAATCTTTTTGAGTTGCATCCAACGTTTGTCAGCCTTACCCCGGCATCAGCCTAGCCAGTTAACCGCCAAATCGTTGCATGAGAAAATTATCAGAAATCAGCCCGGCTTAGACGAGCTTCTCGTAAACGTAGCATTCGTCTTCCGGTTGGTAAACACCCTTGATCTCGCCGACCTTTTGAAAACCAAACTTCTCGATCAAATGTTGCATCTTCGCGTTGTCGCGGTGGGTATCGATCCGGATACTTTCGGCTTCCGGATGGTGCTCAGCGATGTACGCGAAGAGTTCCTTAAAGAGCTTCGACGCATACCCTTGGCCTTGGTGGTGCGAGTAAATGGCCACCCGGTGAACGGTCACGTAATGGTCCGTGTCCTTTAACCAGTTCCCAACTAAGGTGTCGTAAGAGTCGTCGGGCGCCTCCACAACGGCGGCAACGCCAACCGTTTCATGGTCATCACTGTTAAAAATGGTCGCGCGGCCCAGGTCAATATCCGTCTTAATCGTTTCGCGGTTAGGATAGTTATCCTGCCATTGGTCGATGCCGGCATCCGCTAATTGTTGTTTACCGTCTTCGATAATGTCACATACTAGGTCTAATTCATCCGTTTTTGCTTTGCGTAAATACATCTTACTTCACCTCGTCTTAAAGTCATGATTCTAAACTGGTTGGCTCAGGCCCCGCGCAAGACGCGTTGACCCCGGCCCTTTCCGGGCTAAAGGGCCTACCGTCGCGGACCCCCGGTCATACCCGGCGGACCCGTTTCGGTAGGCTATTATAGTTGCTCGTGGAAAAAAACCTTAGCTATCATACCTGAACTCAAATAATTTATCAATCCTATTTAAAATACCTTATTAAATCGGCACCGTTTTCACGAGTCAAAAGCCCCGCCAGGCTTGACGAACACCGGCGAAAAATTTTTTTGTGACTGGTCACTGACCGAACAAAGACCCCCGCAGCGCTACGCCACAAGGGTCAGGTCACGTTACGCTTATTTAGTTAGCGGCGAGTCTGCCAGTAACTGGCGCACTTCGTCGGTACTCTTGGTCTCCATCATGGCGTTACGTAACTCCGCGGCGTGCGGTTGGTTGCGCACGTAAATCTTAAAGAAGCGCTTGAGTGACGCGAACCGTTGGGTATCGAACCGGGCCGCAAAATCATCAAATAAATCTAACTGGTAATTCAATAATTCTAGCAATTCCTTCACACTGTGCTCGTGCGGCGTCTTTTCGAAGGCAAACGGGCTGGTGAAGATGCCCCGGCCGATCATGATGCCGTCAACACCAGGATGGGCAGCGGCTAACGCACAGCCTTCCTGGTAATTGGCGATGTCACCGTTCACTTGAAGCAGCGTGTGCGGGGCCACCTCATCGCGCAATTGCACGATTTGGTCAATCAATTCGTTATGGGCCGGCACCCGGCTCATTTCCTTTTTGGTTCGCAAGTGCACCGTTAACAACGGGATATCTTGTTCCAGCAAGAACTTCAACCAGTCGTGCCACTCATCGACGCGGCTATAGCCCAGGCGCGTCTTGACGCTGACGGGGAGGCCAGCGGTCTTGGCCGCCGCAATCACCGCCGCGGCGTCTTCGGGATGGCGAATCAGGTCACTGCCCCCGTGGTTTTTGATGACCGTGGAATCTGGGCACCCCATGTTCATGTCGATGGCTTGGTACCCGCGGCTCTTCACGTCAGCCGCCGCTTTTTCAAAAGCCTCGGGCTGGTTGCCCCAGAGTTGGACAACCGGCATCTTGGCCTCTTCTGGGGCCACGTAGAGCCGGCCCTGGACCGTGAATTTAGCTTTCGGATGGGTCACACTGATGGCGTTGGTAAATTCGGTAAAAAAGGCATCGGGCGCCGCAGCTCGGGCGACCACCCGCCGAAAGATAGCGTTGGTCACGGCCTCCATCGGCGCTAAGGTAAAGAATGGCCGGTGCTCAGCACGAGCGTGGTCGGCAAGATCTTGCCAGTAAGTCGTTACTTCAGACACGTTAAAAATCTCCTTGTTCATAAAATAGTCCGTGTCACGGTGCTGGCTACTGCGACACAAGTCCCTTTATTCTACCATCATCGTCAAGCCCCCGTGTGAGAAATGGCTCTGGATATAAATTAATTGATGAGCCGAACCGTTGACAGGCTGGTGCAGAACCCAGATACTGGACCTTAAAGATATTAGATCCGCATGAGGAGGAATTTTTATGGCAACCCAACAAGCCCTACTGATCATCGATTACACCAACGACTTCGTGGCCGACCACGGGGCCCTCACCTGTGGCCAACCCGGTCAGGCTATCGCAACGACTATCGTGACTCTCGCCGACCAGATGGCGGTCGAACACGATTGGGTGCTGCTACCCACCGACGTCCACACCCCGAATGACCCTTACCACCCGGAAAGTAAGCTCTTCCCGCCGCATAACGTCCGCGGCACCTGGGGCCGCGACCTGTACGGCCCCCTGGCGGATTGGTACACCCACCATCAGACCGACGAGACAGTCTGGCAGTTCGACAAGACGCGTTACAGTAGTTTTGCCGGGACTGACCTAGACTTGCGCTTACGTGAACGCCACGTGACCACCTTGCACCTGGTCGGCGTCTGTACCAACATCTGCGTGCTCCACACTGCCATCGATGCGTATAACCTGGGTTATCAACTCATTATTCACCGTGATGCCGTCGCCAGTTTCAACCCCGCGGGCCACGACTGGGCCTTGAGCCATTTCAAAAACACGTTGGGTGCCGAAATCGTTTAGTGTATGTTTTCTCGTGGTTTGGTGTTTTAGGCGTCGATATAGATTGTTCCCCGTCCCCGCAAGGCCTATAATAGGTCTATCGGAGGAGGGAGTTCTATGTTTCAGCACCATCATCAGTTATACCTTATCGGAGTGACCTTATTGGCCCTTTGCGGTGGTCCCGCCATCACGGCCCACGCTACGACCAGCCAAACGACCACGAGTTCTTCGTCATCAACGACGTCGGCGCCGGCTTACCGCCCGGTCCTTGCGCACAAGACCGTCAATTACTACACCGAAATCGGGGCGAACCAGAAACACAACTACCAGGTCTATGCCACGGGAGGTGCTCAGACCAGTGCCAAGAACATGACGCCTATCAGCACCGGTAGGGTCTACGCCCACAAGATGGTCCACGTGACCCGTGAAGAAAGACAGGCCAACGGAACCTGGCTCAAATTCACCTATCACCACACCCAGACCGGTTGGATCCACCGCAACGGCACGGTCAAATCGCGGCGGCAGTTGAACGTGCCGCTGGTTGGCCAACGCCCACAATTACCCACGGGTTGTGAGATTACCGCCACGACCATGATGTTGAAGTATGCGGGGGCCAAGGTCACCAAGTTACAATTGGCCAAGGAAATGCCCCGGACCAAGACCCATAACGGGAATCTGGGCTTCGTCGGTAATCCCTATTCATCGTCCGGTTGGTGGATCTACCCGAAGGCCCTCACCAAGTTGGTCAAGCACCACGTAGGGTCCGCCAAAAACATGACGGGCGCCTCGTTTGCCAAGCTCAAGCACCAAATCGACTTGGGGCATCCGGTCGTGGTCTGGGTCGCTAACGTGGACGGTTTCGTCAACCACGCCGTGACCCTCAGCGGCTACAGTGCCCACCGGGCTTATTACAACGACCCCTGGACCAAAAAGAAGACCAGTATGACCCAAAAGCAATTCGCTACGCACCGGAAGCACGATGCTTACCGAGCGTTGAGTTATTAACGGTTTGGCGGGAACTCAAGTTAATTAATTTTTCAGACGCGCCCAACACCTATCGCTTGCCAGTCACTTTTGATCTTTTACATATAAAGTATATTGATCGAGTACCATAGCTATTTAAAAGTTCAGGGACGAATTTACAATTGAAGTGCAACAAGTAAGAAAATAAAAATAGACTCCTAGCCTGAGTCCTGTAGAATGAAGTCACCATAACAATCATCTAAAGGAGTTCTTAGGCTATGAGTCC
>NZ_QXIL01000032.1 GCF_004115745.1 Levilactobacillus suantsaii | reverse complement strand
CTTGAGTTTCGTCGCTTAAAGCATAGCACTAGGGAGGCTTAGATGCCTTTTTTTGTTATCAAAAAGGGCCTAGTACTTTTGGAATGGAAATACTTTCCAACACCAAAAATTCTAGACCCATTATTCGTTGCCAACTTAAGGTAACCGGGAAACTGGACGTTGATCGCTTTCGCCGAGCCATCACCTTAACGGCACGGGTCGTGCCTGAATTGTTTTGCCGTTATAATTTAGTTGATAACAGCTGGACACCTGTGGTCCACGATGCATCGACCATCGTGCGGGTGGTCGACCGGTTGACTCCTGACTTGGATGCGGCGCCGGATTGGTTCCATCAACCCCAACTGCGGGTCTTTATTGTGCCCGGGGCTACCACAACACTGGTCCTGACCATGAGCCATATCTTGACCGATGGGAGCGGCTTTAAACAGTACTTATACTTGTTGTGTGCTTGTTACAATCGGGGGAGCGAGGCCGTGACGGGTGTTCAAAATACGGTCAAGCTTGATTGGCTACAGGAGTTAATTAAAACCCACCCAGCGCCTGAAGAGGAGAGCAACGTTGATCACCCGGCGCACGCTTTGGCTTTACCGCGTTTGGCTGCCAAAACGGCTCCACGAACGGCCCACGTTGGTGGGGTGGTGTTGAATGGCGAGGTAATAAAGCGCTTAATTCAAGCTACTCACGACCAACATGTGACGGTCAATGATGTTTTGCTGGCTCTTTTTGGAAAAACTGTGCAGGCTTATGATCCGGAGGTGACAGCGCTTGCGATTGCCTGCCCAACGGATATGCGACAAAACATCGAAAATGACCAGGCCACGTTGCGAATTGCCAACCATACGGCGCGCTATAACCCGGCTATTGAGTCGCCTGTAAGCGATTCTCTTCGAACAACGGTCCAAAAGATGCACGCAGGAATGGCCGCGTTAAAGGCCCAAGACCAGTTCTTGGATTCTGTACGGTCGTTGATGCAACAATACCAACACGAAAGTATCGCTGATCTCCAGCAGATTGTTGAGGCACATTATCATGTGCGGCCTATTGGCTACACTAACTTTGGCATCATTGATGATGAACGATTGATTCTGGCAGGACTGAGTGTTACGGACTGCCTGTTAACGGGGTCTTTCCGTATTGCACCAATGTATCAGATTGCTTGCAGCACGTTCAAGGGCCGGCTCACGTTAGGTTTCAACATGATCGGGACGCCGCAAGAAGTACAATTTGGTCAGGATTTAGCTGGTGCCATGGCGAGTCGGTTAGAAATGTTTATTGACCCGGTCACGGCGACTGCCCAATCAGTGGCCACGTCAATTGAATAAATTATATAAGATTTTGGGAGAAACTAATAAAGTGCTTTGCCCCAAGTGATAGAGTCATTGGAACGAGGCATTTTTGGTACTATGATGAACTAGTTGATTTTTCTTTGAGTAGATTGTAATTCAAAAAGCCCGAGCCATGAGGCCCGGGCTTTGTCTAATTAGAATTAGAGGTTATTTGAAAGGTTGTGCTTGCTTCTGCACCAACGCTGTGTAAGCTGATGAGAAGGAATGTGACGTTGTTCCGTGGTTCGCATTAGAAGCGGCAAAAGCTTGTGTGCTGACAAAAGCCCCAGAAACGACAACAGCAACAACGGCGATTAGAGCAACTACTTTTAAGAAACGCATAAATAAACATATCCTTTCAGCTGATGAGCTTAACTTTTTTTAGGTTTCGTACTTTCAACATTTGTTAACGTGAACATCGTAATTCTTTCAGAAAATTAAGTCAAGAATTAATTTGGCATGTAAAGGATTACATTGGAAAAAAACTTGTTGGAATCGATTCATTAGTAGGAAATAAGTGATAGTTTATACCCTGCTTTTAAATGAAAACGATTTTTTGCTTTTTCATATTTCGATTCGACCGACAGGAAATAATTTTTGGAAATCGTGAAAAATCTGGGGGCTTAAAATGTGATCGTTAAACTAAACAAAATGTTAAAAGCGGGCCCATTATTAACTGGGCCCGCTAGAGGTGTGTGGTAGCTAATCCGTTAAATTAAAAGCGATGTCGAGAGCTTGAACACTATTGGTCAGATAACCCAAAGAAATAAAGTCGATACCACTACCAGCATAGGCCGGGAGCTTGGTGGGGGTAATCCCACCGGAAACCTCAACTTTAATCGAAGTCGGAATAATTTTGCGCCAGGCTCGGGCCGTTGCCGGGGTCTGATTATCAATCATAATCATGTCGACCTGACTCGCAATCGCGGCTTGGAGTTGGTCACGGGTCGCGACTTCAACTTCGATGGTCTTGGTCGGACCACAGAGCTGACGCAATCGGCGAACCGTGGCTGGGAAATCGGTGATGAGGTGCCAGTGATTGTCTTTGAGCATCACCGCATCGTAAAGCCCCATGCGGTGATTGATTCCACCACCGCACTGGACCGCGTATTTATCGAACAGGCGGAGTCCGGGGGCCGTTTTGCGAGTATCCAAAATGCCGATCGAAGGGTCGTTCAAGGTCGTGACGGCCAAGTGGGTCGCTGTGGCAATGCCACTCATCCGCTGCATCAAGTTGAGAATCGTTCGCTCACCGGCTAAGAGGTCGGCGACGGGACCTGAGGCTTGGCCGATGACGGTACCTTGAGGCACCAGTGTCCCGTCCGGCACCGTGGGGGTGTAATGGCACTTGGGCCCCAACAACTGGTACACGGCATCGGGTAAGCATTGACCAACAATAACGCCGGCGTGCTTAACGACGAAGTCTCCGTGGACTAATTGCGGTGGTAAAGCGCTGGTGCTTAGGTCACCGGTGGCGAGGTCTTCTTCTAAAAAGCCTTTAAGGGCGTCAGTGAGTCGTTTCGGACTTAGCGTCATGGTGGTCAGCCTCCTTAGAGACAACCGTAGTATCGGTGATGCCGACGGCCAGTAACAGTGCCCCCACCACGAGTAACATGACGAAGAGACCGAGAACCGTGGCAATAGAGAAGTTCAACTGGATCAACAGTCCTACCATGTAAGGCCCAATCGTAGCTCCAATCCGACCGATGGCTTGGGCGGTGCCCATCCCGGTTCCCCGCACGGCTTGGGCAAATTGGCCAGGCGTCAACGCAATCAACGTTCCCCAGGCGCCCAGGTCAAAGAATGATAGCCAAGCCCCACTGACCAGGATAGCCAAGTTATTGCTGGCTAAACTAAAGGCCAAGACACTAACGATGGTGCCACATAAATAAATGAGCAAGACGCTTTTTTGCCGGAGCTTGCCCATCAAGTAAGCCGCTAAGAAGTAGCCGGGTAATTGCGCTAAACTCATCAAGAGAGTGTAGCTGAAACTATGCACGATGGGAAATCCGCGTAGGACCAGGATACTAGGTAACCACAGAAACATGCCATAGTAGGTCAGCATTACGATGAACCAGAGGGCGCTAAGCAATAAAGTTTGTTGCCGGTGTTGGGGTTGCCAGACTACCTTATAAGATGGCTTGACCATGGGCTGCACTGGTTGGTCGGGTAAATGGCGGCGAAGTGGTAGCGCGTAGAGGACGGTCAGTGCCGTGATCAACACGGTCCAGCGCCAACCAATCGCCGGCATGACCCCGAAGG
This sequence comes from Levilactobacillus suantsaii, assembly GCF_004115745.1. Lineage (GTDB taxonomy): Bacteria > Bacillota > Bacilli > Lactobacillales > Lactobacillaceae > Levilactobacillus > Levilactobacillus suantsaii. The sequence continues at coordinate 13,252 of NZ_QXIL01000032.1, read as the reverse complement.
CCAGCACAGAAGCCAAAATCCAACCGATAGCCCAGAAACTATCCGCCAAAACCAGCATCCGGGAGCGTTGGGTACCGCGGTACTGGTCTGCGACTAGGGTGGCCGCAACGGGTAATTCGCCACCGAGACCAATCCCAGTGATGAAACGAATCAGAATAAAAACGGTGACGTTAGGCGCGAGCGTCAGCGCTAAGTTTCCCAGTGAAAAGAGCGCTAGGGTATAAATTAGAACGCGCTTGCGCCCAATTCGGTCAGCTAAATAGCCACAGCCCAGCGCCCCGAACACCATCCCCACGGAGGTGGCCGCCCCGACGGTCCCTAATTGGACGGGGGTCAGTTGCCATTCAGCTTTCAACAAGGGCATGATAAACGATAAGATAGCTACGTCCATGGCGTCAAAGAGCCAGGCGGTCCCCACCACGAGTAATAAACGATACTTGGTCAACATTTAATTTTCCTCCCCAGAAAACAATAAAAGTAATTATTACTTTTATTATATTAAAATAAAAGTCGTGACAACTTTTATTTAACTTGCTACTGAATATAAGCGGTTTCTAGCCGTTTGTCAAGCAAGAAGAATTCAAACGGTACAGAGTTGCCGGCCGTCCAGCATGGGCCGTGGCGGTGGTCCCTACGGCGGTAAAGTGATCACGGTGGGCCTTCTTGAAGTTGGAATTGTCCAGGGCACTCAGCGGTTGCCGCAAAAAAGTGGCTGCTACCGTGCGTGCCTCTTTCAACGTGAAGGTGGGACCCAACGTTAGGAAGACGGTCGGGTGGAAGGCTAATTCGTGACGAATCCGACGCGCAGCCACGGCAAGCAACCAGTCATGGTCGAAAGCCAGCTGACTTGGCGGCGCCGCGTGACGGGTCGTCAGATCGGCGTAATAGGTCGCAGTTTGGTTGGTCGTGGGCGTGGTGAAACGAGTATTCCCGTTTTGGACTTGGTAGGCAGTCTTAGTCGCAGTCACCTGAAACCAGCGGGCGTCCTGGGCGCCGTAGCCGGGCGTTAGCGGTGGCATTTTCGGTAAGAAGGTCATGTAAGCCAGGGCGACCCGCCGATGCGTGGGGGTCCGGTCGGGATGGGTGAACGTTGCCAATTGTTGGGTGTGCTGCCCGTCTAGGACCAGACCAATCTTTTCTCGAACCAACCGTAACGCCGCAGTATCAGCACTCTCGTCGGGCCGCATCAAGGTTTCAGGCAACGCCCAGAAACCGTTGAACGGGTCATGGTCGCGGTTGAGTAGGAGCAAGTTCACGTGGTGCGTGGTGCGATCGAAGCTCCAGATTAAATTTGTGATGGTAATGGTGGGGCTCACCAAGGCCACCGCCTCCTTTCACTTAATGGTGCCATTTGACATGCAGGCACAGACGAACCAGCAGGTTGGCTAGTCCCGAAATGAGCAGTGCACCACTCAGAATCACAGCGAGTAAGGCCATGACCGTGGCGACGCCGCGTAGCCACCCGGCCGCACCAGTCAGCAGGGTCCAAATTGCCGTCACTACCAGAATCAAGATGGTGAAGCCAATCAGTCCCATTTTAGAATTGCGAAAATCTGCCGCACTCAAATCAAAGCCGCCGATGCTGATGTTCATGGCCAGGATGAAGACAATGAGGCCGTGGCCCCAACTGTCGTTTGCGTCGGTGATGGCGTGGCGTAAGGCCGACCAGTCCAGGGCCAGGGGGTGACTGGCAAAGGCCACCAGCCCGGCAAATAAGCCCGGCAACAGCCACGCCGTAAGTCCAAGGAGTACCAGGCTACAGCCAAAAATCGGGGCGATACCGATAAAGAGGTTTCCCGTACTTTGGTACCAATTGCCTTGGTTCCAGGTGTGGTTAACATAGCCTAAAGCCAAATCGCTGTCGCCGTTACGGGTCCGCTGGTTGGGATGGGGCCGTTTCAACAACCGTACCCCGGTGATGCGGTGGCCAAAAAGCAAGGCTACCAGTAAGTGACTGAGTTCGTGGCAGAAGATGCCAATGAATCCGAGGTAGAGTTCACTGTTGATGCCAAAGCCGTTGGCCAGGTACTGTTTGGTGTTGCGGTTAACGCCAGTTAAAAGCGCAATAAAGGCTCCCGGCACGACCAGGAGCCAGAAGACGATCAAAGCGAGGTTTTGGAGCAACAGCATATAGTTGATGGTCATGCGCCCTTACTCCAGTAAATCGGTGAAGGTCCCGTGAACCAACGTCGCCAGTTCAGTGGCGTCGACTTCGACGGACCGACCGATTTGTCCGGAAGAGACCAGGATCTGGCCCTGTTGCTGAGCCGTTTGGTCGAGGTAGATGGGGAACTGCTTCTTTTCCCAGATGCCAACGGGCGTGTTGGCCCCGTGTTCGTACCCGGTGGTCTTGACCAGGTTCTTCAAGGGGATCATGTCGACTTTTTTGTTGCCCGAGGCCTTGGCGAGTTTCTTTTCATCGAGGTGTTCATCGATGGGGAGGACACCGACTAAGGGACCGGTGACATTACCACTTAAGACCAAAGTCTTGTAAATGTGGTGTTCGTCCACGGCGGCGTGGTCAACCTCCATTTGGGCCGTATCGCCCGCCATGTGGGTGGCGAAGGCGTATTGCTTATAAGCAATCTTATTTTTGTCGAGGATTTGCTCGACCAGAGTTTTGTGTAAACGTTTGGCTTTCTTTTTCTTAGCCATCAGGCATCACCTTTCTTCACAGTTATTTATAATTGGACCGCACTTTAAAGTCAACTGGAACGGTCAATTTTAAGGAAAAAGCAGACACCCGTTCGAAAACCTGCTATACTTTACTCCAAAGAAGCGTCTAGTTCACCAGTAATGAGGAGATATCATGGCAGATTTAGTTTATCGACAAGTCATGCGCGATTTGAAGCAGCGAATCCATCAGCACGAATTTCAAAATAAGCGGCTGCCCGATGAGCGGAGTCTAAGCGAAACCTACGGGGTCAGTCGTAGCTCGGTCAAACGCGCGCTGAGCATTTTAGCCAACCAAGGCATTATTTTTAAAAAACGGGGTTCCGGGACCTTTATTAATCCATTATATATGAAAAACCAGACGATTTTTCAATATGAAGGGTCAAATTTAGGGATTACGGATAGTATGAAGTCCGCGGGCAACACGCCCGGCATCCGATTATTGGGGTTTAACGTGGTTCCCGCCAGCGAAGAAATTCAACAGGATCTTTTCTTGTCACCCGGCGATTTTGTGTACGAAATCAAACGACTACGGTTATTCAACGACCAACCGTTCATGATCGAAACGGGGTACATTCCCATCAAGATTGCGCCGAATTTGTCGCAACAGACCGTGTCGAGTTCGATTTTCAACTATTTGGAAAGCCAAGGCAAGGTCGTCACCAAATCATTCATGTCGATTCAAGCGGCACCGTCCACGGCCGATGATCAGGAGTTGCTACAATTGAAGCCGGTCGAACCAGTGGGCATTATGGAAGGAATCTTCTTCCTGGATGACGGGACACCGTTCGAAGTCTCGAATATGCGGCTACACTACCAATATTTGAACTATAACACCTTTGTGTCCCTAGATGAAGAGTAGGGACCACCGACCAAGATTATGAGCAGGTCGGTAGGGAGACAAGCCGGGCAGATGCCAGGCTTTTTTAATTGGTTAACAACTGGTAAACATCAAGCTGATAACCTTTACAGACAATTATTAGCTTTAACAGCTGACAATAGCGTAGTCGTTAAATTAGCACTTAACTGTTTCGTAAAATTCTTAACGCCAGTAATTTAACATTCTTACTCATAAAAAATAACCGTCTATAATTTTTGAAAACTAAAGCTAAACTACAATTACATCTTAAAATAGCTGGTAAAGGGGGCGAGTGTCGCCCCAAAAACAGCACGTTAAAGGGTGCATCCCTCAAACAAAAGGGGATGCACCTTTAATAGCTTAGGCTTTCTTTCGTTTCTAATATGGTTTTGACGTGGGATCACTATCAATCACATCAATTTTCCTCAATGGAATATTGATTAGATCTCCGATTCCTAACAAGTCCTTTGATTCTTTCATTCTTGATTAATTATAATATTAATCTTTAATTAAAAATAAGTAAATGATAATCCTTAATACGTTGATTACTGCCCAATATAATAAACACATTATTGCTAGAACACCGATCATAAGATTTGAATTTATTAATTGATAAATCAAGATAAGGAGTACGAATAGGCTAAGTGACAGCCATTCTAAAAAAACAACTGTTTTATGGTCAGATAAGTAACTTACATGTTCGTCTCGTTCATCGCTAAATTTTGTATTGGGATTGGTAGGCATATCTTTAAAGCTTAGAATGGCTAATATTGCGAGAATAATTGTAGTTAAAGCATCCTTAATGACTGATTGAGAAGCCAAGTAATCCTTAATAGTTAGGGAAAGGAAAAAGATAGCCATAAGGCTCAGTACCGTAATAATAAATTTATTTTTCATGAAGTCCTCCAAGGTATTCTTCGAGTTTAAACATTGTTTCAACATCAGTATCAAATACTTTTGCTAATTTGTAAGCTAAAATTAGAGAGGGCTTGTATGTACCCTTTTCAATTGAGATTATGGTCCGCGAAGTTACATTGACCATATTTGCAACTTGAAGTTGGGTAAGACCATTCTTTTTTCTGTAGTGTGCTACTAAATTATTCACACGGATAGGCCCCCTATTTCTAATAACGTGAAGCTGGCTTCATGCTATTAGAAAATTAGGGGGCTTGTCAAATAGAATTTAAGTCCCCACTAGGAGGACTTGGAGGACAAGGGGGATGCACAATATTTTAGGCAACCAAAAAAGGACTAATTTTGTGATCGGTCTATTTCTTAACTCAAATTTTCATGCGGTAAGCGTCAACGCTGGGGACCTTGGGAAAATTTTGAAGGGAGGGCGAAAATGTGGGCCTACATTTCGTTAAATTGGACCGTATCAATTTATAAAAAGGTTGACTTTTTCGCCAAACGCTGTATTATAGGGATTGTAAAAAGCATCCCGGTATCCACTACGAGATAAATTTTACGCCATTTTCTATCAACTAGATGATGCAGTTACGATTTCAAAGAAGGAGTGTTAATTACATGGCAGCAAATGCAAACTTCGACTCCAAGTCTTACTTGGAAGGCGTTGACAAGTACTGGCGCGCAGCCAATTACCTCTCTGTCGGGCAATTGTTCTTACGTGACAATCCGCTGTTAAAGCGCGACTTAACTTCTGACGATGTCAAAATTAAGCCAATTGGGCACTGGGGAACGATCGTTTCTCAGAACTTTATCTATGCTCACTTAAACCGGGTCATTAACAAGTATGATCTGAACATGTTCTATATTGAAGGTTCAGGTCATGGTGGCCAAGTGATGGTTTCTAACTCATATCTTGATGGTAGCTATAGTGAAATTTATCCAAATATCTCCCAAGATGAAGAAGGTATGAAGCGCTTATTCAAGCAATTCTCCTTCCCAGGTGGCGTGGCTTCCCATGCTGCCCCTGAAACCCCAGGTTCCATCCATGAAGGTGGGGAACTTGGTTACAGCTTGTCCCACGGGACGGGTGCCATCTTGGACAACCCCGACGTCATTGCCGCGGTTGAAATTGGTGACGGGGAATCTGAAACTGGTCCTTTGGCCGCTTCATGGTTCTCTGACAAGTTCATTAACCCAATCAAGGATGGGGCTGTTTTGCCTATCATCAACATGAACGGGTTCAAGATTTCCAACCCAACGATTCTTTCACGCATGAGCGACAAAGAATTGACCGAATACTTCACCGGGATGGGCTGGGAACCACACTTCGTTGAAATCGACGCCGATGACACCGACCACATGCGGGTCACGGAAGACATGGCGAAGACGATGGACACCGCTATCGAAAAAATCAAAGCTATTCAAAAGAACGCTCGGGACAACAACGATGATTCCTTGCCAAACTGGCCAATGATCATCTTCCGTTCCCCAAAGGGCTGGACTGGTCCTAAGCATGACCTGGACGGCAACCCAATCGAAGGGTCCTTCCGGGCGCACCAAGTGCCGATTCCGGTTGCTGCTGGCGACATGGAACACGCCGACATGTTAGTCGACTGGTTGAAGTCTTACAAGCCTGAGGAACTCTTCAACGAAGACGGTTCCGTCAAGCAAGAAGTTCGCGACATGGCACCGAAGGGTGACCAACGGATGGCCATGAACCCAATCACCAATGGTGGGATCAAGCCAGAACCATTGAAGCTCCCAGACTACAAGAAGTACGCGGTCGACACCACGAAGCGTGGCAAGACCATCGCACAAGATATGTTAGTTTGGTCCAAGTACTTGGCCGACGTCATGAAGTTGAACCCGAATAACTTCCGGGGCTTTGGTCCTGACGAAACCAAGTCCAACCGGCTCTACGCCGCCCTGGATTACGGGAAGCGTCAATGGATGGAAAACATCCACGAACCGAACGATGAAAATATGGCCCATGAAGGCCGGATCATCGATTCTCAACTTTCCGAACACCAAGCTGAAGGCTGGTTAGAAGGTTACGTTCTGACTGGTCGTCACGGGTTCTTTGCCACTTACGAATCCTTCGGTCGGGTCGTCGACTCCATGTTGACCCAACACATGAAGTGGTTACGTAAGGCCGGCGAACAATCCTGGCGTCATGATTACCCATCCTTGAACTTCGTGGATACCTCCACTGTGTTCCAACAAGACCACAACGGATACACCCACCAAGATCCGGGGATGTTGACCCACTTGGCCGAAAAGAAGCCTGAATTGATTCGTGAATACCTGCCAGCCGACGCCAACACCTTGTTAGCCGTTGGGAACGTGGCCTTCCAGAGTCGCAGCAAGATCAACTTGATTGTGACCTCCAAGCACCCCCGTCCACAATGGTTCTCCATCGACGAAGCCACGAACCTGGTCAACAACGGGTTAGGCTACATCGACTGGGCTTCGACCGACCAAGGTCAAGAACCTGACGTTGTCTTTGCCGCTGCCGGCACGGAACCAACTTGGGAATCCTTAGCTGCGATTTCCTTGTTGCATGACGAATTCCCAGAAATGAAGATTCGCTTCATCAACGTCGTGGACATCTTGAAACTCCGGTCACCGAAGTTGGATTCACGGGCGATCTCTGACGAAGAATTCGACCGTCTGTTTACGACGGACAAGCCAGTCATCTTTGCATGGCACGGCTTCGAAGACATGATCAAAGGTCTGTTCTTCGACCGTCACAACCACAACTTACACGTTCATGGTTACCGTGAAAACGGTGATATCACCACGCCATTTGACATGCGGGTTCTGAACCACCTTGACCGGTTCCACTTGGCCAAGGAAGCTGTCAACGACATCCCAGAATACGCCGTTAAGGGCGCTTACTTCGCACAACGGATGGACGACATGGTGGCTAAGCACACGGCCTACATTCGTGAGGTCGGGACTGACTTGCCAGAAGTTAACGACTGGCAATGGAAGCCCCTCAAGTAAGTCGTTTACGACTGACTTGGGTGTTAACCCATAATTAAAATGAAGACGCGTCGTCTAGGACTCACAAGAGTTCCGGACAACGCGTCTTTTTTGTTTTTGTCAATCGGTATTGATGAAGACTAATATGAGAATCCGATTTACTTTCGAATTGGATTCTTTTGCGGGTCTTCTATTGGGTCATTTAAGAGGCTTCCTGCGTCTATATTTTTAGGGTGACGGGGGTCATTCCGTTGCTAGCCTTGACGACAAATTAAATTCGTAATAATCTGTGGACGTCGGCGAATTAATGCCAGTTCAAAGGTGAAAACTATAAGGCATGGTCAGACCAATAAAAAGCATTTGTATATTTTTAGTTAGTCTATTATTGTCTCTAGGATCAACAATTTTTTTGGCTGCAAGCCTTCTGGTTAAAGCGATCCTCTTCCTAATATTTATGATTGTTAATATTATCGCGATAAGTGACTTTTCAAAACTAAAGAATCTTAAAGCGGCAATGGCCGACGATATTAAAAAAAGCTACATATTCGTGACGAAGTGTTAAGTGGTATTATCGGAGTGGTATGGTTTCTTCAAATGCCAGGAAACCTTTCTATAATAGAGAGTGCACTATGGATAGTCACTAACACAATCTGTTTATTAAGTACGCTTTATGTTGTCTATAAAATAACTAACATAGTTTTAAATCACGGTTGATGGCGACGAAACAACTGTAAGCATTGACGATGATGTTGTTCAAACTGCTATGGCTGAGCTTCGAAAAAACGTAAGACTGATCAATCAAAGTTAGAACAACAGCTAGGTGCTGGAGTCTACTAGCATTGAGACAGTTTCTCAACTAACTGCTGAAAAGAAACAGGAGTTCAATCAACTTGTTGCCGATGGTAATTTTAGCAAGAGTGAACAATTAGAAATTCTAAAAAGTAAAATTTCCAATGATAACTCTGATCGCTTACTTGGAATCAAATTAACTGTTGTTAAAAAAATTGCGTTGTATGTAGCCAAATATACTGGACGTAGTATTGCTTCTAAACCACTAAAATCTTTCGTTAATTACTTAACAGACTTTGAAGGTAAATCTGAAACAGGAATTCGTAATGGACTAATTAAATATTTACATTTCAACAAGACGGCGGCATATTGGACTGCTAGGACGATTGTTTTCATCTATCTTTAAAAAGGAGGATTTGAATGAGTACTAGCACAATAGTAATTATTATATTATGTTTAGCATTACCTATAATTATTCCTTCTCAACAATGGTTAATAGCACACAACTTAATCTATCTACCCTTAATTTTGGGTGGTGCATTTCTATTGTTCATGGTAGCTCTCACACTAGTTAAATCAGGATCCATTTTTAATTGGTACGACTACTGTATTGTTATTTTATTCTGCTTATATGAAGGTTGGAAGCTAATAAAATAGCTTTGCAACTGTCATTTATACCTTAAGTCTCAGCGAGCAAAAATTTGTGGGCTCTTTATCAACCGGTGTTGATGAGGCGTTTTAGCAGAACTCAATTCACTTTTGAATTGGGTTCCTTTTCTTTATTCTGATTTTAAATGGTTCTTTATCGATCAGTATTGATGGGGAGCAATTCACTGTCGAATCGCGTTAGTTAGCTTGTCGGTGACGGCAAACGTATTTAATAGTCAGCTTAGCCTTTCGATTGAAGAAAGGTTTCCCGGCATCAGCTAAACGCCAAGTTAATCGGACAAAAGAAAGTGGTGTTTGATTGTCTTTTACCCGTGAGGTTCGTATACTCGGGGTGTTGGATTTAGAGTAGGGTTATCACCATATTGGAGGGATTTATATGTCGAAAAAAGTTGCCCTCGTGACCGGTGCCGGTCAGGGGATTGGCAAAGCGATTGCCACGCGCTTAGCCGCTGATGGATTTGCAGTTGCGTTAGCGGATTTGAAGCTAGACAGTGCTGAAAAAGCGGCCAACGAGATTAACCAAAACGGAGGTCAGGCCGTGGCCATCAAAGCGAACGTGGCCGACCGTGATGAGGTTTTTGCGGCGGTCAAGACGGCCGGCGAACAACTCAGGGACTTCAACGTGATCGTCAACAATGCTGGCTTAGGGCCAACCACGCCGATTGATACAATTACACCCGAAGATTTTCAGAAGGTCTACGCCGTCAACGTCGGCAGTGTCCTGTGGGGCACCCAGGCGGCGCACCAAGCTTTCAAGCAGTTCGGTCACGGGGGAAAATCATCAACGCCACGTCACAGGCCGGAGTCGTGGGGAACCCGAATTTGGCCCTGTACAGTGGGACGAAGTTTGCGGTTCGGGGCATCACCCAGACCACCGCGCGGGATTTAGCGGCGGAGGGCATCACAGCTAACGCCTATGCACCGGGTATCGTGAAGACCCCGATGATGTTCGACATTGCCCACCAGGTCGGCCAAAACGCTGGCAAGAGTGACGAATGGGGGATGGCGACCTTTTCCGATGGCATCGCGTTGAAGCGGTTGTCCGAACCAGAAGACGTAGCCAATACCGTGGCGTTCTTAGCGGGGAAGGATTCCGACTACATCACCGGTCAGACGATTATCGTAGATGGTGGGATGCAGTTCCAATAAAAATCAGGTTAAGTTAAGATTTTGGGACAAAACACTAAATTCTATGGGTGCGTCAAGTTCTTCGCAAGTTCGATCCTTTTAGCTTTAAGTCCCTTGGTTCGGTTTCTAATTTCATTAAAAATAGTCTCAAACATACTAAGATTAGCTCTGTAAAACCGTTTCGGTTTTACAGAGCTAATCTTAGTGCTTTTTTCGATTCCTCGTCAGGTGAAGTTGATAGATTTTGTCCATCAACACTAAGTATCATAGAGCCTATTCTTTTACATTGGGACTAGTAATATCTCAGCTTCAAATATCATATAACCAGAATTACGATTCTGATCTTGAAAAAACATTGGTAAGTTAAAATGGCATTTCAAAATAATAAATCAGGGTGACAAGAAAATAGTAAAATCCCCCTAAATTTAGTTTTACTCCAATTCAAAGGGGTCACTTCACTTCCAATTCATACATAGCGACAATACAGGGCACTAAATACGATGCTTTGTGAAACTAGTTGCCAATATTTTATAAAGAATACCACATACAATGGCCATTAAGCCATAAATTACGAGTAGATATTGACCATTCATTGTCTGAAAAAGTAGTGTGCCTAAAGGTGCCCCGATTGCGTTCCCAATCAAAAATCCCGATTGAGCTAAGCTTAAATAAAGAGTAATTTCTTCCTTGGGTAACATATCATATTCGACTAGTTCTTTAAGAATGAAGAAACCAGTACCCTCAATTGACATCACAAAGAAAGCTACTAGTATCCACAGATGTGGATTTGAATTTTCTAATCCGCAAAGAATAATTATGATACCAGCGATTAGTTCAGTTAATAAGAAGTACGAGTCCGGCTTTTTATTAAAGAGTGGGATTTGAAATATAAAGACAGACAACATAGATACTAATCCTAGAATTGTTACAACTACACTTGTAGAACCGACACTATAGCCCACTGATCTTAGAACTGCCGGTGCAATCGGATCAACAATAGATGTTGTGATTCCCATTAAAATGACCGTTAGAAGAAAACCAATCCCGATGCGCTTATTCTTTGGTAATGCAATGATGCTTTCTTTTTGCTCTAATTGGATGCTCTTATTTTCGGGTATTGATGTAGTAGGTAAAAAAAGGATTGCCAGTGCTGAAACGATTAGAATCGTGACATAAACTTCATTGCGGGCTGAGAATATAAAAAGAATCAAACCAGCAATCAACGTTGCAATTAAGGAAGTAATTTGCATTAAAGTATACCGTGATGAAATTAGGACTTGCTTGTCTGATGGATTTTCATCAGCTTCTGCATATATCCACTTACGTATCACTAATAGCAATATAGATGCACCAATTCCAGCTACTCCCCCTGAAATAATCGCAATAAAACTATTCTGATAGAATACTCGAAGAGCCATACCAGTTGCATACAGAATTCCTAAAATTCTCGCAACCCTTCTTAGCTCAATTCCTATCATTTTATTTGAGAGAAGGAATGACAATGACCCTGTAATAGCCATCACTGAATAAGACAAAGAAAAATTTATTAATTTTCCATTTTGCTGAAAATATAATGTCTGCGAATATTTTGATATTCCCATAGCAAGATAGAACATTGTTATATACAAAAATAATGATTAATATTTTTGTATTACGCCAAAGTACGCTCTCATTTTATTCATCTACTCACATTTTCTACCTATACTTGATTACGGCAATAATATTACTTATACGTGAGTCTACCAGATTTTATTTTATTTTTTTAATTATAAATTCATTTAGCAAATGTACTTGGCGAGTTTTAGACTCAAGTTAGCCACTTTAACAAAATAAAATACACCAAGACAGAAAAGTCCAGTATCATTGGAGTTCCTACAACAAACAATGAAAGAGGTCTTTTATCTTGGTGCAAGAACAGCTTACCATATCACGGTCCAAGGACCATCACTTAACTGCATTCGAACGTGGGGAAAATCTTCGCACTACACAATGTAGGGCCTTCCAACCAGGCGATTTCTTGGCAACTAGGCGTTTGTCACCAGACCATCAATAATGAGTTGAAACGTGGCCAAGTCCGCCAGATGAAGAAGTTCAACGGTAAGCATCAATTTTCAATTCAGTATGTGTCTGAGTTCGCACGATGCTAATAGGCCTTTCTAGCATGCTTTGCCCAGCACTTCAGAAATGACTAGTGGTCCAGCTAGTTGGCCCCGTCTTAGCCGGCGAGTTTACACCGGACGAGATGGTTCCAACGATGACTTTGTATATCTCCATTGACAATCAACGGTTAGATAGCTGTAATATCGTCCATAGTATTGATGAGTGTCCGGCTGTGATAAACACCAGAGGGGAAATACTATGGGGATAAGCGTAATGGATGTGAATGTGTTGTTTTGACGTTTGTCGAGTGTCCGGCTCAGATGTCTATCCTTCGTTTCATTGACAGTTGAGAAGAGGACGCCGTAGCAGAAAATCAAACAGCAGTCTGGTCACATCATCAAATCAATCACGACTGACGATGGCCTCAAGTTCACTACATTGGCCGTGGTCGATATGGCATCTCGGCCATACACGTCTAGCGAACGGGGAACTACGAGGCCCATAATCGGATGGGTTTGATGCGACTTACCTAAAGGGGTATCCTTGGATATCATTAGTTCTGCCCAGGTTGCCAAGACGTAGAACCGCTTGAACAATCTTTGGCTGCAAACACTAGATGAACGCTTTTATGCCGCAACTGCTGGCCATTAATTCCATTCAGTGATATCCATTTTTGACTAGTGGCTAACTCGGTTCTAAAATTCGCCACAGATATCATAGAATCATTTTTTCGTGAAGTTTTTTCAAAGACGGCGGTCATGACCTAGGGGCAGGGGCGTTGGTTGATCAAGCTGGTCCTGAACTCTATCGAATTATGGAAGCGGATTATAAAGTTGATTTGTTCACAATGGAACCGTTTCCGACTGTCAATAAATTTTAGTAAGCGTATTGGTCATGCCAGATACTCACAATAAAAAGTAACTTATAAAACCAGCTACCATAACATTTCATAAAGATTAAGACTGAAAAGAAATGTTCAAAATGGGGTTGCATTTTAGAGCGATGACCCGTATACTTTCGATATTCATTAAGTTATCGAATTCACAAAAAACTATGGAGGGCTCAGCATGTCGAAAAAAGTTGCACTAGTTACCGGAGCAGGTCAAGGAATCGGGGAAGCCATCGCCAAGCGGTTGGCGA
>NZ_QXIL01000031.1 GCF_004115745.1 Levilactobacillus suantsaii | reverse complement strand
GTTTGGGTTTGAATAAATTCAAACCGCCCTACACATATTTGGTTTGTCGAAACAATGTTCAGTTTTCAAAGGTCTACTCGTTATCCGCCGAAGCAGACAACTTAATCATCATATCATTTGGCTGATATGCTTGTCAACAAGAAGTTTGATTTAACAACGTTTCTTGTTGGTTCGTCATCGCCAAGCGACAACTTAATTAGGATAACATTCCGTCGGCACTTCGTCAACAACTAATTTCAATCATTCAAATTGGTCTAGTTGGTGATTCCTCGTGACAACGTCTATAACTATACCAAGCTGGGCCTGCCGCGTCAACTAAAATCGCCTCTTTTCATACACCTTTTTTCAAACGCATATCATCCATTACCAACCGAGATTATAGTTAGCCAACGGCCGTGTGTTCCCTAGCTAAAGCACGCTGACTGTTCGGCTTTGTTTTTCCCTCGTTGGGCATCTCACCGTCGTAACTTCCCCAATAAAAAAGCTGGAAGTCACCTTCCAGCTCACGAGCTGTTCCGCTTATTAAAGAACCAGCTAACCGTTAATTATTCAAATTTACTGTACCCGAGCTAAGAAGTAACGCTTCTTCCCGCGCCGAACAATTACGAACTTACCTTCAAAGGCACTCGTCGGATCAATTTCGGCGTTAGTGTCGGTCACCTTTTCACCGTTGATGCGAATGGCCCCATTGGTGATATCTTCACGGGCCTGGCGCCGAGAAGACTCAATCTGCGTAGTATCAACTAACCATTCGACTAACCCTTGCTTATCCGAAGAGACCGTTACGGATGGCATGTTCTTGAAGCCTTGTTCAATTTCACTGGCCGTTAACGCCGCAACATCCCCAGAGAACAACGCCTTAGTAATGTGTTTAGCTTCGACGACGGCTTGATGGCCATGGACGAATTCCGTGACTTCTTCAGCCAAGCGGGTCTGGGCTTCCCGCTTTTCGGGGTGCGTGGCGACCGCCGTGGCCAAATCCTGAATCTCATCTTGGCTCAAGAAAGTGAAGTACTTCAAGAACTTCACTACGTCGCGATCATCCGTATTAATCCAGAATTGGTAGAATTCGTACGGTGAAGTTTTCTTCGGGTCCAACCAGACGTTGCCCCCTTCAGACTTCCCGAACTTGGTGCCGTCCGCCTTCAAAAGTAACGGGATGGTCAACCCGTAGACCTTAGCGTCGGCGCCTTCTTGCCGGTGAATCAAGTCAATTCCTGAGGTGATGTTGCCCCACTGGTCGGCCCCCCCGATTTGGAGTTGCACGTCTTCGTGCTGGTAAAGATGTAAGAAATCGATGGATTGCAGAATCTGGTAAGTGAATTCCGTGTAGGAAATCCCGACTTCCAACCGGGACGCCACGATTTCCTTGTTCAACATGGTGTTGACGTTGAATAGCTTCCCGTAATCCCGCAAGAAATCTAATAGGGAGAGTTTGGACAACCAATCGTAGTTGTTGACGATCTTAAAGCTACCATCCTGCCCAAAAAGATGTTCCATTTGAGCCGTTAAGCAGTCCTGGTTGTGCCGAACCTGGTCCATAGTCTGAAGTTTCCGTTCCGACTTCTTGCCGGACGGGTCCCCGATAGAGCCCGTGGCCCCACCAATCACGATGTATGGCCGGTGACCCGCTAACTGGAACCGTTTCAAAATCATAAACGGAATCAAATGCCCAATGTGCATCGAATCCCCCGTCGGGTCAATCCCCGCGTATAACCCCACGGCCTTTTGGGCGACGAGCTCACTCAGCCCCGCTTCGTCCGTTTGTTGGTTAATGGCACCCCGCCACTTTAACTCATCAATAATCGACATCTTGTTTCCTCCTATAACTAAAAAAGTCCCCAACGGTCACATGACCATCAGGGACGAATCTAAAATCCGCGTTACCACCCAAGTTGTTGTCAGTTTTGACAACCGCTCGTCATCGTTAACGGAATGGCCCGCCGGTAAATTCCGGGTGCTCCACAGGGTAATTCATGTTCCTGGTCGGACTGACTCCCACTCCCGTCAGCTCTCTGAACCGTTGCCAAGACCACTACTGAACTGTTTCGTTGCTTATGGTCTTGATGATACTGGCCCTAAGGCGAAAAGTCAACTCTCTAAAAGAGCCCCGCGATGCTGGTCCAGACGATTTGAACGTTCAACACCGTCAACACGATCGTGCTAATCCAGGCCAGCCACGTAACCCACCGTTTGTTGACGTATTCCCCCATGATTTTCTTCGATGAGGTGAACAACGTCAACGGAATCATGGAAAACGGCAGGGCGATGGACAAGAAGACCTGGGAGTTGACCAGCAAGCGGTCCAACGCCATTTCGCTTCCCCCGTAAATAATGGTACAAATGACCACGGGTGCTACGGACAAGAGCCGCGTCACCAACCGCCGGACCCAGATTGGGACCCGCAAGTTGATGAACCCTTCCATAATCACCTGACCCGTCAAGGTCCCAGTGATCGTTGAGTTTTGACCGGAAGCTAACAGGGCGACTGCAAACAAGGTCGATAAGAATGGTGACGCTACGGCACCCGCCAATTGATTGTCTTGTAAAGCGGCGTACAAGTTTCCAAACGTTCCTAATTTATCCACGTCTTTTCCGAAGAACAACGCTGCCCCCAAGAGTAACAGCAAGCAGTTGATGACAAAGGCCCCAATCAACTGAATGTTCGAGTCCCAGGTCGTGAACTTCACGGCCCGGCGCATGTCTTCCGGGTTGTCCCGGTCGAACTTCCGCGTTTGCGCAATCGAAGAATGTAAGTACAGGTTATGCGGCATCACCGTAGCCCCTACGATTCCCAAGGCCATGGTCAACTGACCCGGATGGAGAATCTGGGCTTGCGGCATGAAGTTAGCAACCGCTTGACCCATGTTTGGTTGAGCGATGACTACTTCGTAGGCGAAGACCACCAGAATCACTGCAATCAAGCAGATAACGATGGCTTCGATTTTCCGGAAACCTAATTTTGTCAGTAACAATAGTAGTAACACATCGAAGACGGTCAAAGAAACGCCGATAATCAGCAGAATCCCGAACAACAGTTGCAGGGCAATCGCACCCCCGATAACTTCGGCGATATCGGTCGCCATGATAGCTAATTCAGTAACAATCCACAGGATGAACCCGATTCGTTTTGACGTGTATGAGCGGGTGGCTTGCGCCAAGTCTTTTTGCGTCACAATGCCCAGTTTAGCCGCCATGTATTGCAGCAACATCGCAATCAAACTGGAAATCAAGATCACGGACATCAGTAGGTAACCGTATTGGGCACCCCCACCAATCGACGTGACCCAGTTACCTGGGTCCATATACCCCACAGCAACCAAAGCGCCCGGTCCGGAAAAGGCCATCAAGTTCTTCCAGAACCCCTTACCCTTCGGAATCGTGACGGTCCCATTGATTTCTTCCAACGACGGTCCGTTTGCGTACCCCAGCAGGCGGTCTGATTTAGCTGCCGGCGCCTTGGAAACGTTGTCTGTCATGTTATTCCACTCCCCTATCTCTTATGGTAGTCACCATTATACGGACGGGCAGGCCATTGTAAACGGGGATCGGGGGTTCTTTTAACGTTGGCCCTTAACCAATAAGACTAAAAATGCGGCGGGAGCTTATTCCGCCGCGATTCTGGGTGAACAATTATTTTCATGGAAGCCACGCACGACACGGCAAATTCGGAAGCTACCGCGGTTCTTTTTCGCTTTTGCTAAAAATCCAGGGCAAATAACGACAGTTCGTGGCGGCGTAAAGTCCGAATCCGCCGGTCCAGATTCTCCCCGTATTTCAATTCCTTGAGCCAGTGGAACGTCTCCAGCCGGTGGGCCGTCGCAAACCGCACGGCCTCGGGATCCGTCCCGTACAACACGATATAGTTGCCACGGTATCGTTCATCGATGGTCACCGTATCGGTCAATAACTGCAGATGCACGACCCCGCCCAACAGTCGGTTGAAAATGTCCGTGGTGACACCCAACATGTCATACGAGACTAAAAATTGGACCAGGGCCGACGTTAGATTCAGCCCGTTGGTATACTTACTCAAAAATTTCTGGACTAGCCGCAAGTCACTCGGCGTGACCGCTTTAGGGTAGAGTTTTGCTAAATTAGCCGCAATCTCCGCGGCGGCTTCCGTCGAGGTCGGCGTAGTGCGATATAATGCCGTCACTTCAGGCCGCAACAACGGGTCAACGCGAAATAACAACATAAACTGCCCCAACGAGAACAGCCAGTTGGCAAACCAATTGGTCCCGGTCGCAAAGTCACTCAATACCGAAATGTTGGGGGCCAATTGATACCGCGGGGCCTGTTGCCGCAAACCGGCGTACAACCGTTGCATGTTGCGCGGTTGCAAAGCCCGCACAAAATACGGGGAACTGGTCAACAAATAATCTAACGTTGCCAGTTCGGTCAAGGCCTCCCGTGGGGAATCACCCAATTCTTGCTGGAATTTCGTGGCCAAGGCCCGTAGATCCGTCAAGTGGACCAGCGGAAACCGGAGGGGCGCAAACCGATGCCCCTGCGACAATCGCAGTAACGTCAAGGTGATCAATAAATTCCGGTGTTGCCCCAATCCCCGCGAATTTTGATACGTGGCATCACTGGTGTAAGTCGTGCTGATAGCGTCGTACAATCCCTGGTAGGTCGGCGGTAACTCCGGGAGTTCGTCCACCGTAGTCAAAGTCGTACTAAATAACGTAAAGTATAACAACGCGACCAACGCCTCATCTCCCACCAATTGTAAAGGATTGGTGGTCAATTCTAGCCGATACTGGGCCAGCTGTTGGCGCATCGGTCGCATCCGGCGATTAAAGGTCGATGTACTGATACCGTACCGTTCGCAAAGTTCGCGGACCTGTTGGGGCTTGGGTCCCAACGTCGCCAACACGGCTTGATACGGAATACTCCGAACATACAGCCAGTGACGGTAATCATCCACCGTCACCGGTGTCTGCAATTCGTCCTTCGTTAACGTCGTGGCTGGGGCTAAATGTTTCAAGTCCGTTCGTAAGTTCAAGAGAATATGGTATGCCTGTGAATAGCTCCCTTGCATTCTGGTGGCAAAATCCACCAGGTTGAACTGACCTTGATGGTCAATGATAAACGATAAGAGCCGGAGCTTGCGGGTGTCTTTTACCGTCAACATCGCAAAATCAATTTTCACGTTGCTCACTCCCCCAAAGTTCACGAACAGCCCCCGATTCCAGAATCAGGGGCTGCTGAGGTGATTCAATCATCACTCAATATTGGTAATCGTGACGTGCCGAACGTCTAATTCGGTCAGCGTTTCCTTCAAAATAATTCGCGGATCGTCATACCGGATGTCCGGTAGAACGCTGCTCAGGTAGTTGCCGGTTAACTGGCCCGCTTGGACTTCCGGCTGGAGAATCACGCGCTGTTGATCGCTGGTGGTCAATGTGACCCGCTTGCCAGCGGCTAAACGTTCAACTAATGGTAATGTGGGTACCTTCTGCATCATTCTAATCGTCCTCCTATCCATTCGCTTTTCCATCTATATTTTACCACGGCATTCCCAATTAGAACGCCTGATACCCTCGCTTTTAGCACGACCGACCAACCAATTAGCGGGCAAAGCCACCATCCCCCGTCATCAAGTCCCGGCTAAACCATCCCCCGCTTCGTGCGCGCTGCAGTTCATGGCTGGCGGTGCGGGTGAAACCCACCCTCCAGCGGACACGACGCAACAATCATCGCATACCCGATTAGCGCTGAATCTAAAGGTTACATTTTAGTAACGTTTGGATTGAAAGCGTAAGCCACGGCCCTAAACCATGCTATGCTCAAAGGCAGGCTAATTGATGCTATCGATAATTTATACCAGGGGAGAAAGCAATTATGTGGCTGAATAATTTAAGTACCACCTTTATCGTGGGGTACCCCATTTTCGTATCCATCGTTTGGATCGTGGGGGGCCTCTTTTCGAGTCTCTATCGGCACCGTCAGAATCGGACGCTCGTCGCCGCGGCTGACGAACCATTCGTGTCTATCCTGATCCCGGCGCACAACGAAACCGAGACGCTAGCCGAAGCCGTCGCCTCACTCACCAATTTGCACTACCAACATTACGAGGTCGTCATGATCGATGATTGTAGCACCGATGCTACCTGGCCACTCATGGGTCAGCTTTGTCAGAACTGGGCGGGGACACTCGACTTGCACCGGCTACATCTACCGATCAACCAGGGTAAAGCCAACGCCTTGAATCAAGGCGCCCAGATTGCCCGAGGTGATTATCTCGTCGTCATTGACGCTGATTCCTTGCTCCAACCAGACGCCATCACGCAATTAATGACCACCCTGTTGGCCCGGCCAAACTGCGGTGCCGTGACCGGCAAGCCCATCGTCCGCAACCGCTCGACGTTATTGGGCCGGCTCCAACTGCTGGAATACGTGGCCGTCATCGACCTGATCAAGAAAGCTCAGGCCTACCTGACCGGCAACATCACCACGGTCTCCGGCGTCATCGTCGCCTTTCGCCGTGAGGCCTTACAAGCCGTTGGCGGCTGGAATCCGGCGGTCATGACCGAGGACATTGACATCACCTGGCGCCTCTACCGTCATCACTGGCAGACCGCTTACGAACCGCGGGCTATCTGCTGGATTTTGGTTCCCGAACGTTTAGCCGGCCTGCTCAAGCAACGGCAGCGTTGGACGCGCGGCGGCCTCGAAGTTTTGATCACCAACCGCCGCGGGCTGCTACAAAACCCTTGGGGCCAACGCAGTCTCTTGCTCGAATCCGTCATCAGTAACTGTTGGGCCATTTTGACCGCCATTTCATTGGTGGCTTACGGCTTTCAACTGCTGTTTTTGCACAATCTGGCGCTCAACGGCAACCTGTTGGCCTTGATGTTCGCCCTCAACGCCATCCAATTCACCATTGGCTTCATTGCCTCACAGACCACCGCCGACTTGACCTTACCCGAGTTGCTCTTGGTTCCGGTCTACGTCCTGTACTACTGGCTGATCAACCTGGTCAGTTGTCTAGCCGCAGTCAGCGCCTACTTCGTGGACCCGCAACGTCGAGGAACCTGGCGCAGTCCCGATCGGGGGGTGTAACTGATGTCACCTTCTAACCAATCCCCTATTATTCGCCGGCAGACTAGTTGGGTCAGCCGGAGTTTACGGGGCCTCGTGCTCATCGTGTTGTGGGCCTTCATCGTCTTAGTCGTGGTGACGAACCTGGGCTTCAGTCTGGGCTGGTACAACGACACGCTAGTCAGTTTATATTTGCTCTTTAATTTGCAGGCCCACGCTAACAGTGCCTTTTTATGGCTGATTTTGGGCTTACTCATCAGCACGCCGCTCTACTGTATCGGGCGCTGGTGCTACCTGAAGGGAGGGAAAAGCGCATGACCCGTCGGCTACGTTTCTGCCTATTAATTGGTCTATTTACCTGCCTGATACTGGGGCTGGGCTGGACCACTCACCACCAGGCCACCCACCAACACGCCACGCAAGAAAGTTACGCCTTGCCTAAACGTTACCAACAAGTCAAAAACGGCATCATGGTCTTTTGCTACCACCGCATTCTGGGTGATAGTTGGTCGACGCGCCTGGTCCAGGGACTATCGACCAACTCCCAACTTCACGAGTTCAACGTGCCCGCCGACCAGTTCAGCGCCCAGATGAAGTACTTGCACGACCACCACGTCAAGGTGATCTCGGCGGCAACCATGGTCCGCTTGGTGCAACAAAAACGGCCCCTCAAGGGCAAATATGTGGTCCTGTCCTTTGACGACATCGACCGAACCGTCTTAGACCATGCCGTGCCGGTTCTGAACCACTACCGCTACCCGTTCACCACCTTTATCATCACCGGCAACACCGGCCGGTACCGGGAAGGCACACAATTAGCCACCTGGTCACAAATCAAAGCCGCGCGCCGGACCACTTACGGGCGGATGACGTTGGGGTTGCACACGCATAACCTGCACTACCTCGACGCCCACATGACGCCGGTCTTCATGCACCCCCACGCCACGGGTAAGTTCAAACGCGACTTCGCCCAATCCAAACGTGACCTGGTTCACCACACCGGCGTGACCGGGGACTCGTTTGCCTTTCCGTACGGCGCCGGGACTGACGCCATCAACGCCTTTTTGGCCCGGCAACGTCTGACCTGGGTCGCCACGCTCGATGCGGGGATCACCACGGACGACACTGACCTCAACGCCACGCCGCGAGTCATCGTCAACCACCAAAGTTGGCCATCTATTCAACGCTGGCTGACTCAAGATTAAACCGCAACAACTATAAATGCTCACCAATACTGGCCGCCTTGGCCCGTATCGGTGAGCATTTTTTACCTTATTTATTGATGGCTTGAGCCTTTGTGGACCGGACCGCCGCCGGTCGTAACCAGAGCATCCCCAGACCGTAGATTACTGCGGTCAACAGCATGGCGATAAAGGTCGCCCCCACTGAGTTGGCAATCAGCGGCCACTGTTTCAAGCCCCAGTAAGCCGCGACCCCGAAGACCCAGCTGGCCACGGCAATCCAGTTGATGCCGTGATGGTACCAGTAAGCGCCCTGGACCTTAGTGAATTCGGACAAGCGGTACTGGCGGTTGCGCAACCAGAAGAAGTCGACCAAGAAGACCGCGATTTCGGGTCCCAGAAACATCCCGATACCGTCCAGAAAGGCTTCGAAAACGTCCAAGAAACTGGCAAGGTACACCGGAATGAACGTGACCACCGTGGCGGCAAGCGTCACCAACCAGAGACTGACGTTCAACGACAACTTGGCACACAGATTGGTCAGCGCCGAACCGGCCGACATTAGATTGACCGCGTTGGCCGTGGTACTGGTCAACACGATGACCAACAGCGCCAATACCCCCAGGCCCAACTTAGCCGCGACCGTGCTGGGGTCGGAATTGTTCGGGTCGAAGTGTTGGAGGGTGACCGCCGTGCCAATCGTGGCGAACAACCCGATGAAGGCAAACCAGAACAGGCCAATGTTGGCGCCGAAGAACGACGCCGTGGTGGCCGCGGATTTCTTCGCGGTAAAGCGGCTAAAGTCGGCCGCAGCCGTGACCCAAGCCAGGTTGAAGGCCGCCAGCGTATCGGCCGCGACCCCCGACGACATTTTCAGGTGTTGTGGCGGTTGCCAGCTGGCAATGGCGCTAAAGGGGACCGTCCGGAAGACCACCACGGATTCCCACAGGACAAAGACGATGACTAGAACGATACCGACCCGTTCAATCAAGCGCACGGACCGTTCACCGACCGAGATACTCAATAAATGCAAAACGCTCATAATCAAGATGCCAATGATCAAACCGAAATTGCCCCCCGGTTTGCCGTACAACGGCCAGCCGAAGAGGTCGCCAAAGATGTAGCTGATGGACGTGGCGGCAATGAAGGTGTTCACCGCGGCCCAACCAATGAACTGAATCACGTTGATGATCGAGGGCAAGTAACTGCCCCGCACCCCAAACGCCGCACGGGTCAACGTCATCGCCGGCAACCCGGTGTGGTACCCCATGTAGCTAGCCAAAGCCAACAACGTGTACGAGACCACCCCCACAATGATCAACGTGGTCGAAGCCGTCAGTAAGCCACACGCGGCGATGACGCCGCCAATGTACCAGGTCCCGTTATTGGCGTTGGCGCCAATCCAAGTCGCGAACAAATCCCAATTGGACATGTGGCGCCGGTCGCGGGGTACCGCTGCAGCCCGTCCCAACGTCGCCGTTGCCTTCGTTTGCGTTGTTGTCGTTGTCTTAATCTCCTGTGCCATGACTGGAAAGCTCCCTTCTTCTAACCGTTACAGAATCTGACCGACAAATTCTCCTTTGGGTAACGTCTTAAAGTCATAGGTGGCAAAATCCGTCACTTGCTTGGTGTACCAGTGTAAGCATTCGGTAATCATCAAGTTGACCGCTTCGTCCTTTTCTTGCAGGGCCAAAATCGGTTGATTGCGCATGGTGGCCACGCCGAGTTCGTAAGCCGTGCCGGAATCGAGGTTCTTGGCCTCAAAATCAAGGACCGTGACGATGACATCAGCGGCTTCGATTTGACTCATATCGCGATGGAAGATTTCCGTGGCCCAAGTCTTAGTGAATTGTTCGGCCTGAGCGTCCTGGTGCAACCGTGGCGAATAGAAGTCTGTGACCGTTGGGTTAGCGGCTAAGGCCTGCTCTAGCCGTGTGACCCGATCAACCTGTTCGGGACTGAAAAACGGACTTGCAACGTAAATTTGTGCCATGTAAAATTCCTCCAATATTTTTTTCAACCAACCGAGCGCATGAAAAAAGCGACCGAATTCAACAGAACTCCGGCCGCTAGTTGCGCGCAAAAATGACGCTTTTCTACCGTACCTTTGTTAGTCTCTCTGGGCTAAAGTTAAAAGGACTATTTGGTTGTTAGTCCGTATTATACGGTCTTGGGAGGACGGCGTCAATTCACTTTTGCCCCATAGTGGGAGACAAATTTGACTTGCCGCCTAGTAGCTGGGCCTCTCTTGGACGCAGCTAAAATTTAAACGGTCCCCGAACAAACACTGAGGGGTGATTGGTAGCGAGACGCCCCCAATCACCCCTCAACTGGCGTCACGATTCCCCCACCGTGACACCACAACCAGCACAATTTCCCCGAGAACTGGTCGCCCCTACTCTCTAGCCATTTTGACGACTAGGGTTATATTGTAGCATGGCTTTTTTTCGTTTGACTAAAGAAAGGCTAAAAAATAGCTTAAGCTTAGGCGCGCTGGGAAATCACTAACCCACTAATGGTAAGGCAGATACCGACCACGATCCAGGGCGTAATGGCCTCGTGTAAAATCAGCGCGGCAAAGATGACCGTGATTACCGGCGTCAAATAGATGTAAACGCTGGTCTTGACGGCGCCTAAGGTTTTGACCGCATAAGCCCAACTCAAAAAACATACGGCCGATGCTCCCAACCCCAGGAACAGAAAGTTGCCTAAATTGGTCGCCTGCAGGACCGTGTGAAGCGGAATCCGACTGTGCGTTAAAGCAAAGATGGGCAGAATAAAAATCAACCCGTAGGCGAAGGTCCGCCGGGTCACCTGAATCGGGTTGTAGCGCAGGTGATTCAAGTAGATAACCACGTAGGAGTATAGCGCCCAGACCATCGCGGCCAAGACCGCCATCAAATCTCCCCAGAAGTTGAAGTGGACCCCGCTGGTACCGTTGAACGAAATCAGCACAATGCCCGCCATGGCGGCTACAAACCCAATCAAGAACTTGCCCGTCAGGTGGTTACGACCCAGTAGCGCCCCGATCATGGCGATGAAAAACGGGGAAATCGACACGATGACCCCAATGTTGGATGCCAGCGTTAAGGTCAACGCGAAGTTTTCGAGTAAGTAATACAGGCAGATGCCCAGTAGCCCCGCGAGGGCAAAGGCCCCCTCTTCGTGCCAACTCGTGAATTTAAAAAACTTGGGGTAGATTACAAAGAGCGCAATCAACCCAATCAGAAACCGCGTCATCAAGATCTCGATGGGCGTAAAATCGACCAGTAAAATTTTCGTGGAGATAAAGGTGGTCCCCCACAACAAGACGGTGAGGAGGGCCACCAGATGCCCACTGAGTGCATTTTTGGTTTGCACGCCAACCACATTCCCTTCTCAATTTGAGTCTCGTCCGGCCGGTTTGCCAGCCCGACCGGCACGGCTTCTAGTATACCGTTTTTTGAGATGGTGTCGGGCCTAAATTTTTTCGGGTGCTCTAGACCAGCACCGCGGTTCCTCACCCGGCTTGACTTAGCGGCGCCGGCCCGCAGTCGACCGGAAAAAACGCTGTTGTTGTTTAAAATGAAGATTGCTAAAATGTATGGGAGTCGCTAAACATTAACCACTAAATTATCTTAGGAGTTGTCATCATGAGTAAAAAATTCTGGCGGATCACCGGTCTGGTGATTGTTGCGTTGGTGCTTGTGGGTGGGGCTACCGCCTACCACGAACGACATAATATCCGGCGCTACCTGCTGGTCAATCAGCACTACACCAAAAAGGACATCTTGTCGACCAATCAGATCAAGTTGAACATTCGTCCAGCGTTGTCCACCAAGAACACCACGGCCACGAACAAGTTGACCAGTGGTTACCAAAAACAGCTAAAGGCGTTGCCGACTGGGGTCAGTCACGCCAAGACCATCGTTAACCCGTACAAGACGTCCCCCCTCTCCGGTTTGATCTTGGTCAAGACCGCTAAGGCGACCCGCGTCGAGTTGACCGTCCACGGGAATACCAAGGCCACGACCATCCACCAACGGATCAAAGGCTATCGGACCAACCACAGTGTGGGCGTTTTAGGCCTGTACGCCAACCGCAATAACCGGGTCACTTTAAAATTCACCACTAAGAGTGGTCAGGTCACCAAGCATAATTACCGCTTACAGACCACAAAGGCCCCGAAAGGTATCGGCAAGAACACCTTGAAGACTAGTCATCCCAAGAAGATGGCCCTGGGTAAGGGCAACACCAAGTTGACCTTCGCCGTCAGCAGTCAAGGCTACACCTACGGGATGGATGCCCGTGGGAAGGTCCGCTGGTATAGCAACCTCCCCATTTCTCACGTCTTCAAACAGTTGGCCAACAACCACTTGTTAATCTTGACCAAGATTTCGGCCAGCGATGCCAAGTCTAACGCGCTGCGTGAGACCGACTTCTACGGTCGCGTTTACCGGCAGTACAACATGAACGGCCTCTTCCCGACCAAGCAGAATAAGCATAAGCTGGCCGACAACACGGTGATTCACCACGACGCCATCGAGTTGCCGAACCACAACTTCCTGTTGACCGTCGATGATGGGAGTCAGGACTTCGTTGAAGATACCATGATTGAGATCGACCGGCAGACCGGGAAGATCAAGAAGGTCATCGACTTGAAACGGATTTTACCGAAGTCAGCTTACAACAACTACAACGGCACCCACCGTTCCGACGGGAAGACCGACTGGTTCCACCAAAACTCGATGGTTTACGACAAGAAGACCAATGAACTCATCGTGTCCGGGCGGAATCAGGATATGATCTTCGCCATCAACTACAAGACCAAGAAGCTCAAGTGGATCTTAGCCGCTCCCGAAAAACTGCCGAAGAGTTACCGAAAGTACCTGTTGACACCCAAGAACAAGAACTTCCGCTACAATGGTGGCCAACACGCGGTCATGTTCCTCGACCCTAACAAGAATCAGGGGAACAAGCTCAAGTTACAGTTCTACGATAACAACGTCCCAGTGACCCGGGGCAAGACTAAGCAATCTAAACAATGGTCCGCTGGTGAAATCGTCACCATCAACCAGCTCAACCGGACCGTCAAAAAGACTTGGGAATTCGGGCAATCCCTGGGCAAGCGCAACTTCACTAACATCGTCGGCAGTAGCTACGCCGTCGGCAAGGGCAACACCCTGATTGGGTTTGGCTACGCCGATTCCGGGAAACGGAGTGAGTTCGTCGAAGTCAACCGTAAGACCAATAAAGTCGTCTTTGACGTCGACCGGACTAACTTCCCGCATGGCGATTGGAGTTATCGCGGGCAACGGATGACCCTGTATCCACAAAGCGCCCAACTGAAGTTAAGTCAAATTAAATAACCGCACCCGAAAAAGCGGGCACCGGCCAATCACTATGATTGGCCGGTGCCCGCTTTTAATTCTGTGTCGACTAATGTTCGTTAATTGCTACTACTGCTTTGGCTTGGCGCACCGCTGGGTTGACCACTCGGTCGCTTGCCACTCATTCCTTTGGGCCCCTTCTTCATCTGCTGGGCCTGGGTCGTTTTGGCTTGTTGTTGGCCCAGCATGTAACCGGTCCCTCCGCCACCTAAGAAGAGGATGACCCCCGCTAAGAATAGGGCAATCCAGCGTTTGGGGCGTTGCGTTGCATTTGTGTGCATGGTTCCCACCTCGTTTCGTCAATTTTCACTGGACTAAGTCTAGCAAAACCGGCTTAACGGTAACTAAAAGTCGGCAATTCGCCCTTGCATTTTCCGGGAAATATCCGTATTATAAGAACTATCAAAGAGAGATTTGATTATAATGTTCGTTATAAGAGGGAGAGACTTGCATGCGTAATGTTTATTTGAACCATGACGGTAGCGTCGACGATCTAGTATCCTTATTGCTGCTACTCCAAATGAAAGATGTTCGTCTGACTGGAGTCGGTGTGATGGGCGCCGATTCCTACCTGGAACCGGCCGTGTCCGCTAGCCGGAAGGTCATCGACCGGTTTGGCCACGGCGCCGTGCTCAACGTAGCGGCCTCCGATTCTCGCGGTGTACACCCGTTCCCGAAGGAGTGGCGGATGGAAGCCTTCAGCTTAGACGCTTTTCCCATCTTAAACGAGAGCGGCACCGTCAAGACGCCAATCGCCTCGAAACCAGCTCACCTGGACATGATCGATAAGATTCAGGCTGCCGACGGTCCCACAACGCTGGTCATGACGGGACCGCTGACCGACTTGGCCCGGGCTTTGGACGTGGACCCGTCCATCACCGATAAAATCGAACGACTCTACTGGATGGGCGGCACCTTCGACGGTCGCGGCAACGTCGCCGAACCCGAACAAGACGGCACCGTTGAATGGAACGCCTACTGGGACCCTCAAGCCGTGAAGACCGTTTGGGACAGCCCGATTGCCATTCAAATGGTCGGCCTGGAAAGTACCCGCCAGGTACCACTGACACCAGCCGTCCGCCAGCACTGGGCGACCTTACGCCAACACCCCGCCCTCGATTTCTTGGGTCAGGGTTACGCGTTGGTGCCACCATTGGAACACTTTGAAACCAACTCAACCTACTTCCTATGGGATGTATTGAACATAGTCGCGAGTCAATCCCCAGAAATCGTGACTACCAAGGAAGTCACCAGTGCCGTATTGACTACCGGTCCCGGCCAAGGTCGGACCTACGAGATTGCCGATGGCCGCCCGTTGACCTTAGTCACTAAAGTCGACCACGACGCCTTTTTCCAGCGAATCGATGACCTAGCCATGCTGGCTGACTAATCTCCCACTCTTGGTTAAGTGCTGACCATTACCCTCCGAAATTAATTGCGTTCGCTTCTCAAAAGCGGTACACTTTTTTCGTGAACATACTTACGAACTATTAAATAATTTATTGGAGGTTGGTTAGCATGAGTCATCGTTTAGACGGAAAAGTAGCCATCGTTACTGGGGGCACCCTGGGGATTGGCTTAGCGATTGCGGACAAATTCGTGGCTGAAGGCGCGAAGGTCATGATCACCGGGCGGCACGCCGACGTGGGTGAAAAAGCGGCTAAGAGCATTGGTGGCCCCGATGTGATTCAGTTCTTCCATCACGATGCCACGGACGAACAGGGCTGGGTCGATTTATTCGACGCCACCGAAAAAGCCTTTGGCCCCGTCACGACGGTGGTCAACAACGCCGGTATGGCCGTGAACAAGAGTGTCGAAAACACCACGACTGAAGAATGGCACCGCCAATTAGCCGTCAACCTGGACGCCGTCTTCTTCGGTACCCGGTTGGGAATCCAACGGATGAAGAACAAGAACTTAGGTGCTTCGATCATCAACATGTCCTCCATCGAAGGCTTCGTGGGTGACCCGAACTTAGGGGCCTACAACGCCACTAAGGGGGCGGTCCGTATCATGTCCAAGTCCGCTGCTCTAGATTGCGCCTTAAAGGACTACGACGTGCGGGTCAACACCGTGCACCCTGGCTACATCAAGACGCCATTAGTTGATGACTTGCCTGGTGCCGAAGAAGCCATGTCTCAACGGACCAAGACGCCAATGGGCCACATCGGTGAACCCAACGATATCGCCTACATCTGCGTTTACTTGGCTTCCAACGAATCCAAGTTCGCCACGGGATCCGAATTCGTTGTCGACGGGGGCTACACCGCCCAATAAACAAGTTTCACCTTTAACTCAATGTATCCCAACAATACAATCACGAACTGGAGTCCGGGTCATCCCCCGGGCTCTTTTTTATCCCCATTTTAAGTTATTTAAGGCTAACCTAATTTTTATGTTGGCGAGTCTAACTTTTTCGCGTATAATGAATAACCGGAAAAAGGAAGGACTGGCGAAGATGGCGAAAATTACGTTTGTGGGTGACATTCACTCGGCAGCGGATGATTTACGAGTGCTCTTGACGGACCCCACCATTCGCCATAGTCGACTGATTTTTGTCGGCGACTACATTGATGGTCAGGACCAACGTCGTTTCAGCAATCACGTGGAGCACACGCAATTGGATCCGCTAGGTGTGCTCGATATCTTAATGACCCGGGTCACCCGCTACGGCGACGTGGCTCTACTGGGAAACCACGATGAGTTGTGGGTCGAAACGGCTCGCAAGAACGCCACCGATTACAAACTTTGGCGGCACAAGAGTGGTCATCAACTGGCCCAACAACTGGGGATCCACGCCACGAAACTATCCGCCGTAGCCGCCGCTTTGCACGAAAAACCGCTACGCAAATACACCGACTTTTTAGCCAGTCTCCCGTTAACCTGGGAAAACGACACCCTCTTTGCGGTCCACGCCGGCTTGAACTGGCACCGGACTTTGCAGCACCAGCGGACCAAAGACCTCTTGGATATTCGCGGCCCCTATTTCTACCAAAACGCGGCCAAACCGACCAAGTGGCACAAGAACCGCCTGGGTAAAATCATCATCACTGGCCACACCCCGGTCCAAAAACTCTGCGCGACCGGCTACGGTTACCTCAAAATGCAGGCTAACGACCACGATACGCCGCGCTACCTCATCAACGGTGGCAGTCGCTCCAAGCGTTTCGATAGTGGTATCTCGGCATTGACTCTGACCAGTTCCGGGCGCTTCGTGCAGGAAAAGCGGGTCATCAAGGGCCACCTCTACGATGGCCACCAAAAAGTCACCGAAAAGATGATCAGCGATTAATTCTTTGGCTTCAACTCACACAAAAAGCCCCGTCATCCTGACAGCCATTGTGCCTGGCGTAAGGATGACGGGGCTTTGTTCAAAGTTAAGTTGATTAGGCGTAAAGTTTAGCGACCTGTTCCTGGACTTGGTCATGCCCCAAGAACTCATCGTAACTGGTATCGGCGCGGTCGACTAAGCCCTTCGGCCCAACGGCCACGATGCGGTCGGCAATCGTTTGGATGAACTCATGGTCATGGGACGTGAAGACCATGCTCCCAGGGAATTCAACCAGGCTATCGTTCAGCGCAGTGATGGATTCGAGGTCCAAGTGGTTGGTAGGGTCGTCTAAGACTAAGACGTTGGCTTTACTCAACATCATCTTGGAAAGCATGGCGCGGACCTTTTCACCCCCGGAAAGCACGTTGACCGAACGGGTCACGTCTTCACCGGAGAAGAGCATCTTCCCTAAGAAGCCTCGCAAGAAGGTATTGTCGCTTTCTTCCTTGGACGCGTACTGGCGCAACCAGTCGATGACCGTCATGTCATCTGCCGAGAAGAACTCGTTGACGTTTTTCGGCAAATAGGTCCGACTGGTGGTCTGGCCCCAGGTCACGGTACCGGCGTCGGGTTCGAGGTTACCGCCCATGATTTCCATCAATACGGTGGTGGTCAAGTCATTGCGACTGACGAAGGCCGTCTTTTCACCGGGCCGTAAGGTAAAGCTCAAGTCTTCGAACAACGTCACGCCGTCGATGGATTTGGTCAGATGTTCGACGCGCACCAGGTCGTTGCCCAACTCGCGTTCGGGCACGAACTTGATGTAGGGGTACTTCCGCGATGATGGCTGGATGTCGTCCAACGTGATTTTGTCCAGTTGTTTCTTCCGTGAAGTGGCCTGCTTGGACTTCGAGGCGTTGGCACTAAAGCGCGCGATGAAGTCTTGCAGTTCCTTGATCTGGTCGGCCTTCTTAGCGTTGGCATTGGCCTTCAATTGAGCCGCCAACTGGCTGGATTCCAGCCAGAAATCGTAGTTCCCCACAAAAACGGTAATCTTGTTGTAGTCCACGTCACACATGTGCGTGCAGACCTGGTTCAAGAAGTGCCGGTCATGGGAGACCACGATGACCGTGTTTTCGTAGTCGGCCAAGAAGCTTTCCAACCAACTGATGGATTGCACGTCCAGCCCGTTGGTCGGTTCATCGAGCAGTAACACGTCGGGATGGCCGAACAGGGCCTGGCCCAGCAAGACCTTCACCTTTTGCGGTTCGGTCAAGTCACTCATCAAGCTCCCGTGCAGGCTTTCGTCGATGCCCAGGTTCTGTAAAAGTTGACTGGCTTCGGATTCGGCTTCCCAGCCGCCCATTTCGCCAAACTCGCCTTCGAGCTCGGCGGCGCGCAAGCCGTCTTCATCGCTGAAATCGGGCTTCATGTACAGCGCGTTTTTTTCGGTCATGATATCGTAAAGCTTTTTGTGACCGCGGATGACCGTGTTCAGCACCACTTCGTCGTCAAAGGCAAAGTGGTCCTGGTTCAAGCTAGACATCCGTTCGTTGGGGCCCATGCTCACATTCCCGGTTGTCGGTTGTAAGCGGCCTTCCATGATCTTTAACAGGGTCGATTTCCCGGCCCCGTTGGCCCCGATCACCCCGTAGCAGTTACCGGGCGTAAATTTTAAATTGACGTC
This sequence comes from Levilactobacillus suantsaii, assembly GCF_004115745.1. Taxonomy (GTDB): domain Bacteria; phylum Bacillota; class Bacilli; order Lactobacillales; family Lactobacillaceae; genus Levilactobacillus; species Levilactobacillus suantsaii. The sequence continues at coordinate 2,185 of NZ_QXIL01000031.1, read as the reverse complement.
GCTGTAGAGTTTGCGACCTGAAAACTGCATACTAACGTTGGAAACAGTGAGCATAGAACAATCCTCCATGATTTAGATTTTGACATGAAAAAACAACGCGACGTTTGCGCGTCCACGCTGCTTTTTGAAAAGTCGTGGTTAAGTTGCGTTAGCTTAACATAAAAACTAGACGAACGCAATCACGAACAACGCCTAATCTGGCGTGGTCTGTTGCCAGGACTGCCGGGCCGCATAACGTTCCCGGTAGGTATTCGGCGTCATTTGGAAATGCTGCTTAAAAGTCACAAAGAAGTTCTTTTCCGTGTGAAATCCGGTTTTGCGGGCGATCTCTTGAACCGATTCCTGCGAGGTCATGAGCAGTTCGGCCGCTCGCTCCAAGCGGACCTGCCCCAAATAGGCCTTGGGCGAGATGCCCAAATAGGTCTTGAAGTAGCGGGAAAAATACACGCTCGAATAGTTGAGTTTGGCAGCCAATTTAGTAATCGAGACCGCGTTGGCGTAGTTATCCTGAATCTCATTGACCGCTTGACGCAACGGATCTGGTAAGGGCCGTTGGTCAGTCACGATTTGACCGGTCACCGTCAAGTGCTTGATCAGTTCGCCGACCAACCGGTACTCGGCACCCAAGTTAATCAGGTAGTCCGAGCGTTTGTCCGACGGCGACAACGCCCCGCCGACCAAGACTTGGACGGCTTGATGAAGTGGCAGATACGGTGCCATGGTCAAATCCAAGTCGAGCGGCCCCCAGACCGGTAACTGGTCACTATCGACTAACGTTCGCAACCAAGCCGCCGGCAATAACAGCGTGATGACCTGATTGTCCTCGTCTAGCATGGTCTCGTAACTGTGGACGACCCCCGAATTGATGATATACAAATGGTGCGGGACCATCTGATAAGTCGAGCTCCCGATGCGCACCCGGCCGGGTTGTCCCCGGTAAGCATAGGCCAATTTCACCGCCTGGTGCCAGTGTGGCAAGACGTTTTTCGGGCCACCCGTCCCGTGTAAAATCAATCGTAATGGCAGTTCCATCTGAAAGTTTAACCGTTCATGATACGGTCGTGGCATCTTAGTCCCCCGTTTCTTCTGGGTCAACGTGATTATCGGCCGTTTGGTTGTCCAGTCAGCCGTCACTGTCACCCAACCGGCTGGCCTGCTTCTGGCTAGTCGCGCCACCAAACCCATTGGTCACGCGTGAGTTGTCTCGTTAACCATAGTATACCGCACCAGCCATAAAGGTGGTTAATTTTAGTAACCCAATAACTAAATTACCGGATTATGTATTGATGACAATTTCATTATAATGGGGTCATAAACGTTGCGGGTTCCAATCTTTGGGCCTCACGTTTAGGCTCATCTACGAGATGCGACTGGGGGGTCGGCGTCCCGCCGAGTCGGTCACTCACTGGCCAACGTTAACCGTCAGATTTAGATTATAGGGTCATTTAGTAACCGGTAATCCTTTTTGGGGAAAGGGTCGACCGGTCAGCCCCTTGCCAACACTACTCACGTTTGATTCTGCAGGCGCACTTTGGGGGAAGCCGTCTTCAGAAGCAAACGTGCCCGGACCCCGGGTCATCTGCTTAGGGGAGCCAGCTAACACGCATGGTTAGCTGGTTTTTTCGTGTCTGCTTTTAGGACCGTAGTTGGGCCGCCAGCGCCGCGTAATCCCCCGCAAAAAAGCTGTCCTTGACGTAGACCAAATCTAAATCGTGGGCCAATCGGCCGGACGCCAGGGGCAACTCGACGAGTTTTCCCGCCGCCAGTTCGGCCTGCACCACGGACCGGTACACGAAACTGACCCCCACATCAGCTAGCAGTAACTGCCGAATCGCCGCCGAGAGCGTAAAATATCTTGTGTAAATGCATAAAATATTTCTGAATTGTATAGAAATAGGGAATGCCTTCCCTTATGATATTTAGTAACCACAGAAAACATCACAGGAGGCATTCCCCATGAATGAACTTACCACAGAAATTATCACTGCACTAGCCCAAAAGCAAGATTTGGACGAAGTTTTTCGTCACCACCTCGAAATTGCGATTAACCAGCTGCTTCAAACCGAATTGGCAGGGTTTTTGGGTTACGAACGCTACTCATACGCTGGGATTAACACTGGTAATAACCGCAACGGCAGTTATGAGCGCTCGTTTGATACGAAGTACGGCCAACTTAACTTAACCA
>NZ_QXIL01000030.1 GCF_004115745.1 Levilactobacillus suantsaii | reverse complement strand
TTAACGACGACGTTACTCCAAATTAACCAGAGACCGCTTAAAATACTTGACTGGAAAACACCGTATCAGGTTATGCTGACCAATTTGTCCAAAAATTCGGATTAAATTTGCAATCTACCAAAATGGGGAATAAATTATGCCGAACAATGGAAGTAACCGGCAGAGGTCACCGGAGGACTTTGAACAAGTCTATGACCGCCGTTCAGACCGTAACTCACATTTTAAATCGCCTAAGGTCCATCCACATCGACCCATCTTGTGGGTCATTGTGGCCATTTTATTAGTCTTCTTATCCGCAGGACTCGCCTATGGGTATCACGCGTGGTCCTCCGCTAAGAAAACTTTTAGTGAGACCTACCAATCTTCTAAAATGACCAAGAGCCGAAACGTTTCCAACGTTTTGAAGAAGAACAAACCCTTCTCCATTTTGATGATGGGGACGGATACCGGGGCTCTGGGCCGGTCTGACGTTGGCCGGACTGATACCATGATGGTCGCCACCATCAATCCGCAAAAGGAGACTGCTTATCTGACCAGTATTCCGCGGGACACCCGGGTCACGGTCGGTTCCGGTACCAACGCTTCCGTGCAAAAAATCAACGCGGCTTACACCATTGGGGGCGCTAGTGGTGCCGTGAAGACGGTCGAAAACTTACTGGACATCCCTATCGACTTCTACGCTATCGTCAACATGGGCGGGCTAGAGAAGATGGTCAACGCGGTCGGCGGAGTCGATGTCGTGCCACCACTGACCTTCAAGTACGCCCAAGCTAACGTGAAGAAAGGTGTCAAGGTCCACTTGAACGGGAAACAAGCCCTTTCCTACTCACGGATGCGCTACGATGATCCTAATGGAGATTACGGTCGGCAAAAGCGCCAACGCCAAGTGCTTCAAAAACTAGTGGTCAAGGCCGCGGGCTTATCGTCAATTACCCGCTACCAAAAAATTCTCAAGTCGCTTGATGGGAATTTGAAGACCGACTTGACCTTCGATGATCTGATGCAGATTCGGGCGAAGTACGGTGACGCCTCCCACCATATCAAGTCAGAGACCCTCCAGGGACAAGACGCAATGATTGATGGGGGCTCTTATCAAGTGCCAACCAACAAGGAATTACGCAAGGTCTCAAATCACATTCGCAAGACCCTAGGACTTAAAAGCACTAAGAAATTCACCACTGATGCCGCGACCGATACGACTTCAACCACAGGTACCGATAGTGGCTACGGCTATAGCTACAGTAGTAGCACCACGACTAACGGTTACGGTTACTAATTTTAATTGATAACAATTCAGAGGGGCCCAATTCACTGCGAATTGGGCCCCTTTTTTGATTTTTGGCGGTTGCGCAAAAAACGGACCAGGGGAAATTATCCCCTGGTCCGTTTAGTGCCAATCTCGTCAATCGAGATTGCTCTTTTAAAGGTTAATTCTTAGCTTTGCCCTTAGCGACGGCACTGTCCAACGTGCCGCTATCGTCCTTCAAGACTAATTGACGGTTGGCAAACGTCAACGTCAATCCGTTGCCCAGGTATGGTAACTCGTTTTTCGACGTGTAGAGTTTATACCCCACGTTGTTGGTCAACGCTACCGTATAGTCAGCATCTTCTGACTTACTGAAGACTAACTTGAACGCATTGCCGATGGTGCAGGTGCCACCAACGTCCGAGAACTTATTAGAGCCATCGTCGGCAACTAAGAAGATATAGCCACCATCAATGATTTTATCAGCTAAGTAGTCCTTGGCTTCGTCTTTAATCGTGATATCCATCATCGTTCCTCCTTCAAACCTAAACCATAGTATCTGGTTATCCTGTCAACACCCCTAAGTTACCACAATTAACGACGTGGTATAAAACGATTACACTCGCAAGTTTATAAGGTGAGAATAGCCGGCTTCATTTGAAGGTGATATGGACCGCATTACGCCTTAACTTTTGCTTGATCCGTGTAGACGTAGTCCCGCGTCATTGGTAACCCGGTGCCGCTCGGGGCCTTGACCAGTAAGTACTGCATGACGTCAATGTTGCCAGCTTCAAAGGACGCTGCACAAGCTTGTAAGTACAAGCTCCACATGCGATCGAAGGTTTCACCGTACTTGGCGATAACTTGTGATCGGACCTGTTCATAGTTGTGGTACCAGCATTCTAGTGTCTTTTGGTAGTGCCGGCGCAAGGGTTCAATGTCTGAAAATTGTAGCTGGGCATCCATGATGTGCGTCAGATTTTCGGCAACGTTAGGAATATAACCACCTGGGAAGATGTACTTGGTAATCCACGGATCGACGCCGGCCCCCTGGTGCTGACCGGTGATACCGTGAATCAAAGCCCGACCACCGGGAACCAAGAAATCGTGGACTTTCTGGAAGTAGAGACCTAAGTTTTCCTTGCCAACGTGTTCGAACATGCCGACCGACGTCACGTAATCGTACTGGCCCTTCACTTCACGGTAATCTTCCAGTAAGATGTCAACTTTACCTTCCAAGTGCCGTGCCTTGATCTGTTCCTTGGTGTAGTCGTATTGTTCCTGGCTCAACGTAATCCCCGTGGCTTTTAAGTCGAATTCTTCGGCCGCCATGAAGAGTAACGTTCCCCAACCACTGCCGATATCTAGCAAGCTCTGGCCCGCTTTGGGTGCCAGCTTCCGCAAAATATGGCGGTCCTTGTTCAGTTGAGCTTGCGTCAACGTGTCGTCATCGTGCTCAAAGTAGGCACACGAGTAGGTCAATGTCTTATCCAACCACAGCTCGTAAAAATCATTACCAATATCGTAATGGCTTTGAATATCCTTTTGACTGCTCTTTTCTGAGTGGGACACCTTCGGCAAATGCTTCAAGAAACTATTGTTCTTCAGAAAACTCCCGGCTTTGCGGTAAGCCGAAGCCACTAGCTCTTGGATGCTGCCATCGATTTCAATATCTTTATTCATGTAAGCTTCGCCCAATACCAGCGTTGGCTTATCGGTCATGGCTTTCAAGGGGATCTCCTTGTTCAACCGGACCTTGATGACGGGGTCACCGTCACCGTAAGTTTCGGTCTTGCCATCCCAATACGTGACTTGAATCGTGATATCAAACGCGTGACTAAACAGTCGCCGGTACATCGTTTTTTCTAACATAGCACTATCAATCTCCTCAACTCAACTATTAATTTTCACCGTTCCCCCTGCCGGGTGGGCGCTGGAAACCATTACAGAAAATCTATTGAATATCCTCTTTAATATAAACTAATTAACCCATCATCGTCAATTGACTCACCAACGTCAACGGCCAGTAGGGAGTTAGCCGCCGGTGGCTTCTAAAGTATTAACATCAGCAAGGCCTTTTATAAATCAATTTAAAATTTATACAGACAAAGGTTCAACCATCGGAACAAGTATATTTAGCACTATCGGCTGTTTTTATGATTACTCGTTAAACTTATTATTCCCATAAACCTTCTATGGGCTTGCTTAGTTTTGAGATTGTGCTATGCTGAAGGCGTTATCATTGGGTTTTCAAAGGAAGTGACTTGTCGATGTATCGGTTCTTTGCCCAACCACAAGTTGATCAGGCTCGCCACCGAATTTTCGGCTACGAGGTCCTGTTACGTCAACAAAAGCGTCACGTCTGGGTTCTCCCCGCCTCATTTACGGCCATCTCGGTCCCAGACCAGGCCCGGTTGCTCCAACAAACGGCGACAGCCCTGAACGTTGCCACGACCAATCAACGCCTGGCATTCAACCTCAATCGCCAACAGTTCCAAGACCCCCAAACGCTCACGACCATCGTGAAGTTAAAGCACCAACTAGGGACGGTACCGTTGGTCATTGAACACACGGAGGCGCCCAAATTATCCGAGTTGATTCCCTTTAGTGCCACGCTTCATCGCGCGGACATCCAGCTGGGATTAGATGACGTCGGCACGGGCGTCAACACCTACCATAACGTCAAGTCGCTATTACCATGCGTCGATGAGATCAAGTTTGCCATGCAGAATTTTCGGGCACAGCACAAGCCCGCAGCGATTCAACCCGAGCTAACGTTTTGGACTAAAGTCGCCCGGGAACACCACCTAGAAATCATCTTGGAAGGGATTGAAACTGGCCAAGACCAAGCCTTAGCCCATCATTATGGCATCACATTGCATCAGGGCTATTTATACGGTAAACCTGCTTTGGTCACCGCATAATTCAATCAATCAATTTAATACCACTTAAAAAGCGGACTTCTCACGGCACCAATCCCTGAGAAGTCCGCTTTAATTTTAACGGGGTTAAGCTAACCATCCTAGCCAGTAACCCAAGATACTCAAACCTAAGACTCCTATCAACAACCAGAAGGGTTTAACCCGATGATGTAACAACCATACGCATCCCAAGGTAGCGACTAACGGTAAAAGACCTGGCAACAATTGATTCAACAGGGTCTGAAGGGAGTAACCCGTTTGGTGATCAGTAGTCAACATTGGTTTTAAGGTCAGCTTGACCCACCGCGGAATCATCGCTCCCATCATGAAGAGTCCTACGAGTGACGCCCCGAGCGTAAGTTTCTGTAAAATACCGGTTCCCAGGTCTTGAATGACATCTAACCCGTGCCGATAACCCCAGCGTTGGGCCCACCAACGAAACCCTAAGCGCACAATGTTCCAGCTCACGAAGAACACTACCGGACCCAGGATACCTAGACCACTAAGCGTTAAACTTGCCGCAAAGGCACTTAAAATGGGGCGCCAGGTGCCCCACCACACGGGATCGGTCACACCAGCTAACGACCCCATCATCCCCACTTTAACGGCGTTGATATCTGCATCCGTGAGGGCTTGGCCGTTTGCCCGTTGCTCTTCTAGTGATAAAGTCACCCCCGTAATCAGCGATTGCATATAAGGCATGGTGTTGAACGCCACCAAATGTCGCGTCGCTGCAGTAGCCTGATCCATACGTTGGGTGTACAGCCGTTTAATGGCTGGAATCATGATGTAGCAAAAGCCCAGATTTTGTAAGCGCGGGTAATTCCAGGCCGCTTGTTCCAGTCCCGAACGCCCAAAGATCCGTAACTGGTCCCCCAACGTGAGGGTCTTAGACAACTGTTTAGGTGTCGCCATACTTGCCACTTCCTTCATCAAAAATCATCGAGTTCCCGGTCCAACGCCTCGTCATCGGTCGTCTCCGGAGTTTTTCCGGTCGGCGAATTGGGTCCCGACCCGGTGTGGTTGGGCCACTGCACGTACAACACAGCTAAAGCAATCGAAATCATGCCTAGTGCCAACAAACTTAAGCGCTGGTCCGTTGCCAAAGCAAAGCCCAGAAAGAAAAATGGCCAAAGTTTACGAGTGGCCATAGTGTTGATCACCATTGCAAAACTGACCACGACCAACGCGCCTGCAGCCACCCGAAAGCCGCCCCGCAAAACCGCGGGCAACAGGTGGTACCCCGCGGTTAACCAGTCAGCTGGCAGGCTCATCAAAAGCGCCGCTGGCAATAACGTCCGTAAGCCTTGCAAGCCAGCACTTACTACCTGTAACCGACTGATGCGGTGCAGGTCTCCGGCGGTAGCGGCTTGATCAGCACGGTTCACCAAGGGAATAATCAGCTGACGTAAGCCCAGGGTGCTGAGTTGGCCGACCCAGGCCAACGGCAAAGCCAAGATGACCCCCATTTCCACGGGCAGTTGGGCGGTCCCCGCGACCCACCAAGCCGTGATGACCGCGGCTAGCGCCGGGTCGGGGGCCACCGAAGTGCCAATGTTCATCCAGCCAAACGTAATCAATTGTAGTGACGCGCCCAAAGCCGCCCCCGTCAGCGGCTGGCCTAAAGCAAGCCCTACCAAGGTACAGGCGACAATTGGCTGTTGGAATTGCCATTCATCTACCACGCCATCTAATCCCGCCAGAAAGGCAATGATCAGCACGGCGATAATCCTACCACTCACATTTCTCGATCCCTTCATCAATCGTTGTCACAAAAAGGCCTCGCTCAGGCGCAATCCTGAGTGAGGCTGCCAGACGTTTAACCTATTGTGTGAGGCCTTTTTTGGCGGCCAGCACCAAGAAGTTCTGTTGGTGATCCGTGGGAACCGTCTGGGTATACGCGGTCACCCCAGCATCCTGCAATTGACGCGCCGCCTGGACATCCTGATCATCAGCCGCCACACTGGGCGTCAACATCGTGCGATGCGGCGTGTACGCCAAGTTACCCACGTTGACCCCCGTGGCCTTGAGATCGATACCCTGCGCCACTAGCGCTGCCATTTCAGGCAACGTTTCGGTCAAAATCAACGGCCGAAAGCCATCGAACCGGGCGTCCCGGTAAATCTGAACCATTTTGGCGCTCGGAATCACGTTGACCTTCACGGCCGGCGGGGCCGCCTGCAGAATCAGCGTTTTACGTAACTTATCTTGCGCCACCGTATCGGAAACGACCAGGATACGGTTGGGCCGAACGGCTTTCGTCCACACCGTCGCTACTTGGCCGTGAAGCAACCGACTGTCGACCCGTGCGAGTTGAATCGCCATTGTCATAGTAAGTCGTCATCTCCCATATCTAGTTGTAAATCTAAGTGGCGAATCCCGCCCCGCGCCGTTTGCTCTAGGTGCGGGATCACCTGATCTAAAGATTGTTGCTGTAAAGCCAAGGCTTCAATCAACATGGGCAGGTTCACGCCCGCCAGTAACCCGTAGGTCCGCGGATGCGTCGCCACTAGTTGACTCGCCGTGTTGAACGGTGAGCCGCCCCAAAGGTCGACCAAAAATAAGAGTTCCGTCATGGCCGTCATCTGATCAATCGCGTGTTGATAGCGCTGCGTCAGCGTTTCGATACTCTCATTAGCCGCCAATGAGACGGCCGCAACGTTATGTGTCTTTCCAAAAATCATTTCGGCACTTTGCAAAATGCCGTGGGCAAAATCTCCATGTCCCGTTACAATTATGGCCAGCATGCTGCCACCTCTTCAACGTTTCCTTTTAAATTTAGACTGACTTTAATATAGCATAAAAGAGCGGTTACATCTACCTTACTCCGTAACCCTAACCCAATAATCTCAGCATTTCGGCCGGGGTCTGAAAGGAGACATCGGGTACCAAATCCGGGTGCTTGCCATTCCAAGCCGCCAGTCCGAATTCGACTTGCGCCGCGTGGGCCGCCTCGACGTCATACAGGGTGTCACCCACATAAACCGTGCTGGCTGGGTCGGCTCCTAGCCGTTGCATGGCTAGTAAGATGCCATCTGGTGCGGGCTTGCCGTGGGCCACATCTTCGGCGACCACGGCCTGACTAAAGTAAGGGGCCAACCCCTCATGGACCACGTCTCGGTCGTATTCAAACCGACGTTTCGATGTCATGATGGCCAGTTGGGCCCCCCGCGTCTGCAACGCTTGTAACGCGGCTTTGACCCCGTCGTAGACCGCAACGGTTGCACGATAATCGGCTGTCCGGGGCCCCCACAACGCCAATACCTCCTCGACATCGGGCACCTGCAAACGAATCAAGGCGTCACGACTGGGAATGCCAAAGGTCGTGGCCAGTTCCGCGTAGGGACGATCCATCCCCCGTTCGTGTAGAATCGCCTGCAGCGACTTGATGTACATCGCCTCGGTGTCCAGTAAGGTGCCATCAATATCAAAAATAAAACTTTTCATAGTTGCCTCCTTGATTACTAGTTAATGAATCCATCAAAAAAGGGAAGCTGATCGCTTATGATCACCTTCCCTAGTGTAGCATGCTTTTAAATTTACGACTCAAACTTCGGTTGCGCGTCGGTCGGAACCGCGGCTTCGTCCGCTTGGTCCGCTGACAAGAAGTCTTCGGAACGCTTCAAGTTCCGCAGTTGGTGTACGGCCCGAATCCAGGATGGCACCAAGATAGCGCAGGAGCCTAACCAAGCCAGTGGTTCCGCCGAAACGGCCCCGCTATAACCAAAGGCCTCGACCATAAACAAAGCGGCAAAGACCCGCATGGTCAATTCGCCGACCCCAGCTAGAGTTGGCAGTACCCGCCGACCTAAGCCCTGCAGGGTATTTCGAATGATGAACAGGACACTCAACAAGAGGTAAGTGCTCCCAATGATGTTGAAGTAGGTCTGGGATAATTGAATAACGTGTTCATCGGCAGTCCCGATGATCAACGTGACGATTGGCTTGCCAAAGAAGATGACTAAGCTTCCCGCAGCGACCGCAAAGATGCCAGATAACCAGAGGGTCTTCTTAACCCCTTCGAGGATCCGGCCATACTTGCCGGCCCCAAAGTTTTGGGCCGCGAAAGTCGCCATGGTGACCCCAAACGAGGACATCGGCAACGAGCACAGTTGGTCAACCTTGGACGCTGCCGTGGAAGCCGCTACGGAATCGGTCCCTAAGGAGTTCAATGCTGCCTGCATCACCATCGTCCCAATGGCAATGATGGAGAGTTGAAAGCCCATCGGCATCCCAGTGGAGAAGTGGTCCCAGAGTTCCTTGATAGTGACCGTAAAGTCGGACTTAGAGATGTGCAGAACCGGGATTGAGCGCATAATATACAAGACGCACAATAAAGAAGCCACGACCTGTGAGATCACGGTCGCCCAACCGGCACCGGCCACGCCCATGTGGAAAACCAGAATGAAGAGGAGTTCCAAAACAACGTTGACGATGGTCCCGATGACCAAGAAAATCAGTGGCGTCCGCGAATCACCCAGCGCCCGAATAATGTTCGAGAGCAGGTTGAAGGCCATTGACGCAAAAATCCCGATGAAGATAATGCTGATGAACGTCCGCGCATTAGCAAAAATGGACGCTGGCGTTTGCATCAACTTCAAAATAGGGTCGACAAATGTCAGGGCCAACGCCGTCAAGACAATCGTCATTAAAATCGAAATGACAATGCTCGCCGCAAACGACCGCCGCACGCCGTGATAATCACGAGCGCCGTAACGCGTCGCGGTAATGATGGCTAACCCGGCAGTCAGACCTTGAGCGAACCCAATAATCAAAAAGTTAATGGACCCCGTGGCGCCGACTGCGGCCAGGGCTTTGACCCCCAAAGTCTGCCCGACAACCACGGTATCAGAAACGTTATATAATTGTTGGAATAAATTACCTATTAACAGTGGAATCGTAAAAAAGAAAATAAGCTTTAAGGGCTTCCCCGTGGTTAAGTCGTTCATATGCCGACCTCCTTTGAAAATTTTGCCCGTGTTTTCAAGCACAGGACCATTACTATACCGCCTCTCAGCAGAATTGTCACCTAAAAAGCTCACACAATTTTCAGAAAATTTGTACGAACATTTAAAGCAGTATTCTACGCCCTTCTGACGCACTTGGGAAGAGCCAAACCGCCTAAAAACGATTGCAACCCGTAATTGTTATCCTTTTGTCACATAAACTGCCCAAATGTGGGCATAAAAAAATCGCTACCCCGAAGGTAACGATTTTTAATCCAATTAGTGCGGCCAAGAAGATTCGAACTTCCACCGGGTTTACCCCGACAAGATCCTTAATCTTGCGCGTCTGCCAATTCCGCCATGGCCGCGTTAACTCACAAGAGATAGTATACCAAATGGAAATGGTCCTCGCAATCCCTTTTTGTGAGTTATTTGAATTTTTATGCTTTAAGCATCCGTCAAGACCGTGGCGCCGTGCTCATCCAATGGGATGATGCGCAGGCTCCCCGGTAAATCGTGGGTGGTCAATTTGTTACGTAACAGGGTCAATTTAGCCTGTGACCCCAGCGTGACGACTGTTGGGCCGGCCCCACTGAGGTAGGTGCCACTAATGCCCAGGTCGTGGGCCGTTTCGCGAATGAGTTTTAACTCCGGCACCAGTTGTGAACGCGCCTGTTCGTGGAACTCATCGCGTTCGATCATCTTCGCCGCTAAGTCCCACTTATTTTCTAACACCGCCGCGACCAAAACGTTGGCTACCCCACTAGCATGGACCGCCTTCTTGAAGCTGACCTGCTTAGGCAGTGCCGCCCGACTCTTATTGGCTAAGAGCGTCTGCGCGGGAATGAAGACCAACGCTGACAGATTCGGTAAAGGCAACTGCAACGCATCTGCCTGGCCCGCCGCATCCACAGTGGCCACAGCAGCCTGGCCCAACAAAGCGGGCGCCACGTTATCCAAGGCGCCGCCTAACTTGACCGCCCAGTTTAGTTGGTCGGCAATGCTGAGGTCCATTTCGCCTAATTCATTGGCAATCTTAATCCCCGCAATCAACGCACTGGTCGAGCTACCCAATCCCCGGGAAACCGGGATATCAGACATTACGGTCAACTGATGCGGCGTCAACTTGGGGTTAACCTTCAGAGCTGTTTGGACCATCAGGTTATGCTCATCACGTGGAATATCCGTTCCTAAAGCGTGGTTGACCCGCCAATTTTCGGTTTTTTCTTCGATGATGACGGTCAAATACAAGTGTAAAGCCGCCCCAATAGAATCAATGCCTGGGCCCAGGTTCGCCGCCGTAGCGGGAACTCGAATAATTGTCTTACCCATCTGCCATTCCCCCTTATGTCTCTTGTGGTCGTTGCGTGGCTAGGACCGTCCCTTGATACTGCAAACGCCCGCGACACCGACCACAGACTAGTCGCGTCACATCAATCCGCCGGAGTCGGTAGTAGCGTTGCGCACACTGCGTGCACACGTAAACTTGAAAACGACGTTTGCGGTGCACCGTAGTGCTTGGGGCCGGGGCGTAACGCAATCCGCCAACTCGTGCCAGAAGTTGCTGGAACGCCTTAGTCCGATGCTGCCCCGATTGACCAGCCAAGTGGAGATGATAGTGACACAACTCATGCTTGATGACCCCAATCAGGGTCGCGCGACCGTGTTCACTTAGCATCTTTGGGTTGAGTTCCAAATTATGGTCCTGTAACCGATAACGGCCACCAGTGGTCTTCAAGCGGGCGTTGAACGTGGCTTGGTGCCGGAAGGGCCGGTGAAAACTGGCCATTGAGATTTGCTCCACTAACCGCTGCAATTCAAGATTGGTCACCTAACCATCCCTTCCATGATACCACGTTATGCGGCGCGACTCGTGACGATTCGATTGCCTACTGCACGCTGGTCATAATCCGCTGAGTCGCCGCGGTGACCTTGGTCATCGCGTTCTCCTGTGTCTTTTCTGCTGCATCAAAGGCCGCTTGATCCACTGTTTGTTGGTCAGCATCGAGGCTATCCGTCATCGACTGACAGCCTGCTACGTAGGTCCGGTAAGCCGCCACTAACGCTTTGTGCTTGCCCAGGATACGGACGGGCACGCTGGCGTTTTGCAACTGGTCCAGCTTGCCTTGGTACGCCGTGGTCCCCGCTTGAAAGTGGGTTTTGATGTCGGTCAAATCGGCCACCGTCAACTCCGCCACGGTCCCGTTATCCAAGGCCTTGCGGACGGTCTCAAAGTCGGTGTTCATTTGGTCGGCTTCGTCTTCCGTCCCCTGCAGGACTTGGGACAGGGTGCCGATGTAAGTACTCATATTAACTTTTCGCATGGGTTGCCTCCCTTACTTGTCCTGCCAGAACGTATCGTACACATTGACTGGCATGTGGCGCTTGTGGGCCGTCTTATGGTACCACGCCTCGATCTTCTCGGCGGCTGCCTGACTAACCGTTCGGCCTTCCAAATAATCGTCAATATCTGTGTAACGCACGCCTAACGCCGCTTCATCGGGAAGAGCTGGCCGGTCGTCTTCAAGGTCGGCCGTCGGCACCTTCTTATACAGGTGCTCCGGGGCGCCTAAGGTGGCGAGCATGGCCGCCCCCTGGCGCTTATCTAGCCGCCAGATAGGACAAATGTCCGTGGCGCCATCCCCGTACTTGGTGTAAAACCCGGTCACGGCTTCGGCCGCGTGGTCGGTGCCAACGACGGCTCCAGCACGGGCACCGGCAATCGCGTATTGCGCGATCATCCGTTGCCGAGCCTTGATATTACCCTTGTTAAAGTCACTGATGGTTTCCTGGTTTGCTGCCACAGCCGCTTCCATGGCGTCAGTCGCCGGTTGGATGTTGACCCGTTGGACCTCATCGGCGCCCATAAAGTCGATAGCGGCCATTGCGTCGGCCTCGTCGGCCTGTTCCCCGTAAGGTAAGCGGACCGCAATGAAGCGGTAATCGTTATCGCCCGTTTCTTGACGGAGTTCCGTTACGGCCTGTTCACACAGTGCCCCGACTAAGGTCGAATCTTGGCCCCCGGAAATCCCCAGGACTAAGGTCTTCATGAAATCGTATTGTTGTAAATAAGCCTTGAGAAAGTCGACGCTCCGCCGAATCTCGGCGGCCGGGTCGATCGTTGGTTGGACCTTCAAGGCCTCAATGATTGCTTTTTGTTGTTCCCGCATCGTGAATTACCCCCTCAATACCGGTCTATTCCGGCATCTTTTGCACGTAACTGTGAATCTGCTTGATGATAGCCATCTTCTGGTCCCAGCACTTTTGTGACAAGTCGACCGGGTACTTTTGTGGATTCAAGTCCCGCTTGTATTCAGGCCATAAGTTGGCAAGGGCCCCGCGGCATCGGTCCCGGACCGCCGACAAGCTCGGCAACTTGTAGACCAGCTTCCCATCTGCAAAGATGGGCTGGAGAATCGGCCGGGCGTTGAAGTCCGTCACCGTTTTACTGATGTAGGTGTAGCTTGGATGGAACATGTACAGGGCCTCTTCGTTTTGCGGGTCTTCGTCGACTAAGGAAACGTAGTCGCCTTCCGTCTTGCCATCGGTCTTCTTGGTGATGCGCCAAACTTGCTTCTTACCAGGCGTCGTCACCTTTTCGGCGTTGTTGGACAACTTGATGGTCGGTTTAAGCTGACCCTCATCGTCCGCAATGGCCACCATCTTGTACACGGCGCCTAAAGCTGGTTGGTCAAAGGCCGTGATCAGCTTCGTCCCGATGCCCCACACATCGATCTTGGCGTCTTGCATCTTCAAGCTTTGAATCGTCTTTTCGTCCAGGTCATTCGATGCGTAGATTTTAGCGTCCGGGAAGCCCGCTTCGTCTAACTTTTGCCGGACCCGCTTTGACAGGTAGGCCATATCGCCA
Source organism: Levilactobacillus suantsaii (assembly GCF_004115745.1). Classification (GTDB taxonomy): domain Bacteria; phylum Bacillota; class Bacilli; order Lactobacillales; family Lactobacillaceae; genus Levilactobacillus; species Levilactobacillus suantsaii. The sequence continues at coordinate 9,580 of NZ_QXIL01000030.1, read as the reverse complement.
GAGTCGATCCGCACCCCCTGGAAGTTGATGCGGTCGCCCATCTCTTGGGCTACCTTAATGGCGTTCGGTACCCCGCTGCGTAACGTGTCGTAGGTGTCGACCAAAAAGACACAGTCGTGATGGGTCTCAGCGTACGCCTTGAAGGCCTGGTAATCATCCCCGTAGGTCTGAATCAAGGAGTGGGCATGCGTGCCGCTAATCGGAATCCCAAAAAGCTTACCAGCCCGCACGTTCGACGTGGCGTCAAACCCACCGATGTAGGCGGCTCTGGTTCCCCAGATGGCGGCATCAAATTCCTGAGCCCGCCGTGTCCCAAACTCCATCAACGCATCGTTGCCGGCCACGGAACGAATCCGGGCTGCCTTGGTCGCAATCAAAGTTTGGTAGTTGAGAATGTTCAAAATCGCCGTTTCCACTAACTGGCAGTCGGCTAATGGGCCTTCCACTTGTAATATAGGTTCGTGGGCGTAAACCAGTTCCCCTTCAACGGCCGAGCGAATCGACCCGGTGAACTTAAAGTTCTTGAGGTAAGTTAAAAATTCTTCGGGATAGTTTTCAGCTTCCCGTAAGTAATCAATATCCGTTTGGGAAAAATGCAATTTTTGGATATAATGGACCACGTGTTCTAATCCCGCATAAACGGCGTACCCGTTGTGAAAGGGCATGTCACGGAAGAACACCTCAAAAACGGCGTGCTTGTTGGCAATGCCTTGTTGGAAGTACGTCTGGATCATGTTGATTTGATAGGCATCCGTATGGAGCGTATAGCTATCGTCAGGATACAAGTTCGTCATAATGGATTTTACTCTCCTTATAGGTTTCACTGTACTAATTCACAGACTCATGACAATTAAACTTAACTGTTCTATTTTAGCATGAAACCAATCTAAAAATTCTTAATTTCAATAGTAACAGGAACAAAATGACCGGCCCACTAATTTGTCTTACAAATTGGCTAATGATTATTCAGCCAACTTAGCCGGCTTCGAAAGGAAGTTCACCTATGTCCGCTACATTCCCGACCGTCACGGTCCTCGAGATTCCCTTCATCAAGACCACCCAAGCCCAGTTTTTAACCACCTTGCAGCAACGAATCACGCAACAGGAAAACACCTTCGTGGTGACCGCTAATCCGGAAATCGTGATGTACGCTCACGAACACCCCGACTATCAAGCTACCATTCAGGGTGCTGATTTTGTGACTCCCGATGGCATCGGCATCTTAAACGGCGCGCAGATTTTGGGCCAGCCCTTACCGGAACGCATCACCGGGTTCGACACGCTTCAAGCCCTCTTGACCTGGGGAAGTGACCACCACCGCTCCGCTTACTTTGTGGGCGCCAAGCCGGAAGTCGTCGCTAAACTCGCAACTCGCTTGCCTCAAGCCTACCCCGGCTTGGACATCGTCGGCCTCAAAGACGGCTACTTTCAAGACGCTGCACCCATCGTCGCCGACATCGCCGCCAAACAACCGGACATGGTCTTTGCGGCCCTGGGCTTTCCTAAGCAAGAGAACTTCATCGCCACGCACCGGCAAGTTACTCAAGGTCTATGGATGGGGGTCGGCGGAAGCTTTGACGTGCTGGCGGGGACCGTTCCTCGCGCCCCTCAATTCTGGCAGGACCATCATCTGGAATGGCTCTACCGAACACTGAAGGACCCCAAACGGCTCAAGCGCATCGCCGTCATCCCCCGTTACCTGCACCTGGTCAAGCGTCAGGCTAAACAACAATAACCCATAATCACGTTAAATCAAAGGGCCTCACAGCCACGTCTTCGCTGGCTGTGAGGCCCTTTTGGTCGCTCAGGATTACTTTTCCAAATAAAATTCAAACCGTTCGCCCACGTATTGGGTCCGCACGTATTCGAAGGGGGTCCCGTCTTGCAGGTAGGTCACTTGCCGTAACCGCAAAATGGCATCGCCACGCTTGATCTTCAGATATTCCGCAATCCGTTCGGAAGCCGACATTGCGGAGACCGTTTGTTGCGCCTTGCCGGGATTCAATTTCTTTTTATCTTCCAAGGCCCGGTAAAGCGAACTGGTTACTTCTTTTTTGTTCAACCCTTTGACCAGGCGGTCCGGGACCGTGGCCACTTCAAAACAAATCGGCACGTCATCCCCGTAGCGAATCCGCTCCATCCGCAAGACGACATCGTCTTCGTGGAGTTTGAGCTTCTCGGCTTCACTCAACGAGGGACTCATCACGTGATACGAGATGGTCTTACTCGACGGTTGCTTGCCCTGAGCCAGCATCAGGTCCGTAAAACTGGTGACCCCAGACATCTTTTCTTGGACCTTTTGATTAGCCACGTAGGTGCCAGAACCCACTTGGCGTTCCAGGATACCCTCGTCGACTAAGGTCTGAATGGCTTGCCGTAACGTCATCCGACTCACATCAAAATCGCGTGAGAGCTCCCGTTCGGAAGGGATTCGATCCCCCACCGCCCACTTTCCGGCTTCGATGGCTCGTTTAATATCGTTATGAATTTGAATATAAATCGGTGAACTCACAGCACCCAACATCCCTTCTAGATTGTTTCTATTTCGTGGTTCCCGTCATCCGGCGCCCCAAACTGTACGTGGCTTGCAACTGTAAGTCACGCGTCATCAAGTTGAGGTCCGCATCCCGGCCCACGGTGATTTTTCCTTTACGCGTTAAGCCAAATTCTTCGGCTTGGTTGACCGCACTCATCTGGACCGCATCGGCCACGCCACAGCCCGTAAAGGCGATGACGTTGCGGAAGGCCTCGTCGTACCGCAAGACCGACCCCGCCAGGTTGCCGCTCTCTAAGCGTGCCTGGCGGTCCTTGACGATGACTTTTTGCCCGCCCAGTTCACTGACGCCTTCGGGCATCCCCTTAGCGCGCATGGAATCCGTCACTAGCTCTAAGCGGTGCGGGCCCTTTTGCTCGTAAGCCAATTTGACCATGTCCGGCACGTTATGGAACCCGTCACAAATGATTTCACAATACAGGTTATCTTCCAACATGGCGTGCCCGGTAACCCCCGGTTCACGGTGCCGTAACCCTCGTTGCGCGTTGTACAAGTGGGTCACGTGGGTCGCCTTACTGGTCAACAACTGTGCGCGCGTCGCGTTGGAGTGACCGACCGACGGCACGATACCGTTAGCCAGGCAATAGCTCTCAAATTTAGCGGCGCCTGGGTCTTCCGGCGCATAGGTGATCAACTTGACTCGGTTGCCCGATAACTCGTTCCAGTGAGCCAACAAGGCCACGTCGGGGTCCTTGATGTACTTTTCCGGTTGGGCCCCCTTGAAGATGGCCGCAATGAACGGCCCTTCCAAATGGACCCCTTGAATCACCGGATTCTTTTCCGCCGCCTGTGCAATGCCTTGCATCGCGTGGTCGATGGCGTCATTGGACTGGGTCATGGTCGTTGGAAAGACGGTCGTGATCCCCTCACCGATCATTTTGGTGACCATAGTATCAATCTGGTCGGGATCCCCGTCCATGCTGTCGAACCCGTAGCCCCCGTGGCTGTGCACGTCGATAAAGCCCGGCACAATCGTTTGCCCCGTGACCACGTGGACTTCATCTGCCGGTTGGGGCCGAAACTCAGCCACCGGCCCGACCGCCGTAATTTGTTGGTCAAAGCGGACGTACCCGTCGGCAATGACCTCATCCCCAGTATAAATTTTAGCGTGTTTTAAGACAATGCTCATAATGCTCCTCCTCGATTAAGGCCCAACTAACAACATTGTCATTATAATCGGTATAGACCATCGTTGCAAGTCAGAACTTAGTGGCGACCCGCTTGATCTTTCGCTACCGTGGCGTCGATGCCTTTGACGACTGATGTCATCAAACCGGCTTCTTCCATGGCCAACAAACCAGCCACGGTACTGCCCCCTGGTGAGGCGACTTGGTCGATCAAGGCAAACGGAATTTTGTCGCTCTTCAAGACCATTTTGGCCGACCCCAACGTGGCTTGCGCGGCAATCTGGGTCGCCTGGGCCTTGGTCAGGCCATACTTCACGCCGGCCCGGCTAAGACTATCGATAAACAAGTCGATGTAGGCTGGCGAACTCCCCGCTAACGCACTAAAAATTCCAAATTGGTCTTCAGCGAGTTGCGTGGTGGTCCCAATCGCGCCAAAGACGCCTAACGCACTGGTCAGTTTGCCACCGGTCAGTTGAGAATTAGCCGCTACAGCGGTCATCCCCGCCCCAATTTCCACGTTCACGTTCGGGAGCGTCCGCAAAATCGGCACCTTTGTTCCCACAATGTCGCCCATGGTCGCTAACGACAACCCCGCCACGATCGAAATCAACGTGGTCTGGCCGTCGGCGAGTTGGGGTTTGATTTCCCGTAACACATCTGGAACCACGTTGGGCGTGACCGCCAGGACCACTAAATCGCTTTGCGTTGCCACGTCGGCATTGCTCGCCGCCGTCATCAACCCATGCTGTTTGGCGTACGGCGCATAATTTTCCTGTCGCCGGCTATGCACGATGATGTCTTCCGGTAAAAACGCCTTTGCTTGGAGCAGGCCGGCGATAATCGCCTGGGCCATCCCACCAACACCAATAAAACCAATATTCATCATAAATCCCCCTAAACGCCGCCCGACACTGTCGGTGTCGTCGATTATTTGTCCGGTGATGCCTCCACCATGGTAGCGAATACATCGAAATTGGTCTAAGACTGGCCGCCGTTCCGGTTTGTTCGAGGACCTGTCTCGAAACCAACGGACCCGTAATTTGGTCTAACCGGTCTGCACCATGATTAAGTCGACTTTAGCGAAAAAAACGGCACTTGTCAATTTATCGCCGGGAGAAAACCAGTCACTGCAGGGGCAGACGCCGAAAATTGGATAGAAAAAGGATCTATAGTATCTGTTATTGAGACTCAAGATAGACTTGGGTGTTCGCAACAGATGATATAGAACCAGAATTTTCGGACGCATACCTTTTTACAACCCACATAGCTACTTTAATCATTTGACCTGTTTACTTGACCCAGAGCAGTCCCTAATAACTAAAAGTCATATTACTTTTTAGGATAAAATATTTTAGCCCATAGTTCAGAAAGAAAGGCAAAGACCAATTGAAAAATAGTCACTATCAATGTATTTTCCCAATAGCCAACTAAGTATTTCTTGAATTTTTTAAAAATTATAAATCATCTTCAAATATAATTTAAAGCACCACAGCCGTAACAGCCTTTGCCAAACGCTTTGCCGTCTTCTTTGAACATCCAAGTCCTCTCAAGAAGCTTGCGACAGCATGCTGAACATCTTTCTCACCACCAGATAGTTTAACAACCATTTTCAGCTTAGTTACTTCCAAAATAATCTATCAACTTCACTTGACGAAGAACCAGATTATCAATAATCGCTTACAAAGAGCAAAAAAAAAGAAACCCAGGATAATCCCAAGTTCCCACCGCGGTGATTCATCTGATTGGGCTAGCTGGGTTCGAACCAGCGCATCACGGGATCAAAACCCGTTGCCTTACCACTTGGCTATAGCCCAAGAATATGGAGGGGAGTGGATTCGAACCACCGAACCCGAAGGAGCGGATTTACAGTCCGCCGCGTTTAGCCAGACTTCGCTACCCCTCCAAAAAATGAAACGTCGTAACGAATCAACTTCACTATCATACAAAATTCTGCATAAACCGTCAAGCCTTTTTCTAACTTTTTTTAGGTCAAGGTTAAAATTCGTAACCGTCGGCGCCATTCCGTCATGAAATCCCCACTCTCCCACTCATTCAAGCGATGATTGTGGTACCCCAGCGCTTGGTTATAGTACCAGGTATTGCTGAGGTGTTGCGGCCAGTAATGCCGGTGCATGTGCCCAAAGACAACTACGGGGACCTGGTATTGCGCAAACAATTGTCCCAGACGCGGACTGCCCATGACGGCATTAGCCATGTTCCAGAAGCGGTTGTCTTGGGTGTAAACGATGTATTCACGACGGGGGACAAAGTGCGTCATCACCAGGACTTGCTTCTGGGCCGCTTGAGCTTGGGCTAATTGCGCCGTTAATTGCCCGTAGACCCGTTCGAAGCGCTGGGGGTCACTCAAGTCCTGGGGAATGCTGCTATCGACCCAGAAGGCGTTTTTCCAGGCTTGAAAGTTGCGCCCCACTAAATTATCCGCAAAACCGTAGTCGTACCAGCCATTGTTGCCGATAATGCGCCAGTTGGTCCCCGCCACGTCCAGAAATTGGTTGTGCAAATACGTGGGCGTCAGTGGCGTTTCCAAGGCCGCGGCACTCACGTCATGCAACATATCGTGGTTACCCGCAATAAAGCGGACCTGTGCCGGGGCCAGTTGCGTTTGCAAGGCCTGGGCAATTCGTACAGACTGGTCAAAATGATTCGAGAGGTCGCCCGCAATCAGGTAAAGTCCCACTCGTTGTCGCTTCAAATAAGCTACCTGCTGGGTAATGATTTGGGCTGGGTCCACTCGGTTCACGTCAAAATGCAGATCACTGATTAGCGCTACGCGTACCATGTCCATTCCCCCTTTCGTGGCCAGCAAAAAAGTGCCCGCCTAGATGACCTAGCGTAGCACTTTTTCGCGTTAAAACCTATTTAATTCCCGCCATTAATTTCTTCAGCGGTTTAACCAGCATAAACAAGATAACCCCGGCAACCAGGGCAACGATAGCGACTCCCATAAAGTAAGCCACTTCGTTTTCTGGGGTGTAGAGTTTAACGATTTGCGCGTTGACCGCTTGCCCAGCGGAGTCCGCTAAGAACCACATACTCATCATCTGTGACTGGAAGGCCCGTGGCGCTAACTTCGTGGTGACGGACAATCCAATCGGGGAAATCAGCATTTCGGCAATTTCCACGATGGCCCAACTGCCGACCAGCCATAACGGACTGACCTTGGCACTGGTCCCAAACATCATGACTGGAACCACCATCAGCAGGTAAGAAACCCCGGAAAAAATCATCCCAGTCGCAAACTTAGTAGGAGAACTTGGTTGGTTCTTACCCCAACGGTCCCACAAGAAAGCAAAGATTGGCGTGTAGATCAGGATGAACAACGGGTTCAAGGATTGATACCAAGCTGGTAAGATATGCAGGCCCAAGAAATTGTTGTTCGTCTGGTCGGCCGCAAACAGCGCCAGAACGGATGACCCTTGTTCTTCAATGGCCCAGAAGACGGCCGCGGCAATAAACAGCCCTAAGTAAGCCCAAACATGCTTCCGTTCGGTGGTATTAACCTTTTTACTCGTTAAGAAGAGCGTAAAGTAAACCACTGGTGTGGCAATCGCAATAATAGAAAGTAACAGGATAAAGCTATTGATGTTCAGTGAGCCCATAAGCCCCATTAACAAGAGAATTAATGCGAACGCCACCAAACCAATGATGACCCGAACTGACAACTTCTTTAAGTCGCCCGGTTCCAGTGGATCGGTCGGGTACAAGCTATCCTTGCTTAAGTACTTGCGCCCACCGAACCAGTATTGAATCAAACCAAAGAACATCCCGATAGCGGCTAAGGAGAACCCTAAGTGGAAGTTGTAGTCTAATCCTAACCAGCCCACAAGGTATGGGGCAACTAACGACCCTAAGTTAATCCCAAAGACGAAGATGGTAAACCCTGAATCCCGACGAGGATCACCGGTATCGTACAAGCCCCCGACCATTTCGGAAACGTTGGGCTTCAATAACCCGGTCCCCAGCACAATTAGTAAGATGGATACAAATAGGGCCATCTTGCCGGCGGGGATTGATAAGGCGATGTGCCCGAACATGATGAAGACCCCACCGATGAACACGGTCCGGCGACTTCCCCAGACCCGGTCACTTAAATAGCCCCCTAAAACGGCGGACAAATAAACCATGGACCCGTAAATCGACATAATCGAGGCGGCGGTTCCCTGATCGAACCCTAAACCACCCTTAGTAACTGAGTAGTACATGTAGTAGATCAGGATGGCACGCATGCCGTAGTAACTGAATCGTTCCCACATTTCGGTGAAGAACAGTGTGGATAATCCACGCGGTTGGCCAAAGAAAGATTTATCTTGGCTGACTTCCGATTTGTTGTTCAAGTTGATAATACCTCCATTGCATTCTGACAAAAACTATATTTATGCTCCGTAAGGAATAACGGTCGACCCACTGCATACGAACATCTCATAGGTCTCTCATAAAACATAGTGATAATTATAATCCATAGAAGGCCATTACGCAACGGCTTTCGGAATGTAAGCGCCTTTAAACAGCTAAAAGCCGGGCTTGAATAATGAATAAAAAATTGACTCGAGCATGCAATCTTCTTATTTTTTATTCATTTCGCTCTTAAAAACGAGTCCGTTTTTTATGAGTCACCACCCCTCCTTAAAATTTAAAAAATTCAGCCAATATCGGCTGAATTTTTTAAAAGTTGTTTTATTTTGATAATAATGCTTGAACCAGGTCATAATTGCTCTCAACGGCCATGAGGGTGTCCAGTACGTGACACCCCAAAACATTGGGACTTGCCTGTCGATCAGCTAAGCGCGCAGTCAATTGGTTCTGCAGCCGATGAGCAGTTACCAACTGATCATGTCCGGCTTGTAACTCAAGGACGCCCGTTTGATGATATGTCTGGATGGCCTGAAATAACGTTTGTTTCGCCTGGCCAGCTGTCGTGAGGACCTGCATGGCCAGTTGGTCGTTCGTCGGGGTCATTTTAGAGGCTCGCAACGGCTTTTCCCGCCGTTAGCCCTAATGTTTGACTTGCAAACTTAACCAGGGCCTTACTGTTTAGCCAGCCATAAATGTCATTGGGAATCACCGCAACGTTGACGTTAGCCGTCCACGCGGCATCTAGTTGGTCTTGATAAGCGACTTGCGGGGCTAATAAGACTAAATCCTGTTCAGCCAATTGTGCGGGCGTTAGCTCTGCAAAACTAGTTGCCGTAAACCGTAAGGAGACCCGCCGGGCTTCGGCAACTCGTTTGGCTTCTCCCAGAAATAAGTGACTAGAAATCCCCTGACCACAAACTAATAAGACGTTTTTCATAATGCGCATCTCCCTTTTTATCTGTTTCTTCGATACTTCTAGAATAGCACTAAGTTAAGTATACCACAAGTATTATATTTAAAAATCAATACCCAAAAATAAGCTCAAAATATTATCAAACCGGCAATTATAAGACTATACCAATTATTGCAATTGACCTATACCAGTTAAGAAAGCGATTACAGCGGCAGGGCTAGTCGTGGCCGCATCACGTCACATTATCAGTTTAGGCAGCCACCGGGAAAAAAGCCACAAAAAAACATCATTCACCGAAGTGAATGATGTCATTAAGATGCCGGCTGAGGAATTCGAATCCCCGACCCTCGGTTTACGATACCGATGCTCTACCAGCTGAGCTAAGCCGGCATACTTGCTAATAGATTAGCACAACTCCGGCAGGCGGACTCGAACCGTCGACAACCTGATTAACAGTCAGGGGCTCTACCAACTGAGCTATGCCGGAATAATCGCGTGGCAACGTCCTATTCTCGCAGGGGGCGATCCCCCAACTACTATTGGCGTGCTGAAGCTTAACTTCCGTGTTCGGCATGGGAACGGGTGTATCCTTCAGGCTATCGCCACCACACT